>JBFFBS010000015.1:0-31891 GCA_041560295.1 Syntrophobacteria bacterium | reverse complement strand
GGGCAATGGTGATCTCAGGTCATACAGCAACCGAGACTACCTCGTCCCACCGACTGAACCGTTTCTGAACGCACTTTGGGGTCCACCCTGCTTTGTTTTTTTCACTCAGTCTATGGGGACAGGATAAACGTCATGTGTGATAGCTTTATGAAGAAAATAGAGCAAAATACATGCCGAAATGTTGCACGAACACGATAAAGTAAACAATCCGGGCCTGAAAACTCGGCTTTGGGCCGCCCCCAGAGGGAGCTTTTGACGTCTTTCCTTCATGCCGAAGTCTGATGAAACCTGGCAAAATATCAAATCTCAAACACTGAGTCTCAAGGTTTCAGGTGTCGGGTGTCCCGCCTACGCCCTGTTGAGCTACGGCGTGGCAAGCAGGTGTCAGGGAAGAAAAACAAAAACACTGAAACCTGAACACTGAAACCTGAAACCTTAGTTTGTAGCTCAGGGATGAAATCTTAGAAAGACTGGTACAATTCCCGCATACAAATCGCTTGACAATTACTGGTTTTTCCTATAAAAAAGTCGCTCGTTCCATTCGTTACCTATCAGCTCCAGCTTTGGCAAAACACCACCCCAAAAAGGCATAATTCGCTTGGGGGCTTTTTTCTTTAGAATCGTTGCTCATTACTTGTTGTCCGTCTTCTATTGCATGAGGATTGCTCCGAGTCTATCCATCTTCGAACGAAGGAGGGGCTCCGGAAACTTCCAGCCTCGACTCATTTATCCTCTCCAGTACAGTCACGGATCCGCAAGAACAGGCCTATTCTTCTAACCAGAGCCACTGCCAACAGTGAAAAGGGGACAGATGAAAACATTGGACTCAAGAACATATCAGGTTGCTCCCGTGCGAGCCGGATACACAGATCGGATCTTACAGCTGGATTTGGGCTCCCTCACCACATCCATAACAGAGGTGGATCCTGATTTCAGGCGCAAGTACATCGGCGGTCGCGGCTATGCCATGAAGATGATCTGGGACGACACCACCGAGCAGACCCGCTACGACAGTCCGGAAAATATTCTGGTCATGGCCAGTGGACCTCTCGGTAATGAACCAAGATTTCCGGGAACTGGGAAGTTCGTCGTAGGCACGATTTCTCCTCTTACAGAGACCTTCATCGACTCAAATATCGGCGGACATTTTGCTCCGCTCTTGAAGATGTCAGGGTTTGACGCCCTTGCTGTTCATGGAATCTCCAAAGAAGAAGTGGTGCTGATCGTGGATGGCGATGAAGGCACCATAACTGTCACCACAGCCCCCTCATTCGGAGAGGAAATTGACGGAGGGGGACTGGAATATGGTGAGGCCCTGTTGAAAGAATTCACAGGTGGCGAGCTTGCAGAAAGTGTCGCTGCAGTAACCACCGGCAATGGTGCTTTACATGCCAGATTCGGGATTATCAACAGCCTGTTTTACGATAGGCGCCGCCGCCGTATCCGCAGCAAGCAAGCCGGACGCGGTGGAACAGGAACTGTCATGCGAGTCAAGGGGTTGAGGGCGGTGATAGTCCGTTCAACCAAAGCCCGGGTCAAGGCCAATCATCCTGCAGATCAAAAGTCCGTACAGCAAGCTGGGGCTGAACTAAAAAGGGTAATAAGCCAGCAAGATCCCAAACAGCTCAACCTGCGCGCCTGGGGAACTCCCGTTCTGGTTGAGTACATGAACAAGTTCCATTTACTGCCAATCAATAACTATCAATACGGCCAGCATCCTGATGCTCCTGCGGTTTTTGCTGACGTTTTTCTGGAACGCTACTTCAACAAAGAAGTACCAGACGGCTGCTATATGGGCTGCAATCTGGCCTGTGCCAAAGGCGCCGAAGATGTTACCCTTACCAGGGGGCCGCAGGCCGGCAGGAAGGTGGGTATTGATGGTCCGGAATACGAAACTCTCGGAGCTGTCACCTGCCAGGGAATATTTGATCCTCACTTTACCATGGAATATAACTGGTACTGTGACGAGTACGGCCTAGACACCATTTCTATGGGCGTGACCGCGGCATTTCTTATGGAGTGCTATCAGCGGGGCTATTTAACCGTTGAAGAGACCGGCTATGATTTATCCTGGGGCAACATTGACGCCGCTGACCGTCTGCTGCACGAAACAGCCAGAGGGGAGGGGCTGGGGAAGATATGCGGTCAGGGGGTGCAACGGGCAAAGAGGTGGGTGGCAGAAAAGTACGGTGCTAGAACAAACACACCCTTTGAGGAAACTATATCCGAACTGGACAAGTTCGGGATGGAAGTGAAGGGCTTGGAATTCTCTATGTATATCTGCAAAGAGTCGCTGGCTCAGCAGGGCGGATACGGCTTCTCCCTCAAGGGACCCCAACATGATGAGGCCTGGCTAATTTTCATTGATCAGGTTCACAATGAAATACCCTCTTTTGAAATGAAGGCCGACGCCTTGAAGTGGTTTCCACTGATTCGCACCTGGTTCAATGCAGTGGGACTCTGCAAGCTTCCCTGGATCGACGTGCGCCATCCTGAAGCGGCCCAGACAAACAACCCTTCCCAGAATCAGCCGACTCTTGAATACTATGCCCAGTACTACAGTGGTACAATAGGCGAGAACAAAAGCGTACAGGATATTCTCGATGACTCTGAGAGACTGCATGTCTTACAAAAAATGATAAACCTGCGCCAGGGAAAGGGGACGAGGGATTTCGATCAGATACCACTGAGGGCCATGGGACCGGCCTACTTCAATGAATACCAATCACGTAGCGACTACTACGATGACTGGTTGCGAGAGCAACTCGGAACCGACGCCGCCCTCCCCGAGTCCCCCGAAGAAAGACACCAAGCTCTTTTGGAACTTAGGCGAAAAGCATATCAAAAGCTCTGTGACGAAGTTTACAAAGCTAAAGGATATACCCCCCAGGGGGTACCGTTACGAAAAACCTTGGAAAAATTCGATCTATTAGACCACCAGGCCGAGGAGCTGCTGCAAGCCCATATAGTCTAAGCAGTGATTTGAAAATGCTGCAGGGAGCTTCAATTTTAGACATTTTAGAACATTTTAGCGCATTTTAGACATTTGACAGCTTGAGTTAACCTTTAGCAGAGAATAGACCATGTACGTATCTGTTACCTTCCTGGGGTTGCAGCGCGCGAAAGCCCAGAGTGATCAGATTCAAATCCGGTTTCCAAAGAAAACCCGTGTTGCTGACGTCTTGGCGTATATCAAGAAAAATCATCCGGAACTTCCGTTTCCAGAAGATGCTATCCTGGTGGCGGTAAACAACAAGGTCTCTTCCATGGAGAGGATACTGAAGAACAAAGACAACGTCACCTTTCTTCCGTTCCTGGGAGGAGGCTAGGCCCTAGAAAGTGGCCACGGAGGGCATAATTTCAAAAAATCTTAGAATTTTCTTCTCTGTTCCTTGGATTTTTTCTTGACATTCATAGAGTTTGTGATTTAAATATCACAGTCAACTAGAGGAGGGCGATCCCCTCCATCTAGGGCGGCCCCTAGGCATCAAGTTGTTATCCTAATCTTATTTGCTGAGGGGCCTTTTTTTATCGTGGCTTTAGCCGAGTGTCTTATTCCTCTAACCGCCTTTCAGTCAATCAAACTCGTTGGGGAGCATTGGAGTACTGGAGTGTTGGAGTGTTGAAAAATGCTAAAGCCCGAATCTCAATCTAGATAACTCCTTATCATTACAACATTATTCCATTACTCCACTACCTCATTACTCCTAGACCATTGAATTACTAGAACGCTGAATCCTCAGCAATTAGTTAAAATATGCCCAAGCTATCGAAATATTACTATTGTTTGGAAAGCGCAGGTGTTGTACAAGATGTAAAATCAGTGGACCTTTTCAGTATAAACTTACCTTACATCACTATCGATAGGCGAGAGGAGGGCTTTCTATATTGGGGGGAGAGAACATGGTTACAAACACCGAAAGAAGAATTTACCCGAGAGCCGAAATCAGATGGCCTGTCACCATCAAGACCGAGCAGGACGTCATCGAGGCCAAGCTGCGAAATCTTGGGATCGGCGGTGCTTACATCCACTGTGAGGAGATACTTGAACCCGGAGAAACCGTTACCTTAACGATCCAGCCCCCAACCGGTTCACCCATTACTATTACCGCTAAGGTGATTTGGGCAGGTAAGGTCCTGGCACTTGGGTTGGGAGTTCACTTTGTTGACATTTCCGACCAAGACCGCGAGTTTATTGCCGACGCTGTGTCGAAGCTCCTTAGCGACACCGGTTTGGCATAACAGCACCCGCCAGATGCGCAGGCAATGACCTTGAGGTTCCTACGGACAGAGAAATGATTGACCTTCCTCCCTCAGGTTTCTGCTGCTAATGCTCCAGTGCAAAAAGTTGGCTTTTCCAGACCCAATATGCGAGAATTATGAAGCACAGTGCCAAACACCTCTCCCACCCCGGGAGCTCAGAGATGTCAAGAGGTAGCAACAAATGGCAAGCGGGAAACGCACACGCTGTTATCCTTCAGGTGAAAGAACAATCGAGCGAAAGACCAGCCGTGAGAAGATCCTGGTCTTCCAACAAAATGGCAGTGGTGAAAGGAAGGTTCAGGGCATACGAAGATACGGGAAAGAGCGCTTTATCATCGAGACTGTCTCCATAAATGAGGTCTTGCCTACGATTCTGGACGATACCCGGGACTACTTGCCATCCGACATTCAGGCTGACCTGGTTTTGGATTTCTTGAAACATCCAGACCTCTCCCACGACCTTGCAATTGCCTGCCGTGCTAGAAACATTCCCATCGTAGCCTCAGGAAAGAAACTTCGGGTAAAAGGGGCTTTGACCCCCCCAACCTGATGCGGCCTTTCCAGGCGGGTCGGCCTGGGTCAATATGGTGAATATTTTGGCGCGCCGGAGCTTGCTGTGGAGATAAGGAACGGCAAGATCGACCGCATCCAAGTCTGCCGAGGTGCACCGTGCGGAGCAACCTGGGACGCTGCCAAGCGGGTAGAGGGATTGCCCGTAGAAGAGGCAGAGGTGCGTATTGGCCTGGAGACCCAATACTTCTGCTCTGCGGATCCCTCCGGCTGGGATCCCATACATGGCAAAAGTCCGGTGCACTTCGCCGGTGAGGTGCACAGTGCGGCATTGAAAAGGGCACTCAAAAAGGAGAAATCGTAGAAACCGGTACAGCCGTTAAAATCTTTGAAGTCGTAGAAGTCGTAGAAGTTGTATCTTCTAGGTTATGGGTCATGGGTAATAGGTCATAGGTTTTTACCTTTCACCCATCACCTATTACCTCTGACCTCCTCACCGCATCGCTTCGAATCTGCCTGCTGCCCGCTTTATTTCTCTATGCTCCATGCTCCATGCCCCCTCACATCTCATATCTCATATCCCACATCTTCTCTTTTCCCTATGCCCCATGCCTTTTCGCTATGCGCTCTGCGCTTTGCGCTATGCCGCAATCAATCCACAATCCGAAATCTAGAATCCCCTAATCAGGCACGTCCCTTGCTACTATCTCAGAACGAGTAGTATCTGTTTCAGCCACGGGTGTCGTTTTCTACTGGTTTTAGTTGGTCACCGTGGTGGAAACGTGCCTCCCCGGGTGTCAGCCCGAATGTGAGGTGATAAAATGTCTCGGTGCCAAATATATGCTGAGTGTTGGTTTTATCAGAACAAAATAGATCCGCAATCTCAAGCATTTGAGCTACTCCAAAAATACTGCCACGGAGACTACACCAATTGTGCGCGCTACCAATTCTCCCAATCCCTAGGGGCTTGCTATGTCCCGAAGGGCTTGCTGCCCAACGAAATCAGAAGGATCAAACCAGTTATCCGTACTTTGCTCTGAGAGCCAGTCCTCCGTATCATGTCCTTCACCCCATGTGTCCAAATTCATACCTTTACCCTACCATTGCAAAAAACCAGAGGTGCCCCGAAGGATCATTTCCCCACCCAAAATGATGCCCGGAGGGGTAGTTTTAAAACAATCTGTTTCAAGACCTCGATTAATTAAGCTTCCCCTATTGACTGAAACTCATGATTTCACTATCTTATCAGTCATAATCTAGGACAGATTAGATTGAAAGGGGAGAGATAATGTGCCGGAAACCATCGCTTTTCGTCTTGTGTTCATTGTTGCTTCTGCTTTCCTCATGTGTTTCCAAATCAAAGTATGTACAGCTTCAGGCCGAGCACGTAGAAGCTAAACACAAGTTAAAACAGACAGAAACCAGACTCGGCTACACTGAAGAAAGTAGAGAAAAATGTATCGACAGCTTGGCAGATTGCCAAGGAAAATTTAATGAAAAGAAAGCACAGCTCTCACAAGAGATGGAAGAGCTGCAAGTCAGTTTGGAAGAGAGCCAATCCACCATTGAAAAACAGACACAAGTTATCAGAGATCTCCACGCCACCAGGATTAAAATTGAGAACAGCCTGAAAGAGCAGATTGAAGACAAGGAAATCAAACTTGAAGAAATAGAGGGCAAGCTGAAAGTCACCCTGGTGGACAAGATTCTATTTGATACTGGCAAGGTGGAGATCGCCAAAAGAGGCAAAGAGGTGCTCCTGGAGCTTGCAGACACCTTAAGGGAGAACAAAGACCAGAACATTGTGGTCGAGGGACATACGGACGATGTACCCATCGGCTTGGTGTTGATTGAAAAATATCCCACCAACTGGGAACTGTCTGCTGCCAGGGCAGTAGGAGTGGTGCGCTTTCTCCAGGAAAAAGGCTGGCTGGAGCCCGAAAGGCTCTCCGCAGTCGGCTACAGCTACTACAAGCCAGTGGCATCCAATGACACCGCTGAAGGGAGGCGTCAGAATAGGCGGATAGAGATAATCTTGGTGCCAAAGCGATAAACGTTTGTGAGCGCTAGGCAGTTCCGATTCCCACAATGAATCCCTCTGCCTACTGAATACTGCCTAGCTTCCACGATTCACAACTGACAACACAATCCCAGCTGCCTTTTCCAAAGAAAATACCCCCATGTTCACAGTCAAATGGAACAGAAGTGGACTGTCGTACTCTTCCCCACACACTGAGCGATGGAACCATGCCTGATTTCTGTCTCTTCGTTCCAATACTCTCTCGGCCTGTGAGGGGGCAACCCCCAGCTTTTCCACCGCATACTTCTTGCGATACTCCATGGAGGCAATCAGCCGAAAGCGGTAACAATTTTTCATATCTCGCAGGAAATAGTGAGCCGCCCGTCCAATGATAACGGCGCCGTCTTCTTTGGCTACACCAACAATCAGGCTCTGCAACCTATCCTGGTACTCGCTTTCTTCCACCACGGTTTTGTCATATCCAACGATTCGCTGAATATATCTTTTACTGAACAAGTTTGCGAAAAGATTGGATATTCGGTATTCACGGCTCTGCTCAAATGACTCCAGAGTCCCTTCAGACACATGTAGGTCCTGCGCAACTTTTTGAAAGAGGGACTTGTCAACATAGTGATAGCCGAGTCTTCTGGCCAGCAAGCGGCCAAGTTCTCTACCACCTGAGGCAAAGCTCCTGGAGACTACTACCACGGCCATTGTTCATCCTCCTGATTTTGGTTTGACCTCCTGTTTAAGAGTACCATAACCAGGAGAATTTCGGATTGCGAATTTCGGATTGCGGATTGATTGCGGCATAGCGCAAAGCGCAGAGCGCATAGCGAAAAGGCATGGGGCATAGGGAAAAGAGAAGATGTGGGATATGAGATATGAGATGTGAGGGGGCATGGAGCATGGAGCATGGAGAAAGACAGCTGGCAGATTGCAGCGGGCAGCCCCGCGACAAAGCTCCCCGCGACTGCGCGCGGGACAGGCGGGACAGGCAGGCAGAGATTAGAGAGACAATTCACATTGCGCATTCATCATTTATCATCTGGCATTTTACTCAAATGTTTCAATTAGTGTTATCTGTAAGTTTTCAATGATAAATGCGAAATGACGATTGAGTTCCTCTCAACTACTTGTTACTGACACCTGACACCTGAGACCTGCATCCGTCCTGAACACTGAAACCTTCCCTTTTTTGCTGAACATTGTTGACAAACTGATCAATGTTCAGTAAATTATAAAGGTATGGGTATCAAGGAACGAAAAAAACGCAATGCAGGCAAGATGCGAGCTCGCATCCTCAAGGCTGCTATGCAGCTTTATGTCAAAGGCGGTTACGAAAATGTCACCATGCGTCGGATTGCGGCAAAGATCGAATACAGCCCTGGAACGATATACCTCTATTTCCAAAACAAAAAGGATATTATGCTGCAGCTCTGCTACCAGGGCTTCGAGCGTCTCCTGGCGCACCAAGATAAATTGGAGCAAATAGCCGACCCCCTGGAGAGACTGTCAGCTGGAGGCCGTTATTACCTTGCCTTCGCCCTGGAAAATCCCGAGCTCTATGAACTCATGTTTGCCACCAAGGAGATCTTCAAAGAATCGGGTCCAGATGAAGAGGCCGCGCCCCTGAGAGCGTTCCGAGGATTCGCGAAAAACGTCAAGGACTGTTTAGATGCTGGAATTTTTTCAGCTAATGAAGTGGAAACCACCGCAATCGCTCTTTGGGCTACGCTGCATGGGCTTGCGTCACTACTGATCAAGGGGCGACTTCGCTTTCTTCCTGAAGAGAGCTTGGCTGAGGTTGTTGAACAAGCGTATGCTTTTAGTCTGCGGAAGAGGGGAGAGTAAACTTTAATGTTGAATACCTACACCGGTAAAAACCGTTGCGCTCGCGCCTGCGCTGCGCATCGACAGAGATATGCAACATTGGGGTTGATTCAGTTATTCCAAAAAGGTTTGCGATGAAGACCACTGCTCTGCGCAAAATACTGGTATTTTCAGTTGCCATCGTCACCGTCCTTCAGTCGGTCGAGGCGTTGGGCAGGGAAATTGTGCCGCCGTCAGCACCAGGAGACATTGTTGTCGCCAAGCCAGCCATGCACAGGGTCACACTCACCGGTTACACCAGAGCACGATACGTAATGGACATCGCCAGTGAGGAAGCCGGACGTTGCGTCAAAGTCATTGCTGACGTGGGTGATCAAATAGGAAAAGACGGCTTGTTCGCTGTGTTGGACACAACCTTCATTGATCTCACCCTAAAGAAAAACCAGGTGGATCAAGAGAGGCTGGCAAACGTGATCGCTTTTCACGCCAAGGAAGTAGGTCGCTTTGAGAAGTTGGTAGAGCGGGAGACCGCAGCCCAGTCAAGACTAGACGAAATTCAGAATAAACTGGACCAGGCTGAATTTCAAATCAAAACACTCAAAGTACAGGAGACTGAACTCAAAGAGCGGCGCGGTCGTCACTACATCAAAATTCCTCAGGGCTGGTCCATAATTCAGCGTGAGGTGGAGACGGGGGAATGGGTATCAGTGGGCAAGAATCTAGGCAAAGCAGGAGATTTTCGCACTCTGCTTGTGCCATTCGCCCTGTCGCCCGAGGAATACCGCGCCCTCAAAGCAATCAAAGGACCAATCGAATTGTTTTTGCCCGGCGAGAACCAAAACACTATTTCACTCAAAGCCTCTGTGGCCCGCATTTCCCCGGCCTTCGATCCTGAAACGCGTAAAATAAACGTGGAGCTTGCTGTAACCGAAACCCTTTCCGAAAACCGAGGTGGATTGCGGTTAGAACTCACTCTCGAAATGCCCGATCCATCGGGAGCGGTTCTCATTCCTGCTGCAGCAGTGGCAGAACGCTATGAGGAATTCTGGCTCACCCGGGCCAATGGTGAAAAGATCCGAGTACTATTTCTCGGTGATGGGCCGGATAACACCTACCGGGTCCGCGCTGCGACATTGAATCCCGGAGACAAATTCAAGGTCAAGCCCTAACTGTAAAACTCTCCGACCAGAGGTCGGATTTATCAAAACCTTTCAAAAAATATCTCATCCCCCCAGAGGGGGAGGATTAAGGGATGCCATCTATCCCCGTGCATAGCACGGGGCATTCTGGCAATCTTCGTAAACTATGAAACCTTTCTTTCGTTACGTCCTGCGACAGACCGTCCTGGTCAACTTGCTCTTCGTACTGGCCATGGCCGTCGGCCTCTTTTCCCTTTTTGATCTGCCTGTTGAACGCTATCCGGATGTCCAGATGGGCAAGGTGCAGATAAACACCGTACTGCCAGGCGCTTCTCCCGAAGAGATAGAATCCCTCATTACCGACGAAATTGAAGAGGCCCTGGACGACCTGGAGTCTGTGGAATTCATCCGTTCCACCTCTTACCGCGAACGATCGGTGATAATGGTAAAATTCATCGATGACACAGACTATGACAGGCTTTATGAGGAGTTGCGCCTCAAAGTTCTCAGCATCATGAACGAGTTGCCCGATGGCATCGACCCGCCACGTTTTACCGAGATCAGAGTGAGCGAATGGCTCCCCGTAGCATCGGTCAATCTCATCGGCGATCGTAGCAACCGCGCCCTCTCTTTGATGGCAGAGGAGATGAAGCTTCATCTGCGCCAGATACCCGGCGTCAAAGAAGTACAGTTGAATGGGGAATATATCAGGGAGTTCCACGTCTATTTGAATCCCCGGCTTCTGGACAAATACGGGGTCACGTTCGACGAGGTGGCGCGGGCGCTCAGCGAGGCCAACATTTCCCTGCCGGCTGGCGACTACACTGACGATGCCGGCGAATTCGTCATAGTTGTGGACGAACGCTACAGAACCCGCCAACAAATCGCGGAAACTATTATCCGACGAGACAGCGACGGCTCTTTCTTAAAGGTTGGCAACGTATTGTCATCCGCTCACATGTCGTACCGAGACCCGTATGTCATCACCTCGGTGAACGGCAAAGACTGCGTCACTTTGAGGATTATTAAAACGGAAAACGGAAATGCCCTTGACATCATGCCCATGGTTGAAAAGATCGTGGCCCGTTTCCAGCCGCTGTTGGAAAAGGAAGAAGTGGGAACGGTACTGACGCAGGATCAACGCGTCTACATAGACGATTCCATCTCCACCTTGGGAATGAATTTGCTCGTTGGTATCGGCTTGGTCAGTGTCCTCATCTTTTTTTTCATGGGGCTGCGTAACGCTATTCTCACCATGGTTGGCATCCCGTTTTCCTTCCTGGTGACCATGATCATTATGTGGCTCTTGGACAGTTCTCTAAATGAAATAACCCTGTTTTCGTTTGTGCTGGTGAGCGGTATCATCGTTGACGATGCCATTGTGGTTGTTGAGAATATCTACCGCCACCTGCAAGAGGGCGAACCCCTCGAGGAGGCTGTAATCAATGGGGCTTCAGAGGTTGCAGCTCCTGTGATTGCTGCGACTTCCACCACTGTGGCCGCCTTCCTGCCCATGCTAATCATGTCCGGCTCCACGGGAGAATTTTTTGCCCAGATCCCTATCGCAGTTGCCGCCGCCATTGTCGCCTCGCTCTTCGAATGCCTTATTATTTTGCCTTCTCATTTTATGGATTGGCCTGGCTGGCGGTCGGCTGAGAAAAAGGCTGTCACACATAAGCCGGGTAGCAAAGAACGTTGGGTCATGTCCTTGCTCTTGAAAGGAACCAACAAACTCGCCGACTTCACTTTTCGCCATCGTTTCAAGAGTCTTGCCCTGGTAGTGGTGGCCTTTGTTGCCTCGGTATTCATTTTGACCGTTTCTATATCGGGAAAAATTCCTCTGATCAAAATCAAATTTTTCCCGGATGAGTACACCTATTACTACATTGAACTGGAAGGCCCAATGGCAACGTCCATCGAAAGCACAAACCGAAAACTCAAAGAAATCACCGAGTTTATTTTGCCAGGCAGGCCCGGCCAGTTAAGATCCGCCACCGCGATGGCCGGATTCTATGTCAACGAGGACTACCAGCCGGTCTTTGGCAGCAACTTGGGGTATGTTTATGTGGAAATGCCCAGGAAAGAGGAGCAGGACTTCCCTGAGAATCACAAAAACGACCCCATTGTCCAATTGGACTATGTGAGAAAGCAGCTTGCTCGCTTTGAAAAAGACGGCTGGGCCGTCCGGGTGCGGCCGGAAAAAGCCGGACCGCCCACTGGCAAGGACATTAACGTGCGCGTGGTCGGCCCAGATCCCGAGATGGTGAAAGATCTGGCACAGGACGTCCATGGTTTTCTGAGCAGCGATGATAAGATCGCGCCCCACCTGATCGACCTGAGTGACAACCTGGGGAGGCCGAATCGGGTCTACAGGTTCAGGGTAAATAAAGAGCGCGCCGCTGAATACGAGCTCACACCTCTTGCGGTCTCTCGGCTTGCTGCTTCAGTACTCGACGGCCGCTTCGTGGGCGATTTCCGCACCCATGACGAGGATGTTGACCTCAAACTCAAGATAGACCCAAAATATCTCGATGCCCCTGAAGCAGCTCTATCCATCCCAATACTACAACACCCGTCAGGACCATTGCGCTTGGGAGACTTGACCGCAACAGAATCATATATTGAGCCAAACAAACTCGATCGTTATCAGAATAATCGTGCCATTACTCTGACCGCCAACGTTAAACCCGGTGCACCAACATCAACACCTGCGGTGATCAATAGTATCGGTACTTACTACCAGGAAATAAAGGGAAAATATCCGGGGGCTGAGATAAGTTTCGCGGGTGAGTTCGAATCCACCCGGCGCTCTTACACTTCCCTGGCCTATGCCTTTACCGTTGCCTTGCTCATTATGTATTTGATCCTGGCTACCCAATTCCGCTCATACCTTCAACCGCTTATTATCATATCTGCCGTAGTCTTCTCGCTGATCGGCGTCGTCTTGGGCAAATTTTTAACCCAGGGCCTCTTCACCGTGAACAGCTTCATAGCAGTTGTGGGCGTTACCGGCGTGGTGGTGAACGACTCACTGGTACTCATAGATTTCATCAACAAGAGCTACCGTAGCGGTATGTCTCGCCGGGAAGCTATCAGACGCGGCATCCGTATAAGGCTGCGACCCATCTTGCTTACCACTCTCACCACTTCTCTGGGCCTTGCCCCCATGGCTCTCGGCATTCCAAGCTATTCAGTGGTCTGGGGCAGTATGGCCTCCACCTTTGTAACCGGTCTCTGCACCGCCACTTTCCTGACTCTTTTCATCGTACCTATCGAGTGGGATCTCCTGATGGGGCTAAAGCTCAGGGTGGAAAACTGGCGGCAAGGACGGGCATTGGGTCTTCAACAGTAGCCAAAAAATTCCCAATCTAAAGGTGTCAGTGTTCCCGCCTTCGCCTCAAGGGCTTCGGCGCGGCAAGCAGTTTTTCCCGCTGCCGCTTCGCTTCAGACGGGACTTCCGCTTCGCTCCAACAGGCTTCGTTTCTTTTGCTTTCCTGACACCTGAAACCTGACACCTGGTAACTGAATTCCTCCTGACACCCGACACCTGAAACCTTTCAATGCAAGTGCATATCAACCGGTCAAGGTGAACATGAATGTGTGCAATGGAGCCGGAAAAGACCGGGGCAATCTGAGCGTAGATCCGCGAGGAGTCGACCAATTTCATTGCCACGTAAGTGGGTATAAAATTTGCATATTTCTCAATTAACCTCAAAGGCGCACCTGACCGGTACGATCAACGCACTACCCATACAACGCACCAAGGGAAGACGGCAATCTCATGATCGGAAGTGACGAGCGGAGAAGGCACGTTCGGATTAATCGTCAATTTGTCACCCAGATATTTACCCCCAGAAGTGACTATGAAACCCAGGGCGTAACAGAGAATATCAGCCAGGGAGGGGCTTATATCAAAGTCGAAGACTGGCGCTCCTTCCAAACCGGAGATCAGACAGTCATCACCTTTTTTCTCCCACCCAGCTTTACTGATAGAGGCAACACCATTGGCCTCCGTGGTGAGGCCGAGGTCAAAAGGGTCGACCAGCAAAACGAAGGAATCGCTTTAGAATTCAGGAAATACTTTCAGGAATTCGAGAAAATCGACCATGTTGAAATAGCAGGAACATCCAGGTACAACAAAATCTCATATTACCTCCAAACCACTTCCGCCTTAGAGTTCGCCGATTTTATTCGAGCCAACCCGCATGGATTTCTGCTTGAGAAATCACAGAATGTACTGAACAACAAGGTAGTTTTTCAGTTCAATACGATCTCATTGGATGATGACCATGCAATGCAACCCGTCACCCGCGACTTCTCGGTTGCCAGCGTTCTCGAGTCGAGAGTCATAGAAGTAAAGAGAAGGAAGTCTGACAAGGAAAAGAATACCATCACCATCGGACGCGGTTCAACAAATGACATCGTTCTCTACAACAGCACAATATCTAAAGCACATGCATATCTATACATACATCCATCAAGGGCAGCCTGCTACCTAGTGGATTGTGATTCCAAAAACGGTACCTTACTCAATGGTGAGGTTCTCAAGCCATTTGAACGGTATAAAGTGGCTGATTGTGATGAAATTTGCTTTGGACCACAAACCAAGATAGTCTACTTCTCATCAATAGCGTTCGCTAATTTCATCAACCAATTGAGAGCCACTAGATCCGCCTAGTTCAACCATAATTTTCTCCATCCCCTTCTTATAGCTTGATTTAACCCGGGATAAATCTTACATTCTTTAGCGGTCCAAAAAAGTCTGAAAGATTTACCACAGAGGCACAGAGATCACGGAGGAAGGTATTTTTCCCTGGCCGGGAGACGACGGCCAGGGAAAAGAGCCTCCTCCTCCGGCGAAAGCTCTTTAGCCTGGCTCCAACCATTGACAATAAGCCACCTTGCTATTGGATCGTGCCCGCAGGGCTGAGATCTTTTCTCCGCGCTTCGCTTGGAGTCCCACCCTTCGGGCGGGTTCCCGGTTTGCCCGATCGCCGTCTCCCGATCGGGCAAAAAATATAGTTCCCTCTGTGCCCTCCGTGTCTCTGTGGTTAGTAAAAATATTTATCGAACTCTGGCATCCACAGTATACGGAGCAAAGTCATAGGCGTATTCCTGAATCCTACAATTAGGGTAATTGAGAGTTCCATGGCCAACAGCGACAATGTCCACCATCTGACCTTTGAGGACAAGGAAATACTCCTTATCGGTACAGCCCATGTGTCGAGGGAAAGTGCTGATCTCGTCCATCAGGTTATCAATGAAGAACAGCCGGACACCGTCTGTGTCGAACTCTGTAATTCCAGATATCAATCGTTAACCCAAAAGAAAAAATGGCAGGATACCAATCTTTTCAAGGTCATCAAGGAGAAGAAGGCCTTTCTCTTGCTATCAAATCTCATGCTTGCATATTTTCAGAAAAAGATCGGTCAGAAACTCGGGAGCAAGCCCGGAGAAGAAATGATGCGAGCCATCCAGACGGCAGAGGAAGTAGGGGCCAATATACATCTCACTGACAGGGATATTCGCACCACCCTATCAAGAACCTGGCGGTTGATGGGACTGTGGACAAAAATAAAACTGCTCGCCCAGTTCATCACTTCGGCAGGGGGGCTGGATGCCATAACCCAGGAAGACATAGAGAAAATGAAAAAAAAGGATGTCCTTGAGGCCCTGCTTTCAGAGATAGGAGAAGAACTTCCGGAAATGAAGCACATCCTCATCGATGAAAGAGATCAGTACCTTACTCAGAAGATCAGAACCGCTCCCGGCAAGAAGATTGTGGCAGTGGTCGGGGCCGGGCATGTCCCCGGTATACAACATTACTGGAATCTACCGGTGGATATGGAGGCGCTCGAGCACATTCCTCCCAAAAGCCAGTGGGCCACTCTGATCAAATGGATTATTCCCATCTTCATAGTGGGGTTGTTTATCCTCGGCTTTTTCACTGCTGGAACCACCACAGCCAGTCATATGATTAAATGGTGGGTATTGGCAAATGGTGTCTTCGCAGGTCTTGGTGCCGCCATCGCCTTTGGTCATCCCCTGACGATCCTCTCAGCTATTGTCGCCTCTCCACTTACTTCACTCAATCCTATGATCGCGGCGGGGTGGGTTTCAGGACTCGTAGAGGCTTTTATAGGCAGACCAAAAGTGAGGGACTTCGAGAGATTGCCCGAGGACATCTCATCGCTGAAAGGATTTTGGAAAAATAAAATAACCCGAATATTATTGGTTGTCGTGTTTACGAATATAGGGAGTTCATTGGGAACATTCGTGGCTATTCCCCTGATGGTAAGGGTCTTCGCGTAGAGCATAGAGCATAGCGAAAAAAATTAAACGCGCTGCACTTAGCGCTTTGCGCTCTGCTGCGAACAAAGTGAACCTCTACTGTCTACTGGATTCTCTGTTTTTCTTTCCTGACACCTGAAACCTGACACCTGAAACCTCTCATTTCGAAATCCGCAATCCGAAATTCATCCATTATCGTCCTGAGTCCATCTCCTGTCTGTTTGTCAGGTCAATATTCAGGGTGCCAATAGAGACGACAGTGGCGACTCGCCATTGCTCAGGCGGTTTTTTTGCCGACACTTGGTCAAAGTTGAGCGGCAGCTGAAGTGAGTTACTGCGATTTCCTCGCCGATCACGTACAAACAGCTTCGCTAGAAATTGCTCCCAGACCAGATCTCCATCTGTCGGGGTCTTCAGGAAAACGTAGCCCACAAGCTCTGGGCAAGGAAGCCCCCTTATAGGTGTAAAACTGACTGGATGCGAACCTCCTCCTGACTGCCACAGATCAGTAATCACGTAGGTCATGTCGCAATCCACATCCCTGACTCTCAAATATACCTTCCACGTTTCGCCAGGACGAACCACCTGCTCGGCATAAGAGTCAAGGATTTGAGGCGGTGATCCTTCATCTCTCGGCCCCGGTCCCTGACCCTCCCACCTTAACCCGCAGCTAACCAGGAGGAGACTTACCAGCACTATCAGAAAAACTTTCTTAGTCATTACTGCAGCCTCATCTAATGCGCGGAAAAGATTTTAACCATATTCCCCAGAGAACGCAAGTTTGCCTTCCCCCAGCCATTTCTGAACCTGCCATGATGTCGCCCCAAAGACACCTTTATTATCCAAACTATCTTTTTATATGGTTTTTAAATGTGACTAATAATTTTGTTGCAATAACTCCGTTGCTTCTGTAGGCTAACTCCAGATGCATATCGCCCCATGCTCGCAGCCTTGTGTTCCATTTTTTTTTGTCTCAGATGGGCGAGTATGGCAGCCTAAACACAAGTTTAACGTTGGCCCGCTTGCTTCCAAGGTACGCTTTGGCGGGAGAAAGGTTACAGGTCAATGCATCGCGCCCTCTGGGTTTGCCGTGACTGTAACTTCACCTGGTGGACTGACGGAAAATCATTGATTGAAATTATCAGTGCCACCCAGACACAGGGTTGCCCCAAGAAATGCTCTGGCGTCAGCAGCCGGATCTATATCTCTCATTATGAGCTTAATGTTCGGCAGACGCCAACGAGCCACCTCAGCCAAAATCACTACAACTAAAACTCCCACATCACCGGATTATCATCCAGGTGGTCGGCGACAGAACGGCCGATAGCGTCTATTTCCTCCAGGTCTTCTGGAAGGAGCTGGATCTCCACCGCTTTGGCGTTGTCCAATACTTGCTCGGCTTTGCGAGCCCCGGCTATGGCGCAGGTCTGCGGCTGAGCAATGAGCCAGGCAAGTGCCAGTTGCGCCAGGCTTACCCCATATCGTCCTGCGATTGGGCGCAGGCTGTCCAAGGCTTGCTGCACTCGCTGGTAGTTATCGGCTTGAAACAGCCTATTTCTCGCCCTGTGATCTCCCTTAGCGAATGTGTGGTCGGGACCAAATTTACCCGTCAGTAGTCCCTGGGCGAGAGACGAATACGCTAGAACGGTAATGTTTCTTTCTATACAGTAGTCCAGTGCGTCTTTTTCCAAATATCTCCAGAACAAAGAGTAGGGCGGTTGCAGACTGTCTATGCGGCCATGCTCAGATGCTTCTTCCAGCTGCACCCTCGAGAAGTTGGACACACCGATTGCGCGGATTTTACCCTGCTTCTTGAGGTCATTCAACGCCCGCATGGTCTCCTCAATGGGAACAAGTTCGGTGCCCCATGAACCAGCAGGCCAGTGGATCTGGTAGAGGTCCAAATAGTCCGTTTTGAGGTTCTTCAACGAGCCCTGGCATGCCTCCATAACCTGGTCGTACCTGAGATGATTGGCAAAGACCTTGGTTGCGTAGACTACCTGACCCCGAACGTCAGCAAGCGCTTCACCGATGATTCGCTCCGAATGACCATTTCCATATAACTCAGCGGTATCGATGGTGGTTATACCCGCCTCAAACGCAGCCCGTAAGGCCTCGATGGTCTCGGAATCATCAATGCCTACCCACATGTCTTTACCGGCCTGCCAGGTTCCCATAATGATGGGGGTGATTTTCACTTCAGACCTCCCAAGAGAGCGTAATTCCATTACTGCCTCCTAAAATAAAAAATGCGGGTTCAAAGAGTCGGCTTTGGGCCGCCCCAAAGGGAAAGGCTCAAGGCTTAAGGCACAGGTCACAAGGCTAAAACAATAAAAGAAGCCGTATTCTCTCCTTATGCCTTGCACCATATGACGCACAGCGCTAAGCGCAGAGCGCAAAGCAAAAAACTGTCAATGTCAAAGCTTCCTATATTTCAACTCTATGCGCCATGCGCTATGCTCTATGCGATCTGACCTGGCTCCGAGGACCAAGTTTGCTCTGTTGAACAAATAAGTGGTATTGTTCACCAAATGACCTATGAAACATTTAGACAGAAAAGACAAGCAACACCACCACGATTTATCACGCAACCATTGAGAATTTCCGCTCCAGCACACTATTATAACAGTGAGTCAATAGATCTACACTTGTTCGTGGATGACAGCTTCAGGGTAGAGTTTTATTGGAGAGCAGTCAACTGAGGAAGTGCGGAGGATACGCTATGGATTTCAATGCTCAAAGGGTGCTAGGCCGGACCGAGCTCAAGGTGGGCCGCTTGGGAGTAGGGTCAAGTTATGGTGCGCCGGCCGAAGCTTTTGAAGAAGCCTTTGAGCGGGGGTGCAACTATTTCTATTGGGGCTCTATGCGCAGAACTGGTATGTGCCAAGCCATAAAGAACATTTGCCGAAAAGGAAAACGTGACGAATTAATTGTGGTAATTCAGAGCTATTCACGTTCCGCTTTCCTCCTCGAAGTCTTCTACCGCCGAGCACTGAAGCTTTTGGCACTGGATCATGCCGACATCCTGCTCTTGGGATGGTACAGGAAAAAACCTCCCCAGAAGATTCTCAATAAGGTTACGGCTATGAAAAAGAAAGGCATGTTCCGGTTTTTGGCTCTATCCAGTCACAACCGGCAACTTTTCCCAGAGCTGGCCAAAGAAAACATCTTTGACATTTTTCACATTCGCTACAGCGCCGCACACCGCGGGGCGGAATCGGAGACGTTCCCCTACCTGGAAGAAGAGAACAGGCCAGGTATAGTCAGCTACACTGCAACGAGATGGGGTCATCTGCTACAGGAGAAAAATATGCCACCCGGTGAATCCGCACCAGCAGCCAGCGACTGCTACCGATTCGTTTTATCCCATCCAGCAGTAGATGTCTGCATGACCGGGCCCAAAAACCTGCAACAAATGCGACAGGCTCTCAGGACCCTTGACCTCGGTCCATTGGGAGGTGATGAACTGGAGCGAATGCGAAGAATCGGCGATCATATAAGGAGATAGATCCCGAAGAAAAGACAGCTGGCAGCGGACAGCTTGCAGCAGACAGCCAAAAACTTTTAACGCCAATCAAAAGTTGCTGCCAGCTGGAATACTCCATGCTCTATGCCTTTTTTTACTGACACCTGCTTGCCACGCCGTAGCTCAACAGAGCGTAGGCGGGACACCTGAAACCCTATGCTCACTGTCTACCAATTCTCACCCAGGAGCTCGAAGTAGGCCTGCGGACTGATACAAGCGGGGCATACTTCCGGCGCATCGCTGGACTCGTGCAGGTAGCCACAGTTAAGACAACGCCAGACAACAACTTCTTGCCTCACAAAAATCCGTCCCTCGTTGACATTGGCTGCCAGATCCAGATAGCGCTTTTCGTGCTGTCTTTCCGCCACACACACCGCTTCTAAGACCTCGGCCACGCGGATAAACCCCTCTTCGCGGGCGACATCAGCAAAGCCCGGATACATCTCGGCATACTCGTACCTTTCACCTGCTGCTGCTGCCAGTAGGTTGTCATAGGTACTGCCTATGACCCCAGCTGGAAAGCTCCACTTGATTTCCACCTCACCGCCGTTCAGGAATTTGAAGAACCTCTTGGCATGCTCCCTCTCATGGTTGGCTGTCTCTGCGAAGATATCTGCGATCTGTATGTATCCGTCCTGCCTCGCTTGTTCAGCGAAGTAGGTGTAACGGTTTCTCGCCTGGGATTCCCCAGCAAAGGCTGTAAGCAGATTTCTTTCTGTTTGACTACCTTTGAATTTGCCCACGTTGCTCCACTCCTTCTACGAATGGTTTAATAAAGCCGTGCAGCCCCTCTTATTCCTCCACAATAATGGCTCTCGGTGCACATTCATCCGCAGCTTTTCGCACCAGGTCTTCCAGGTGTGCAGGAACCTCGTCCACCAGAACTCTCGATATCATCTGATCTTCATCGTATTCGAAGACCTCCGGACACACCTTGTTGCAATTCCTGTCTCCCATGCACAAATCGTAGTCAATGCTTACCTTCATGAATACCTCCTTGTCTGGAATTAATTTCATCTATCTGTGAGATTTTTCAGGGTATGGCGCTTAATTTTAACAATAGTTGCAGCCAAATTCCAGGATTCAGGTCTCAGGTTTCAGCTTGTATCTTTATATCTCCTGACACCTGACACCCGACACCTGAAACCTCCACAAAAACTCGCAATCTTTACCGGCTAAGCCTTTCAAAGCTTACTTGGCCCTAAGGACCAGGTGTGCGTTGTTGAATATAATATGGGTGGAAATTAGGAGGTCATACTGTCGTTGAGAAACTCCAATACTCGAGCGAATACTCGTTCGGATACATCGCCCCGAAGGATGCCATGACGGTCGGAGTTAAACATAATCAATTCTTTATCTTGGGAACCGAGCCCCTCATATATGCGTTTGCTGCCTTCGGGGTGTACCACCGGATCATCAGATGATTGTATCAGCAAGGCCGGCACATTCACTCGATCCAAGCGTTTTGAAAGCTCGTCCGTAAGCTCCATCAATTCCTTTACCCCGCTTATAGGATTGCGAAGATAATTGATATGCGGATTTTCAGGCTCGTTGGGCACAAAGTGCCTGCGGCCATCGTCTTTGACCAGCTTGTCCGCCAACTTATTCCAGAGAACCACAGCCGGAGCCAGTCTGGCCGACTTTCTTCTGAGTCTCATGGCACAGTTGATGGCAAAAACTGCTCTCACGTTGTATAGCATGTTTGTGGTCGCAAGCAGGGCTAGAGCAGCTCCCACGCTAAATCCACCCAGAACAACATCTTCGCAGTTATTTGCCAAGACCAGGTAGCCACGCTCCACCGACTGCAGCCAATCCTCCCAGGTTCTGAGGGCCAGATCTTCGGGGCTGGTTCCATGACCCCGAAGGCGAGGGGTAAAAACCGTGTAACCATGCTGATGCAAGTATGTGGCGAGCGGCCTTACCTCCTCCGGAGCTGCCATATAGCCATGCACGAGCAATACTCCGACTTTGGGATGAAATCTACGGTAAAAGGTGGGAGCACCGATTTGCTTGGGTTTTGATTCGTCTTGGCGGTAATAAGTTTTATAATCGTCGGCGAATTCTTGCTTCGCTATGCGAAGAAACTTTCGTCGTAGCCGCCAACGCAACAACCGCTGGGGGAGCTCCGCAACCACCCGCAGTTTTCTCGTCAGCGGGTGGAGCAATTCCACCTCATTGAGAATAACCTGGTACGGGTTATCTCTGCGGATAGTGTGGAAGTCGAAAAGTGGCTTCATCCTCAACTTTTTTTTGTGAATAGTATTACCTTCCATATGAATCACGCCGCTTTTTTCTGCAACATCAAGGAAATCTGCCAGTATTTGATGATATCGGCGGCATAAGCGCACACATTGATCATGAAGCAGCCCCGAATGAAAACGGATGGACTTTAGTTTGGTGACCGTTTCTGTGGTTAGATAGAGTCGCTCTGCCAAGTCGAACAGGTTCAGACGGCGACCCGGGTAGTATTTCAGGATGTAGGCGATAAGATGATCATAATTGACCATAGTATTGCTATAAATTGAGGCCATGACCTTCCTGGTCAGGCTGCTGGCAATGCGCCGCATCAACGGCCTGGAAGGCAGCACCTCGTCGGGCAGGATGGGGTGTTGCCTGAGTATATCTTGCTGAATCTTGCGCTTTTTCAGTAAGGGACTGATGGCTAAGGGTTTACCGAAAGTGATATCGATGTCCACTCCCGAAAGAAGCATGGTCCCCTCGGTTTGTAGTTCTTCCACTATCCGCTCGGGAAGGTCTTTCACAACATACGATGCGATCTTCTCAATAGCATTTTGCTGTGAACGAATAGGGTAATAGGTTACATTCACCGGCACCAGGAACGTCTCCCGCTCGCTCACCTGGTCGGGGGATGAGAGATCGAATATCTTTAATTGCTGTTGGAGCAAATCTGGATCTGTCTGCCGCAAATGAGACAGCCGTCTACGGTAAAACTCGGTTCGCAAGGCCAGGGCTGCAGCGCCGGTGTGTGGCGGCCGTCGAGTACCTGTGGCGCTGTAGATAAGGAATTTACCGCTCTCGATGATCTTCTTATCCTTGATCATCGATCCTTCCGGAAAAATTAACCAGGGGTGCTCACCCATCAGCAAAGAGCGAATGATAATCTTGTCACGGTTGGGATCCTTGGTGGAAACCGCACCCACACCATCCAAATAACTCCCGAGAGGTCCAGTGAACAGACCGTGGTGGGCGAGGGACATTACCGGTCTGCCGGTGAGCTTGTAAATCTGGTAAGGAAGAATCAGGGTTTCTAAGCGGGTGAAATGATTGACTGCAAGGATAGACACCCCATCCGGAATATTTTCAGCGCCATGGACCCGCACCGAGGCTTTAAACAACCGCTCCAATGCTTTTATCCCCAGCTTGCTGAGCGAAAAAACCAGGCGGCTGATGTCTGCCATAGTACGTCTCGTTTGTGATCAGCGGTCACAGTGGGCAAGAAATTAGGTCCGAGATATATTTTCCCACAGGTTTGAACCGCGTGTATAGTATTTTGCACTATAAGCTGACCCTTTGCACGTTGCGTGCCTAGGGTGGGTCCTTCTCTCAGCTATTGCGGCTAATATGCTATGAGATGATATATCACGGAGATGGAGGGAACTGAAAGGGTCGGCAGGAGTTAGTCGATCTTGCGGCTCACTTTCATTCCATAGAGCTTTGCAATCATGTTGTGTAAGACTTCACGGTCATCAGCGGACATCCTTGTGAACTGGACACCTATTCCATAATGTGGGTCGCCTTCGCTGGATTTCAAGACCGTAGACCACACCACCTTTCCATTGAGATTCATCGTTTTGTGCTCTGGTGCCCTGATGACTATGAGAAGGCCCTCCTCTAATGGTGGCATGTCTTTGCAGGAGACAAGCGCACCTTTAGAGCTGACGTTTTCTATTTTCCCCTCCACCTGAGCTAGAGGCGAAAGTATAGTAACAGGCCATTTGACCGGGATTCTTGGAACGAAGCGTTTTTCCTGTTTAGTCATCCGTGCGCCTCCCACTTGTGAGATTATCTCCGCACGTAAATTCAAAATTGCAGGAAATATGCCATCACTCTGTCATTTCTGGTATTGAGTCCAACCCTGTTCCTGCCCATCGCACAACTGGAGAGAGCCTGACGGGCCGGCAGTAGATTCTAGAAATGGCCATTCAGCTTTTACTGCTTACACTACTAATACTATATCGGTATCATAAAAGAACAAAAAACACCGGTCTCTCAGTATTCAACTATCAGCCTTCATGTCGTGGAGATTTGAACCTCAGAACCGCAGAATCCGCCTACGTCGGACAGAATATCGAAGTGAAAAACATTGTAGGAGAAAAATAAAGTTAAAATAAATTTTAACTTTACATCAAAACCATTGAAATTATAATTAGTTGGAGTCTATCGAAAAGGACACTCTTAACCGTACAATAGGATTACGGGCCCTATTATGAGAGCAGTTCGTCTTAAACCCGCTCGACGTACTCGCCTGTGCGGGTATCTATCTTCACCGTCTCACCTTCGTTAATAAAGAGCGGAACCTGGATGACAAATCCTGTCTCTAGGGTGGCTGGCTTGGTGGCACCCGTAGCTGTGTCCCCTCGAACACCAGGGTCTGTCTGTTCGATCTTCAACTCCACGAATATGGGAAGCTCAATGCCGATGGGTTTGTTATTGAAAAAAAGCATCTTGACGTCGATATTTTCCTTGAGAAAATCTCTACTGTCACTCAAATGCTCCTGATCGATGAAAATCTGCTCGTAATTTTTGTTATCCATAAAGCAGTAGCCTTCAGTATCCTGATAGAGGTACTGCATCTCGCGCTCCATTAGGTCAGGGCGGTTGACCTTCTCTCCTGATCGAAATGTCTTTTCCAAGACCTGACCGGTTTCCATGTTCTTGAGACGGGTCCTGACAAAAGCGCCGCCCTTACCTGGTTTGACATGAAGAAAATCAACAATAAGAAAAGGCTTGCCTTCCAATTCGATTTTCAACCCTTTCCGAAAGTGAGTTGTGGAATACATAATCCCCTCGCCATCTACCCTTTGTGGAGTTCTGGAGTAATGGTCAAGACTCCCCAAATAGTCCATCCCCGCTGCTCTTGAATGTTCCTCAAAGGTAGTGTTTGAAGTGCTAGAGCTAAATAGGGTCTACATCTTGGTATGTTTTCTAATAAAGGCGGAAAGCTTCTCGTGGTCAAGGCTCGGCTCCGTTGACGGTGGTGGCATGGATTCTGGGGCAGCCTTCTCCCCCAGCTTGCTCTGCCAGGCCTCAAGTACTGAAAGCAGAGTGCGATCCTGCGGGGGGTAACCGATTCGCTTCTCCAATTCCGCAAGCCTCGCTTCAACCTCTTCAGTTTCAGGTGATGTATCGAGAATCTTACGATACACCTCTATGGCCCTGTCCACATGGCCTTGCTGTTCGTAGAGTTCAGCCAGGGTAATCGTGTCAATCATCTCAGCATTTTCCGGTAGAGCCTCTTTGGCCACCGATTCAGCCCCACCTTCGGCCACTGCAGTTTCCGCCCCGGCTACCGCAGAGGGATAGATTGCCTCGAAAAGCCTCTGGTAATGGAAAGCTTGTTCAGAATCACCCTTCTTGTCATACAGCTCAGCCAGATTCTGGTAAATTACCGTGTTTATCTCCAGCATCTCTTTTGCCTTCAGGAGTTCAGTTTCAGCACTGTCCAACGCCCCAGTACGAAGGTAGCACAGTCCGAGAATCACCCTGGCTCGAAGATCATGCGGGCGGAGACGAAGCCCGTTCGTACAGATTTCGATGGCCTCCTCATACATTTCTCGCTCCCAAAGTGCCTCGGCAAGATAAACAAAAACCTGCGAGGAGGGATCCTTGCTCATCATCTGCTGGTAAACTTCAAGCTCGTCCATGGTCTGTTTCCTGTGGAGTGGGTGTTGGGATCTGTTGTTCTGTGGGTTGGGTCGTCGCTACTATAGTTGCTTTGCCTGACAAAAGCAACACTCACCTCGCCCGGATATTTCATGAAATATCCGGGCGAGAACCAGAATTACTCTGTGATTTGCTGCACGCTTTGAACACCAGTCACCAGCACACCCAGGCGGTTTTTGGCTACAGCCTGCCACTTATCAGGGATGTTCTCCCGTTCCACTTGGTTAAAGGTCAGTGGAAGTTTAATGATTTCACTGCTGTTTCTCTGACGGTCACGTACCAGAACCTCCATTGTGAATTTGTCGTGGATAAGGCTCACTTCAGGAGCGGTTCTCAGGGCAATATAGCCGGCAAATTCTTTTCTTTCTTTCCCCGTAAGCCTTGTATAGTCGGTGGCATAATAGCCAAAACCTGTTTGGTATAACATGGTGGCGATATAATCCAAATCTCCATCTTTGTCTTTGGCCTCGAGGTAGATTTTCCAGGTCGTTCCTGGACGGATAACTGCAGCAGCATAATAGTCTATGAGCACCGGAGGTTGTCCTTGCTCTTCGAAGACTTTATCGTAATCTTGCACCTGCAAACCGGAGCAACTGCCCACCAGAAGAGTTAAGACAAGAGCAAAATAGATTCTCATTTGCATAGCGCTTATTTCCTATAGGAAGCGAAGCTCTTGGACCAAAGATCGGAGCTTCTGAAATCCCAAACTCAAGCACCATATTTCAGGTGTCAGGTGTCAGGTTTCGGGTGTCAGGATAAAAAAACACAGAAGCTAAACACTGAAACCTACATTGGAATGAATAATACTACAAAAAATTTTGCTTTGCTCGCGGAAATCATGAAACTGATGAGAAACGAGAGGATCCAGATCCCAAAAGAACCGGCTTTGGGCTGCCCCTTTGACGCAAAGCGCCAAGCGCAGAGCGCAAAGCGTGAGATAAACAGTAAACGGTAAACCGATGATGCGCTGACTCCGCGACTGTTCACCGTTTACCAGTGACCGCTCACTTTCTTTTTCGCTATGCGCCATGCGCTATGCTCTATACGATCGAAAACCTGGACCAAAGGACCAGGTTTTCGATGTTGAATAAAAAAGCCCCCACCAGAGGGAAGGTGGGGGCCAGGGCATTGGGTAGGGTAAAGGCTGATTGACAAGGAGAAGCAACTATCCCTACCAGCACTGTATGCTAGAACAAGAACCGTGCCATTTTAGAAAATTCAAATATTCTCTTTTAGTATCAAATGCTTAACTGATATTGCGCGAACAAATCGCAGAGAAGATGTGGGTAATAAAGGTTATAGGTGTGGGAAGAAAATACCATAATAGAAACCCAGGCTACTCTTCATCCGCGCTTGATACCTGCAGTTAGTGACCGTGCCCAGTTTGACCTCCAGTACTCCAACATTCCAGCACCTCATAATACCACTTCTAACCAAAGAAGCCCCGACACTATACCGGTCAGAGACATGATTTTGAAAATCCAGTAAAGAATCCGGACCCAAGGGGCCCGGCCTTGGACTGCCCCCTGAGGGGGCTCTCATACTCTTTCCCCCTAGCGCCAGTCTGCAGGAGTGATGGAGTGGTGGAGTAATGAAAGGACCTATTCAAATTAAATTTGGCTTTCATTTTTTCCAACACTCCAATACTCCAGTACTCCAAATGAGCTCGCACCTGGACCGGCAAAGCCATTAAACTCTGACTTGGCCCCAAGGACCTGGTTTTCAATGTTGAATAAAAATCCCCACCCTCGTAATCTTCGGAACAAGGGTGGGGCGTGGAAGGAGGTATCTGGCTTCGGGGTAGGGCAGTACAGAGACGAGTTCTCATACCCTACCCATATACTAGTATAACCTAGAAATTCACGCCGGGAAAGCAAGATAGATGGAAAAGCGTTTTATTTCTCTGAGGGAGGGGAAACGAATTGAAAGATAAGTTCGCCGTCTTTAACCAGTCCCAGTTCCTGACGGGCTAGGTGCTCTATTGCAGCAGGGTCGCTGCGAAGCTGACCAATTTCTTCATAGAGCAGATGGTTTTCCTTTTCCAGGGTATGATTTTTCTGGATAAGTTCTTGATGCTCTAGATGCAATTGACGGAGGTGCAGCAACCCATTGGGGCTCCAGATGATCAACAGCACAGATCCCAGCACCATGAGGGGCCAGAGGATCAGATGCCACTTTCCACTCTTTGCGGTGAGCTTTTTGTTCATTCTTAAAGCTAATCCTGCCTGATGGATTATGTTAATGTCGAAATCTAAGTCCGCTTTTCGTGTTAACTTAATCCAGTTCATTCTTTACCATAAATGGAGTAAAGTTGTAAATAGTGGAATTTCTTATCGATGTGAGCTTAAACCTAAATTCAGCCTATTTTCTATTTTGAAAATGCTAAAGCGAGCGCAGTCCCCGCAGCTTACTGCGGGGTTAGCGAGCGAACTACAATAAAATGGAATCCCTTCCTTACATTTCGAAGATTCCCTGTCCCGCGTCAGTCCCGCTAAAGCGGGACAGGGAGCTTCAATATCGAAACTGGGGGCCCGCCCGCAGGGTGGGGAGTCCGGAGGACAATATCGAATCCGCCTCCGGCGGAAACAGCAGAAGTTCTTGAAAGGAATAAGACAATGTTTTTCACTTCGATATTCTGTCCGCCGTAGGCGGATTCTGCGGTTCTGCAATTCATACTCTCAGCGACGTGATGGCTGCTAGTTGAATACTGAGCGTTGTCCGGGAAGACCGAATCCAGAGACCTTCTAGCCTCTTCCAGGGGCAAATTAAAGCCGGATCCTCCTTCGCTCAGAGGGATTTTCGATGAGGCCCGGAGCCTTTACCGAAAGGCTGTGTTCTTTTGCCAAATGGTTTGCTAGAATAGTTTCCTAATTGGATGGGCACCTCCACATCATTTCAATTGATGTCTCGAAAATTCTTACATGGGAAAAAGCCAAAAGGGGAACTCGCCATGAAAAGATTTACTATCCTTTTGATATACCTCCTAATTTTCGCTGGATGTGCAACCACCAAAGGAACACCGCCACAAGAGTTCGGGGGAAAACCGGATGTTTTCAGCAGCGTAATCCAGAAACCAGACCCTTTACTGATGGGGACGTGGGAGTGCCGTTTCTTGAGAACAGTAGGCAAATCCCATCCCGACGCCAACTATGTTAAGTACCGCTTGATTAAACAGGACGATCAATACGGCCTCTATTTTTATCGCACCTGGCGTGACGGCAGAAAAAAGAAAGCAGAATGGAAAAACTGGACCATTAACGGAAAGGAAATATTGGGAGAACCTCGCCGATTTGGGGTAAAGATATTCGTACAGGGCAAGGATGTTTATTTTACCATTAGAGCACTCGATAAACCGGCCAAGATGTCACGAGTTGATGACTGATGAGCCGTTTTGAAACTACTAACTGGATAGAGGAAACTCCTAGGGAGAAAAGCCTTGACAAAAGGGGGGTAGGGGATAGAATGACCTGATTTTGAAGGTAATCTAGGATAGATTCCCCCAGATAGGAAACCAAGAAAACAGGAGATTGATAGATGGGAGTTGTAGAGGACAAGATCAAGGAATTAAAGGAGAAGGAAGCTAAACTCAAGGGAATGGGTGGAGAGGCAGCGGTAAAGAAACAGCATGACCGCGGCAAACTCACGGCCAGAGAGCGAATCGATCTCCTTTTCGACCCGGGAACTTTCAGGGAAACCGATATTTTCATGAAACACAGGGGGACCCTTTTTGGATTGGACAAGCTGGAAATACCAGCCGACGGGGTGATTACCGGCTATGGTAAGGTAAATGGACGCTCTGTGTGTGCTTTCTCCCAGGACTTCACGGCGCGAGCTGGCACCCTGGGCGAAATGCACTCCAAGAAGATCTGCAAGATCCTCGACCTGTCAATGAAATCGGGAATCCCGGTTGTGGGCTTCAATGATTCCGGAGGTGCGCGCATCCAGGAGGGAGTAGATTCCCTTTCTGGTTACGGGCAAATTTTCTACCGCAATGCTATCGCCTCTGGTGTGGTGCCGCAGATATCTGCAATTATGGGCCCCTGTGCAGGGGGCGCGGTTTATTCTCCGGCCATGACCGATTTTGTCTTCATGGTTAAAGACACCAGTCACATGTTCATCACCGGACCCGATGTGATCAAGGCGGTGTTGGGAGAGGTAATTACCTTTGAGGACCTCGGTGGGGCCATAGCTCATAATAGCAAAAGTGGAGTGGCTCACTTCGCCTGTGAGGATGATGCTCACACCATTGAGAGAATAAAGGTACTGCTGAGTTACCTCCCCAACAATAATATGGAAGAGCCACCCAGAGTAGATACTGGCGACAGCCCGCTTCGTACTGATCCAGCCCTGGACACCCTTATACCGGACAACCCAATGGAGTCCTACGACATGAAAGACGTGATTCGGTCTATCGTTGATAATGGGGACTTCTATGAGATTCACGAACTTTACGCCCGGAACATCGTCGTGGGACTTGCCAGGCTGGACGGCCGCACCATCGGGATTATTGCCAACCAGCCCACGGTGCTCGCCGGTTGTCTGGATGTGAACTCATCAGACAAGGCGACGCGATTCATTCGTTTTTGCGATTGTTTTAATATCCCACTGCTCACCATCGCCGACGTGCCGGGATATTTGCCTGGCAGTGACCAGGAGTGGAGTGGGGTGATTCGCCACGGTGCCAAGTTGCTCTGGTGTTATTCTGAAGCCACTGTGCCCAAGATTACTCTCATTACCCGGAAGGATTACGGTGGCTCCTATCTGGCCATGTGCTCAAGGGATCTTGGTTGCGACATGGCCTTGGCCTGGCCCAACTCCGAGATTGCGGTTATGGGCGCCGACGGGGCGGCCAATATTATCTTCCGCCGCGATATCCAGGGGGCAGATGATCCCGAGGCCAAGCGTGCGGAGAAGATTGCAGAGTACAAAGAACTGCTCTACAACCCCTACATTGCTGCCTCGCGAGGCTATATTGATGGGGTGATCGTCCCGAGTGAAACCCGGCCGCGTCTCATAGACGCACTTGAAGTGCTGAGCACCAAGAGGGAAACACTACCACCGAAGAAACATGGGAATATTCCAATGTAGTTGCGTTACCACCCAAACGAAAAAACCCCGCCCTTTGGAAAAAGTCGGGGTTTTTTTGTGTCCAAAATTTCAGAATCTAGACGTCAGACTAATATTGCCAAAACTATAAATTTGAATATCGAAATTCGAAATTCGAAACAAATCCGAATTACCGAAATCTAAATGATCTAAACACTAGACAAGTGAATTTAAGTAGTTACGTTTTGAACATTTGTATTTTGAATTTGTTTCGTGCTTCGTGCTTCGGATTTCGGATTTTCTTTGTTTATTAATCTTCCCTTTCACTTATCTCAATGAGCACACCGTGGGTTGATTTTGGATGGAGAAATGCTATTTTGGCGCCGCCGGCTCCCAGGCGTGGTTTTTCATCGATGAGTCGTATTCCCTTTTCTTTGAGCTCAGCCAGAGCCTCTTCTATGTTTTCCACCCGAAAGGCAATATGTTGTATTCCTTCGCCTCTCTTTTCTAGATACTTGGCGATGGGTCCGTCCGGGGCAGTAGATTCCAGCAATTCAACCTCACTGTCGCCGACAGGGAAAAAAGCTGTGGTCACTTTCTGTTCAGCTACAGTCTCACTGCCCTCAAATTTCAGACCCAGTGTGTCTTGGAAAAGTTTTTTTGCTTCCTCGATACTATGAACCGCTATTCCCAAATGATCGATCTTCAGTACTTTCATCTGTTCCTCCTAGCCATTTATCATTTCACATTTATCATTTCTAATTAGGCATTTAGTCTTTTCGCGATTCTGCTTTTTTACCTGCCTGCTGCTCCCTGAGCAGCGACTACTCCTTGTCTGGAAAAATCGTTCCCACGATCTCCTTAACACTGGTATAGGGGTCTTTTTTGTGCGCCACGATGTCGTCAATGAGATCGTCAAAGAGTCCATTTCCAAGAATCTTTTCCAGAATGTTGCGGGAAATCTCTTCTTTTAGCAGAGACAAGGTCTCTTGTCTGGTCTTTTCCCGGCGGACTTTCTCGAGTCTGCCGCTTGCTTTAAGGAAGCTGCGATGACTCTCAATAGCCTCTAACAGTGGTTCCGTTCCCTGATCCTCCACCGCCACGGTTTTGAGTACTGGAGCTTGCCAGGCTGCCTTTTTGATCTGGGCGTCCTGCTCCACCCGGATTCTAACCTCGGTGACCAGTGCATCAGCACCCGCTCTATCCGCCTTGTTGATAACATAGAGATCTGCGATCTCCATGACTCCAGCCTTCATGCTCTGGATGGTATCTCCCAGGCCCGGAGCCAATACCACAATGGTGGTGTCAGCGGTCTTGGCTATCTCCACTTCATCCTGGCCCACACCCACGGTCTCAACG
>JBFFBS010000014.1:0-32024 GCA_041560295.1 Syntrophobacteria bacterium | reverse complement strand
TCAGGTACGCCTCGGAACCAACACCCTGTGGTTGCCAGGTGGCACGCCCATCTTCGCGGTCTCGCGACAGAAATTCATGAAATATCCGGGCTAACATTAATCGCAGAGGTATCAGCTGTAACTGGCGACACGAACAAGCTGTTGACCTTACTGTAAAGAAAAATTTCCCCTTCCTGGATGTTACCTGGGAGGGGAATAAATTTATAAGCCTCGACTGACGAAGTGGTAATAGTCCTGTTACAAGACTTCGGGCACTCAAGTTCGCGTTCGTCACTTACCTTGAGTGGTGGGAGGCAGCCTCTATCCTGTTCCGTTTTTGCTCTTTGCCATCTCCTGCTGGCCATCCGTTTGTTGCTCAACGGGTTGCCTGCGGCTTCGGAGTAAGCCGTGCGCATAACCAAAAGGACCTGAACTCACAAAGACAAAGCCCAGAGTAAAGAGCATGATGGAGGGTTGGGCAGCGATTACCGAAAATAGCAGGATTATAAAAAACAGCGTCCGAAAAGGCATCCGCTGAAAGCCATCAAACTCTTTGAAGCTATGGTAAGGGATGCTGCTGACCATGAGAAAACCCAAGACGTAGGTCATGGCCAACAACACGAAATGCTTTGTGGGACCACTGCCTCCCATCCGGTAAAAAAACATCACAGTTGTGGCGACCATCAAGGCGGCTCCGGGAATGGGAAGTCCCACGAAATGCTTCTTGGGAGTCGAATCAGCCTGCGTATTGAAACGAGCCAACCGCAGGGCGCCACAGGCAACGAAGAGGAAACCCGCTCCCCACCCCAGGCGGCCGAATGGTATAAGCGCCCACATATACACAAGCAGCGCAGGTGCTACGCCGAAAGCCACCAGATCCGCCAGAGAATCATACTCCACACCAAAGCGGCTGCTTGAGCCAGTGAGACGCGCCACCTTGCCATCGAGAATATCGAAGAGAATGGCAAAAAGAATCGCAATTGCTGCCGTCCTGAATTCATGATTGATGGTGGCAATGATGCTATAAAAGCCGCAAAACAGGTTGCCGGTGGTAAGAAGGTTCGGCAGCAGATAGATCCCTCTTTTCTTCTGCCGTGGCTTTTTGGTTCGCCGTTTTACTTGTCTTTTAGGTGGTGACATAAAATACTCTCTCCTGCTTTAACACGTTGCCCCTTGTTTACTGCCAGCCGGCTGTCAGTGGGCAGGAAGACGTCCAGCCGGGAGCCGAAACGAATCATACCAAAACGGTCGCCCCGCTGAACCTGCTCACCCGGTTTCACCCAGCAGTCGATTCGCCGAGCAACCAAGCCGGCAATTTGAATGAAAACTATTTTTTCTTCACCAGAGATTCTCAAAATCACTGCATTGTGTTCGTTGTCTCTGGAGGCCTTATCAACATGGGCAGCAAAAAATGTGCCCTTTTCGTAATGAACGCTTTCCACCTCTCCCGAGAAAGGTATACGGTTCACGTGGACATTGAAGATTGACATAAAGATACTGACCTTCAAGGTCTCTTTGTTTAAAAACCTATCTTCAAACACTTTGCCGGCGAAAATGATTCGTCCGTCAGCCGGGGCCAACACCGCCTGGGGGTCCTGCGGGATGGTCCTCTCAGGGTCTCGGAAGAAGTTTATCACCAAAAGCGTTACAATTAAAGTCAGTACAGTCAAAATCGTCCAGCCCAAGAGACCGAACACAAGCAACAGCACCGCTAGGCCAATAATGTATGGAGAGCCTTGCTTGGCAATGGGCAATCGTCTCATGGCACCGACGTCGAAAATCTGGAAGTAACCATTCGTACACTACTACACGGGCGAAAACAGACTGCCACACGGGCTCACTCATAACTGCGATCGCAGTCACGCCGGGGCGTGATAAAATATTCGGGCTATGACTTCTTCAACCAAGGCATCATGGCACGAAGTTTGGCGCCCACCTCTTCAATGGGGTGATCTTTCTCCGCCCGCCGCAGGGCATTGAAAACGGGGCGACCGGCCTGATTTTCCAGAATCCACTCCCGGGCGAACTCACCACTCTGGACTTCGGCCAGGATCTCCTGCATGGTTTCCCGGGTTTCTTCCGTAATGATGCGTTTGCCCCGAGAGTAATCCCCATACTCGGCTGTGTCGCTCACCGAGTAGCGCATAAAGGATATGCCTCCCTGGTAAAAAAGGTCAACGATAAGCTTCAATTCGTGCAGACACTCAAAGTAGGCGATCTCCGGCTGGTAGCCGGCATCCACCAGGGTATCAAAACTTGCCTTGACCAACTCCGTCACTCCACCACAAAGAACCACCTGCTCGCCGAAAAGGTCGGTCTCGGTTTCTTCTTCGAAAGTGGTTTCAATCACCCCGGCTCTGGTGGCCCCAAGTCCTTTCGCGTATGCCAGAGCCGTCCCCAGGGCATTGCCGGTGGCATCCTGGTGAATGGCAACCAAGGATGGTACCCCCGCTCCCTTTTCGTATTCGCTGCGCACCAAATGGCCCGGACCTTTGGGAGCAATCATAACCACATCCAGGTGCGGTGCAGGTTGGATCTGGCCGAAGTGGATATTAAAGCCGTGCGAGAAGACCAGGGTTTTGCCCTCGGTCATGTGGGTGGAAACTTCTTCTCGGTACAACATTGCCTGGACGTCGTCCTGGGCAAGGATCTGAACTACGTCGGCAAGGCTCGAAGCCTCACCGGCCGTGACGGGTTCGAAACCATGTTCCTTCGCCAGGTCATAATTGGGAGTGTTTTTGAGTTCGGCGACGATAACATCCACGCCACTATCCCTCAAGTTTTGTGCCTGGGCGTGGCCCTGACTGCCGTAGCCAATGATTGCCACTTTTTTCCCTTTCAGCACGCCCAGATCTGCATCAGCATCATAATAGATTTTCACTGTGTCCTCCTGTAGCTCCAGTAAAGAACCGGAAACCGATAGGTCCAGCCCCTACCTTTTCGTACTATTCTTTCTACTACGGGCAATGGCGACTTTGCCGGTGCGGACCACCTCAACAATACCCAGATGATTCAGCAGGTCGAGAATTGCTTGGATTTTGCCCTCGTCACCGGTCACTTCAATGGTGAAGAAATTCGGACTGACATCCACCACCTTGCCCCTGAAAATATCCACAATGCGGAGTGCTTCAGCCCGGGTATTGGCCTCGGCCTTCACCTTGATCAGGGCCATTTCCCGGTCCACAAATTTCACTTCGCGAAAATCGATCACCTTGATCACATTAATCAGTTTATTGAGCTGCTTGACAATCTGCTCCATGATCATTTCGTCGCCGGTGGTCACCAGGGTGATATGGGAAACTCCCTGATCAAGAGTTTCGGCTACGGTCAGGCTCTCAATATTGAAGCCCCTACCGCTGAATAAGCCAGCCACACGGGAAAGGACGCCGGGTTGATTTTCCACCAGGACACCAAGGGTATGCCTCACGACATTTCTCCTTTTACGCCAATGTTAAAGAAAACTCGACTCCTCAGAATGCTCCCGAGGCTTGACCACATACTATAGGTCCGTTGTTCCGCCTAAGGCGGATCAGTTGTCCGTTGCTGAGGGATCGATGCGGTGTCACAGCTTGTACCGGCAACGGACCAAGGACAACTGACGGGTTTCTACGCCAGAAGCATTTCCGTCATCGCTGCTCCAGCAGGGACCATGGGATAGACACATTCTTCCGGATTGACCACAAAATCCATGATTACCGGCTTGGGCGAAGCGAACCCTTCTCGGATAACCGCTTCCACCTCATCGGGCTTGTGGGCCCGCAGCCCCAAGGCACCGTAGGCCTCAGCAAGTTTAACGAAATCTGGCGCAATTTTGAGGCAGGTAGCGCAGTAGCTTTTTTCGTAGAAGAGTTGCTGCCACTGCCGGACCATCCCCAGATATTGGTTATTCAGAATTGCCACCTTCACTGGTAGGTTGTTCTCCACGGCAGTGATCATCTCCTGGATGCACATCTGAATGCTGCCATCTCCGGCAACATCAATGACCAATCGGTCAGGAAAGGCGGCTTGAGCGCCGATGGCTGCCGGGAGTCCGTAACCCATAGTGCCCAGTCCGCCCGAAGTGAGCAAAGTGCGGGGCTTGGCGAAATGATAGTACTGGGCCGCCCACATCTGGTTTTGACCAACCTCGGTGGAAATGATGGCCTTACCATTAGAGAGTTCGTAAAGTTTTTCGACCACATACTGAGGTTTGATCAAATCGTCCTTTTGTTCATACGCTAAAGGATAGGTTTCCTTCCATTTCTGGATCTGGTCCAGCCAGGGCTTCCTGACCTTCTCCAAGTCGTCTATGGGACTTTCTTTGACTAGTTGGAGGAGCTTCTTGAGCGCATCCTTGCAATCTCCAACAATGGGTATGTCTACCTTAACGTTCTTGCTTATTGAGGTCGGATCTATGTCAATGTGGATAATCTTGGCCGACGGGGCGAACTCATCGAGCTTGCCGGTTACCCGATCGTCGAAACGGGCACCGATGGCAATGAGTAAATCGGTACTTCCCACCGCCATGTTGGCCCGGAAGGTGCCGTGCATTCCCAACATCCCGAGCCATAGCTCGTGAGGGGCAGGAAATCCCCCCAATCCCATAAGGGTTGTGGTCACCGGACACCTGATATTCTCTCCTAATTGCTTGAGTTCTTTAGCAGCATTGGCATTAATCACCCCACCACCGGCATATATCACCGGCCTTTTGGCCTTACCAATTGCTGTATATGCCCTTTTGATCTGACCCATGTGGGCCTCGGTCGTTGGTTTGTAGCCCTGCAGGGCAACCTTCTTGGGAAGTTTGTACTCGGTCTTGGCATTGATGACGTCCTTGGGCAGATCCACCAAGATGGGACCAGGTCGCCCGGAACCCGCCAGATAAAAGGCCTCACGGATGATCCTGGCGAGATCACGCACGTCTTTCACCAAATAGTTGTGTTTGGTGCATGGACGGGTTATGCCAACGATGTCTGCCTCTTGAAAGGCGTCGTTACCAATGAGCGCAGTGGGCACCTGGCCGGTGAACACCACCATGGGGATGGAATCCATATAGGCCGTGGCAATGCCGGTAACCGTGTTGGTGGCCCCGGGGCCGGAGGTTACCAGACACACGCCCACCCTCCCAGTGGCACGGGCATAGCCATCCGCCATGTGGGTTGCTCCTTGTTCGTGGCGAACGAGGATGTGGCGAATGTCGTGCTTCGGCATCTCATCGTAAAGGTCGAGAAGCACACCACCAGGTAAACCAAAGATGACCTCCACCCCTTCCGCTTTTAAGCACTCGAAAAATATCTGGGCTCCTGTTAGTTTCATGACTCACCTCTATCTATGTTTGGCCAAAATGGCCTCTATTTTGTCTCTGCCCGCCAGTTTCAGTTTTTGGATGCGTTTCTTCTCCATTTCCTCTTCAGTAGTCAGATACGGGCGCTGACTGAATTTATCCAGTTGCTCCTCATAACGCTGATGTTCTTCAATGTACTGGCGCAACTCTTCGCTGCGAGGAAGGAGACGGGCGATCAGTTCCTCATCCCATTTTTCCATACCCTATCCCCCTTAAAGCATCCAGACAAGGAAAAGTTGGATGCGAATGATGTTATGTAAAACGAAAGGATAAGTGAATATCTATATGCAATCTGGACTATTTTGTCAATATGGATCTAATCATTGGAGTATAGGAGTGTTGGAGTACTGGAGTATTTGAAAATACCCAAATCGCGAGGGCTTTCTTTTCACATCACTCCATTGCTCCATTACTCCACTGCTCCAGTGCCCCGAAATATCCGTATTCTTAAACTTTTTAGCCTCTAATGGGGTTGAATTGAAGTCATGCCGCTGAGCGTGTAACTCTATTCGGTCATCCTGTTGAGTTCTGCCTCGGATGGACGGACGTATAGTGGAGTGCAACTTGAGATGTCTTCCTGAATTCCTCTGCGGAGCTTATGCCAGGCCAGCCAGGCCACAGAGCTTGCATGGACGACATTTAGATGGGGGGGTACCAGATGCAAGCGATCACCGAGTTTGCCTGTCAAGTAGCCTCCATAGCGCAGGAGCGCGTCTCCAACCAGGAGGGTTTCCTCTGAGATGAGGTCAGCCAGCTTTTCAGGCTTGATCGCCAAGTACGGGGTAAGCCTCTCCGGCACCTGCTTATCGCCAATGCGGTACAGGGCTGTATAGATCTCACCTTTGCGTGCATCTAAAACCGGGTAAATTGGATAAGGGGCGAGGGGAACATTAGCTGCCAGTGCATCTAGAGTGGGAACACCGGCCAAAGGTTTGCCTGTTGCCCATGCCAGCCCTTTGACGACGCTCAGCCCGATTCGCAAACCGGTAAAACTTCCAGGACCAAGACTCACCGCCAGTCCATCGAGGTCGTCTAAGGTCCAGTCGGCATCTCTCAGAATCCGGTCAATGCCCGGCAACAAACGTTGATTGTGGGTTGCACTGATGTTGAGGATCTGCTGAGCCTTGAGCAAAGCTCCCTCTACTATAGCAATACTCCCGACTGGCGTGGACGTATCAATTGCAAGGATTTTCACAGGCTAGTAAAACCCCCCAGAACGCGAAATTATCGAGCTATACGTACAGCAGGCAATGATACAAGGTCAAAGCGATCGATGTGGGATGTGAGATTTGAGATATGGGATAAAGTACGGCTGTTGGAATCTCACATCTCATATCTCACATCACTATTTTGATTTATTTCGGATTTACTCCGCGCGGATGTTCGATCTACATTTGAATAGGTAAAACGCTCACACAGAGTAATGCTTATGGCATCCCTCTGCTCGGGTCAAACAACCGATAGATGTCGTTGTAGAAAACGAATACCATCAGAGCAATGAGTAGGAAGAGACCGACCTGCTGGGCCACTTCACGCTTTCTAATACTGAGCGGCTTGCCCATGATCGCCTCAATGGAGAAGAAAAGCAGGTGACCACCGTCGAGTATGGGAATGGGGAGGAGATTGAGTATTCCCAAATTAATACTAAGGAGTGCGAGGAAATAAAGGAAGGCCAGCGGCCCAGCCTTGGCCACCTCGCCGGACATCTGAGCTATGCCAATAGGTCCAGCCAGAGTCTTAGGAGAAATCGCACCGACAATGAGTTTGCCCAGGACAACGAAGGTAAGCTTTATCATGCCGACCGTGTGGGTAACCGCATGATACACCGCCTGGAATGGGTTGACTTTTTCCACGATGATATTGTTGGAGGCGACTATGCCGATGAGCGGGCGGCTAATCTTCTCACCCAGTATGTTTTTGGTTTCCCTGATTTCGGGAGTGAGTTCCACCGTAAATACTTCATCTCCCCGTTGCAGTTTAAGCTGGACCTTCTTGCTACCACTTTCCTGGATTAACTGAGAAAGGTCACTCCATACCCTAACTGGGACCCCGTCAATAGCCAGGACCTTATCGTTACTCTTCAAACCGGCTGCAGCTGCGGGCGAATCAGGGGTTACTGAGCCGATGTCCGTGGAGGTTTCGGTTAGCCCAAAAAAGGCAAAGATAAAAGCATAGAGCAACACTGCCAACAGTAAGTTGGAGCCCGGGCCAGCTCCAACAATACTCATGCGCCGCCGCAAGGGTTGATGGGAAAAAGAGACGGGATGTAACTCTTCTGGTATTTCTTCATCCGTGGACTCGCCCAGCATCTTGACATATCCGCCGAGGGGAAACGCCGAGATGCGGTAATCGGTGTCTCCTACCTCTTTGCCCAGCAGTCGCGGACCAAAGCCCAAGGAAAAACGCTCAACTTTGACCCCGAATAGCTTGGCGGCCACAAAATGGCCGAACTCATGGATAAAGATGAGTATTCCCAGTGAAACTACAAATGATATGATCGTGCGAGAAAGTTCCCAAAGCGCTTCCAAGATTTGTTCGCTCCTCTATTCAACTAGTTTTGCTTACTAATATAAGAGCAAAATTTTTTTTTGCATTATAACGTGGTCAAAATCTATTGCCAACCAGATGGACGAGTACTCCCGAATGCACTTTTTGGGCCAAGCCCAATACCTTGATCATCTCACATTTCGCATTTTTCATCGAAGACCAAAGAGCTTAAAACTAGAACTGTACTCTATTTTGGCAAAATGAGAAATGATCAATGCGAAATGTGAAATGATCAATGACTTTGTTATTGGAGGTTAGGAATTTCCTCTTCGGTTCTTCGTCGCGCCCAGGCGTCGGCTTCCAGAATGGCCTCAAGCTCTTCACCAGGGTCCAGGGCATGCTCTTGCATGGCCTGGTTCACCAATCTAGGAATTCCGCTAAACGGGACGCGGTTATCCAGAAAAGCCTGGACTGCAACCTCATTTGCAGCATTGAGAACGGCCGGCATAGTGCCGCCAGCCCTGCAGGCAGCAAAGGCCAGTTTCAGGCAAGGGAACCGGGTGAGGTCTGGTTCCTGAAAGGTGAGGGTTTGCACGGTGAAAAAGTCCAAGCGAGGCAGGTCCAACTCCAGACGTTCCGGATAGGCTAGGGCATAAGCTATAGGAATACGCATGTCCGGTATACCCATCTGGGCAATGACTGAGCCGTCAACGTATTCCACCATGGAGTGGACGATACTCTGAGGATGGACATGTACGTCGATCTTTTCAACTGGTACGTCAAACAGCCACTTGGCCTCAATAACCTCCAGTCCCTTATTCATGAGCGTGGCTGAATCAATGGTGATCTTGGGACCCATGGCCCAGTTGGGGTGGGCCAAAGCTTGGGTTGGGGTTACGGATTCGAGTTGCTCTTTGGACATATTCAGGAAAGGACCACCCGAGGCAGTAAGCAAAATACGGGTTAGATCTTCTCGGCGGTGTCCTTCCATGGCTTGAAAAATGGCGTTGTGCTCGCTGTCCACCGGTAGCAGTTCCACCTGAGACCGGCGGACCTCCCCCATTACGAGGGCGCCAGCCATTACCAGGGTTTCCTTATTAGCAAGGGCTATGTCCTTTCCGGCCCGAATGGCACTGAGAGTGGGGATAAGACCAGCGGCGCCAACCATGGAAGAGAGTATCATCTCCGCCTCAGCACAACTGGCCACCTGTTGGTAGCCTTGCGAGCCGGCAACCACTTCCACCTCAATGCCCGGTTGCAGGCGACTGGTGAGATCTTTGGCCAACTGGTGGTCAAGAACGGCCGCTAGACGTGGTCGAAAGCGGTGAATTTGTTCAGCCAACAGATCGATATTTCTTCCTGCTGCCAGGGCGACAATCTGGAGGCGATCTGGAAATTGCTCGACTACCTGCAGGGCACTGCGCCCAATGGAGCCTGTGGAGCCGAGAATAGCAATTCTTTTCAAAGGAACTTTTCCTTTCAGTTGGTATGATCAAGGTTTCAGTGTTCAGGTTTCAGTTATGTTGTTTTTCTTCCCTGGCACCTGACACCCGACACCTTGAGATTTGCTGCTTGGGATTTTATATTTTGCTGTACTCTATTACTCCAGCTGCACCAGACTCTCTCAAAAAGACCTGTGCTGCGCAATAACCACAACACTGTTAAGTAAAAAATACCACCCCATAATACGTTACAGGAAAAGAGAAAATCAGACTGTCGAGTCGATCTAATAGTCCACCGTGTCCAGGAAGTATGCCTCCGGCGTCTTTAACCTGGCTGACCCTCTTCAGCATTGACTCCATCAGATCACCCACCTGACCCACCAAAGCCAAGACAAGGCCTAGAGCCAAAAGGAAGCCAACGGTGGCCACATCGAGAGGCAACAAGGTGCCGACCAAAAGCGACAGGGCCACAGAACTGAAGAGGCCGCCAATGGCCCCCTCAATCGTCTTACCTGGACTGACAGCAGGCCAGAGCTTGTGCCGTCCCCAGCGGTGGCCTACGTAATAGGCGCCGGTATCGCAGGAAAAGACTACAAAGAAAAGCAATAAGATCCATTGCCGTCCGGATGGCACTCGAAAAAGGAGGAGAACGTGGCTTATTAAAAAGGGGATGTAGAGTAGGGAAAAGACCGTTGCTCCCAAGGAGGGTAGAACCTTTTCCTGTTTGGCATAAAGAAAGAGGTGTACCAGCAAGGCAACAAAGACTGTAGCAACGGTGGCCACGGTCAGGCCGAGGAGACCTTTCCAGTAGGTTGCCAGCGGCAACAACAGCCCCATGCTCCAGGTTAACATCCGCAGCCAAGCTTTGGTACCAGCCAGCAGCAAGCTGGACAACTCCAGCAGTCCGCCTGCGGTAACCAGAAGTACAAGGGCCAGCAAAAGCCAGCCAGGCCCTACGACAATGATCATCGCCAATACGGGGAGAGCTACTGCTGCGGTCAGCCAGCGATGCAAGTGGTGTTTGTCAATGGTTTTGTTTTTCATGCCTTCTCCACGGTCTCGCAACAGCAATTTATCAAACACGCGGTCTAAGGAAAGGATTTCCTCACAACATATAGAGAAGTCAACATAATATGAAACGGTCCTGGCATCAAGTCAGTTTTCGTAACTGGGTGAAAAATTAGCAGCTAAAGCATAAGGTTTTGCGCAGGCGTAGTTTAGATTAAGGGATGCAGTCTCCACTTTCCCCTAGTTCCTCATAAAAGCCTATTTTTCACTCCCGAAAAAAAGTTTGATATGTAGAAAAAATGTTGGTTTTTCGTATTGACAAAAGTCGAGCCTCGTGCTTGACATGATATTATAAAGGGTGTTATAAGCCACTAGAAATACAATATATTGAATGACTAAAGGTTAAATTAATCTTGTCGCTCCACCTCAATATCAGGGAAAACACTCCATTAACTTTTTGCGGAGGAGATAATGCCGATTTACGAATATGAGTGTAAAGACTGTTCTCACAGCTTTGAAGTGCTCCTGGTGTCTACCAGTGATCCAGCCCCACAATGTCCCGAATGCCAGTGTACGGATGTGTCGAAACTGATGTCTTCATCCACCATGAGAAAGCGAGAAGAGTATACCGGTGTGGGGGGTATACTTGATCCTACCATCGGCCCGTCTTTTTCGGGCTCATAGAGTTGATACAATCCTCCTGGTTTCGGGGACGCAAGTAAAAAAGTAAATGTCTATTCGTTGTGCAAGGAAATGGGCCGCCTCAAAAATCTGGGGCTAGTGGGGTCGGGCAAACAGTTCCCTTGGTTTTCAGGACTGAGTGAACATTACATTCTTTAATCTACACCTTTTCTCCTGAGATCCCGTTATCATTACCACAGCTGGGGACAGGTTGAGCTATTGAGTTAGTAAGCGGTGAGCAGTAAGCTGTAAAGCGTTATCGAGCATCAAATATCTCAAGCGCTCAATCCGCCATCAGCCATCCGAAATTAGTTGATTCGTTGAAGGCGTTAAAGGTCATGAAATCGCATGATCGCGGCCAGGGGCCGCTCCCCCATAAGAATTTCTGTCCTCCGTCGTCTAACCTCTAACCTCTGTCTCCTGCTTGCTGCCCGCTGTTTCCTGCCAGCTGTATTTCCCCATGCTCCATGCTCGTTCTTGACATGCCAGAGCAATGCCCTTATGTTCTCCCCAAAAGGTAAGGAAAAATCGCTTTTTTCAATTAACATTTTCAGTTAAGAGGTTGTCTTGACCAGCAAACCCTGCTGAACTATGAAACCAGGAGATCAGGGAGTTCAGGGGTTATTCAAATGAAGAAAAAATATCTTAGCTTTATTCTTTGCGTAGTATTTATCATTGGCTGTGCTACCAGTCCCACAGGAAGACGTCAGCTCATGATCGTCTCGGAGGAAACAGCAATTTCCGCCTCCAAGCAGGCGTATGTCGAGATGCTGAAACCCTATGAGCAGCAGGGCAAGGTCGACAACGATCCGGCTTTGAAAGATCGTGTCTACAGGATTACCGAGCGGTTGATTGCCCAGGCCATAATAATGCGGCCGAAGACGGAAGATTGGGATTGGAGTATCAAAATCATAGATGATCCGAAAACAGTGAACGCCTGGGCCATGGCCGGCGGGAAGATGGCACTTTATAGCGGATTGGTGATACAGCTCAAACCAACGGATGACGAACTGGCCCAGGTCCTTGGACACGAGATTTCCCATGCTTTGGCTAATCATTCAGCCGAAAAGATGTCGGTTGCCATGGCCACTACCGTTGGTGTAGTTGCGGTGGGTGTCGCTGTAGATCGCAACAAGGGCCTGGCACTAACAGGGGCGGCGCTGGCTGCGGCGCTGGCTGTCCAGAGACCTAACAGCCGGGCGGCGGAGTCGGAAGCGGATCGTATCGGCATTGAGCTGGCAGCTAAAGCGGGTTATGATCCGCGGGCCGCGATCACCCTGTGGCAGAAGATGGCCCAGGTCGGCGGTAAAGGTCCCCCCCAATTTCTCAGTACCCACCCGTCACCTGAAAATCGTGAGAAAAAGCTCGCCGGATATGTGCCTGAGATGATGCCCTATTACGAGCAAAAGGGAGAACGCTCGATCTACAAGTTGTAACCGTAGGCGTAAAACACAATGGAAGTTTTGCGATACTTCCGTATATTCCCATATCCAACTCTTTGTTGCGACTAAGCAAACCTGCCCCAAAACCCGGCTTTGTGCTGGCCCTGGAGGGGGCTACAAAGTCGGATCCAGTCCTTGAGAATATGAACCGCAGAACAAGGAACCGCAGAATATCTAAGTGAAAAACATTGTCTTACTTCCTGTAAAAACTTCTGCTGTTCGATATTGTTTTTCGGACTCCCCACCCTGCGGGCGGGTCCCCAGTTTCTATTTTCAAAATACAAAACAACTGAATCCACCATTTATGGTACTTGCCGAGGATCATATCGGCTCCCTCGTCCCTGCAGGCTGCTGAAAAATAGTGGAAACAGTCCCAAACGTCATACCGGACGAGACGAAGTCGAGATCCGTGGTTCGACAGGCTCACCACCCTGAGCGAAGTCGAAGGGGTATCCAGTGCACAGTTGTTTTTCCTGGATTCCGGAAAGTCGCTTCGCGCCTTCCGGAATGTCGGATTTGATGCTCATACCCAAAATATTGAAATTTTCAGTAGCCTGCTAATGCGCAGAGCGCTTACGCTGAGTCTTGGCGCTGCGGATACAGGTGCGGAATTTACTTGGAGAGGGCAGGGCGGCAAGGGGAGGTGCTTCAAGCATTTGGCGGAGAAAAGATTTTCTAGACTTCCTGTGCTTGTTGTTCTCCGGTTTTACCAAAACGTCGTTCCCGCCGCTGGTAGTCAGCGAGCGCTTCCATCAACTGGGTCTCACGGAAATCCGGCCAGTATATCGGGCTGACGTAAAGCTCAGTATAGGCCATTTGCCACAGGAGAAAATTGCTTATCCGTTGTTCACCACTGGTACGAATGAGCAGGTCAGGGTCAGGCATATCTGAGGTGTAGAGATTCTGGGAAAAAATCACTTCATCTATGTCTTCGGGTTTTAGTTGATTGGCCACGCAGGCCGCCGCCAGCTTTTGAGCGGTTCGGACGATCTCGCTCCGGCCACTGTAGCTAAGGGCTAGGTTGAGGAGCATCTCACTGTTTGCCGAGGTTTTGCTCATGGTGTCTACCAGCAACCGGTTAACACTTTTCGGCAGTTCTTGGATATCACCAATGGCATTGAGACGGATGGAGTTCTCCATCATTTCGTCAAGCTCAGATTTAAGATATCGGCTCAACAGCCTCCACAGGGCCTGAACCTCACGACCTGGTCGTTGCCAGTTCTCTTTTGAAAAAGCATAAAGTGTGAGGATAGGAATACCAATTTTGCGGCAGGTTCTGACTATGATTCGAACAGACTCGGCTCCGGCACGATGTCCTTCTATACGACTTAGGTTGCGCTCTTGGGCCCAACGACCGTTACCATCCATGATAATGGCCAGGTGGTGGGGCAGCTTTTCCACATGAAAGCTATCTGTGGCGAGCTGATCAGGGATAGTATCTTCTTTTGACAGGTCAGGAACGGTAGCCATGCTTCATTCCGGGCTAGATCTCAAGAATTTCTTTTTCTTTAGCTGTGCAGATTTCGTCCACCTGAGAGATAAACTGGTCGGTTGTTTTCTGGACTTCTTCCTGTGACCGATACAGGTCATCCTCGGTGATCTCTTTTTCTTTTTTGAGGTCTTTCAGCATTTCGTTGGCGTCGCGACGAATGTTGCGAATGGCCACTTTGTTCTCTTCGCTCATTTTTCGCGCAACTTTGACCAATTCTTTCCGTCTTTCTTCGGTGAGAGGAGGTATTGATATGCGTATGACTTTGCCATCATTTATGGGGGTGAGACCCAGTTCTGATTTCAGGATTGCCTTTTCGATATCTTCAATTGCCGTTTTGTCCCACGGCTGGATGACAATGAGGCGAGGTTCCGGCACTGCCAGTGAGGCCATCTGGTTGAGAGGGGTTGGGGTATCATAGTAAGAGACCCGGATCCCATCTAGTAGGGAAATGGAGGCTCTGCCCGTGCGCAGACGGCTGTATTCTCGTTTGAGCGATTCTATTGACTTTCCCATCCGGTCCTTCAAATCTTCAAATATTTCATCAATCATTATCCTCCCCCTCCACGATAGTGCCAACCGGTTCACCCATAACCACCCTCTTCATGTTGCCCGGCTTTGTGAGGTTGAAGACGATTATGGGCATAGCATTATCCATAGCCAGAGAAATAGCAGTTGCATCCATTACTTTCAACTGCTTGTGAAGGACTTCCAAATGAGTGATCCTGTCTATTTTTTGGACACCCGGGGTCTTCTCCGGATCCGCCGGGTAGACGCCATCAACCCTGGTGGCTTTCAGCAGGACATCGGCCTGCACCTCCATGGCGCGCAATGCGGCAGCGGTATCCGTAGTAAAATAAGGATTCCCGGTTCCGGCGGCGAAGATTACGATACGTCCCTTCTCCAGATGGCGAATAGCGCGACGACGAATGTAGGGTTCTGCCACCGCTCTCATGCTTATAGCTGATTGTACCCGGGTCTGACCACCCAATCTCTCCAGGGCATCTTGAAGTGCGAGAGCATTGATGACCGTGGCCAACATACCCATATTGTCTGCCGAGGTCCGGTCCATGCCGCGAGAAGCAGCAGACAGGCCGCGAAAGATGTTGCCTCCCCCAATAACCACGGCAACCTGGACCCCCAGACTATCCACTTCATAGATATCTGCGGCGACCTTGTCGATAACCTCGGGGACGATACCAAAGGGGGCGTCCCCCATCAGAGCCTCGCCACTAATCTTGAGAAGTATCCGCTTGTATTTAGTTTCCGGCATGGTCCCTTTTCAGTGTGCTGGTTCAGGGGGCAGACTTTTTTTGTTTTCGGTCTCGATCCTGGTAATATCTCCAGAGAAATCCGAATATCGAATATCGAAATTCGAAACAATTTTCAAATTACCAAAATCCAAATGTCCCAAACGCTGGGATATAGTGTATTAGCTTCTTTTGTTTTGAACATTTGAACATTTGAATTTCGAGTTTGTTTCGGATTTCGTGCTTCGGATTTCGGATTTACCCTCTGGTGGATTAGGCGGAGCCAATCCACCAAACAGTGCTAGCTTGCCGAATCTTCACCCAACTGATAACGGATGAAACGACTCACTATTACGTTTTCGCCAGTCTTGGCGCGAAGCTCATTGAGAAGATCTTCGATAGTAATATCGGTGTCGCGTACGTATGCCTGCTCCAAGAGGCAAACCTCCTGGTAGAATTTATTGAGTTTACCCTCGGCAATTTTATCGACAATGTTTTCCGGTTTGCCTGTTTCAAGGGCCTGTGCCCGGTAGATTTCCTGCTCACGCGCTACGACTTCCTGGGCAAGACCTTCACGGTCAATGGCCAAGGGGTTGGTTGCAGCAATATGCATGGCGAGGTTTTTGACAAAGTCGCCAAAGGCTTCGTTTCTGGCGGTGAAGTCGGTTTCGCAGTTTACCTCCACCATGACTCCTATTTTGCCACCAGCGTGGATGTAGGAATGCACCATACCCTCACTGACAGATCGGCCAGCTCGCTTTTGAGCTACTGCCAACCCTTTCTGCCTCAGGTAATCAACGGCTTTCTGCATGTCACCCTGGGTTTCCTGGAGTGCCGCCTTACAATCCATAATCCCAGCGTTGGTTTTTTCCCGCAACTCTTTCACCATTGCTGACGTGATCTGCAATTTTTTCCTCCTTCAAGGTCGCTTATTCTTCCACAGGATTGATAATCTCGATCTCCGGGCCGCCTTCTTCAGCAGAGATGGCGGTGCCGATCAATGCAGCTTCGGCTTCTGCGTCAGTGGACGCTTTGTCCATTGCTGCCTGAAGTTGCTCTTCTCTCTTCTGTTTGCCCTCTAAACATGCATCCGCGACTTTGGAAGCAAAGAGGCGGATAGAGCGGATGGCGTCGTCATTCCCCGGAATGATATAATCGATGGGATCCGGGTCGCAGTTGCTATCCACAATCGCAACGATGGGTATGCGCAATTTGTTGGCCTCTGCTACGGCTATATTTTCACGCCTTGGATCCACTACAAAGACAGCACCTGGCAGTCGCTCCATGTCCTCAATGCCACCCAGGTTCCTATCCAGTTTCATCATCTCCCGTTCCATTTGGAGAATTTCTTTCTTGGGAAATTTACTGATGCTGTCATCCTCTTTCATGGCTTTGAGCTGTTTGAGCCGGTCTATGCTCTTCTTGATGGTCTGGAAGTTGGTGAGCATTCCGCCAAGCCAGCGGTGGGTGACGCAAAACATGCCGCAGCGCTCTGATTCTTCCACAATTGAGTCAACTGCCTGTTTCTTGGTGCCAACAAAAAGCACGGAATCGCCGGCGGTCACCGTATCAACTAAGAATTGATAGGCAGTGTTAAACATGCGGACGGTCTGTTGTAAATCAATGATGTAGATTCCATTGCGTGCCCCGAAAATGTATGGCTTCATCTTCGGGTTCCAGCGGCGGGTCTGATGTCCAAAATGGACACCGGATTCGAGAAGTTGCTTCATGGTAATAACTGGCATTTTTTCCTCCCTCTGGTTTTTCCTCCATCCCCCCGGCGATACCTAGCCACCCCGCAACCCGGGACACCAAAGGATTGAGGGGATGTGTGATTTGAAAAACAGTCCTAACAAAACCTCCTTTAGTTCCTGTAAACATTGAAAGAAAAGGGGTTTCAGCAGGTCTTTACCTTGGCCCTCTCCAGCAACAGTGGTGTACGGAGAGGACCAAACCGTGCCTTTGGGTAAACCGGTTTTAACTATCACACTTACTGTCAACTTTCAAGAGGAAAAGAGATTTTGGCATAGAGCATGGGGAAGTAATTTCGAATTTCGAATTGCGAATTTCGAATTTGAAAAAGCATAGGGAATGATCCAATGACAACTAATGACAGCGAAGCGCAGTGACAGCCACGTTAGTGGTTAAATGACTATGAGTGACAGCAAGGCGTGCTTAACCAATGACTCATTGAGATAGCGAAGCGGAGCGAGCAGTCAGGAACGGACTATCCTGCCGGCCTGATGAATGAGTCCTGCACTCTTGGGTCCGCAGGTGAGGATGAGGTCCAAGACTGAGAGATTGGCGATGAAATCACCCCAGAGCTGAGGGTAGATGGGAGGTTCAAATTTGTAATACCTTAGCTGAATTCCATGGCGTCGGAACAAATTTTCGTCGAGGTACTTGTGTGAGGAAGCTATGGTCAAATACTGTCGGGCTCCTAGGGCCTTACAGATATCCACCAGCCGTTGGGAACCACTGGTCTCGATGGCAAAGGTTGAGCTGCGCACAAGAGGTTGAGGAATTTCCAAGGCGAGCCGCAAGTAGTCTAAAATCTCGAGGTTCAGCTCTACAAGGTTTTGCCTCTGTTTGCTGCAGATTTTTTGGAGAAATCCGAAGTGTTCGTCCCAGTAAGGAGCATGTTTGTAAGCATGCTCAAGGCTGAACAGGTGCTTTTTCTGCCAATTTTCGTCGTTGCAGATTTCAACCTGATCAATACGCTGAAAACTCCTGCCTCGCTTCCAAACCGGCACTGTTAGCCACAATTCTCCCTGATCGTTCTTGAGCCGGTTTCGGTTGATCCAACTTCCTCCCAAGGGAAATTGGACATCATCGAGCAGCACCAACTGTTCCGCTTGCATACCTTTGAAAAATAGTCCGGGCCAAGGCATGAAATTTGGGTGGTGGCAAGCGATCATCATAACAATCAAAGCTGTCAGTATTCAGCGATCAGCGGTCAGCATCTTTTTGCTGATAGCTGACAGCTGAAAGCCGATGGCTGGTTCAACTGCGATAGTCGGCATTGATCTTGATGTAATCAATACTCAGATCGCAGGTATAGACTGATTCCTCTGCCGTGCCCTCGCCAAGATCTATCGTTATGGAAAACGATGGTTGGCGTAAAATCTCGCTGGCCTTACTCTCCGCCTTTTCTCCAAGAGCAAGCCCGTTTTCCACAAGCTTCACCTCGTTGAAGAACAGCTGCACCTGGTTGGGATCGAAGCGAATATCCGCCCGGCCCAACGCCGCAAGAATGCGGCCCCAGTTGGCGTCCTCTCCAAATAAGGCGGTTTTTACCAGGGGTGAGTTGGCAACTGTACGAGCTCCCCTGAGTGCTTCAGCCTGACTTGATGCACCCTTTAGTCTGATTTCAACTAATTTGGTGGCACCTTCTCCATCAGCAACGATCTTTTTGGCCAGATCGAGGAGGACTTCTCCAAGGGCCTGGCGTAACCGTTCGCCATCAGGAGAAGCAAGGTCTGCTATCGGCTGGTTCGCCGCGCCACCGTTTGCCAGTACTATGAGGGTATCGTTGGTGCTGGTATCCCCGTCTACGGTAATTCGGTTAAAAGAGTGCTCCGCTTCTTCTCGAACCAGGGTCTGGAGGGCTTCAGGTGTGATGGCTGCATCTGTGGCCACGAATGAGAGCAAGGTTGCCATGTCCGGGCAGATCATGCCGGCGCCCTTGGCGATGCCAAGTACTGTGAAAGGGCGGTCCTGCAGCCGGCTTCGTACCATGTGGATTTTGGGTACCGTGTCGGTGGTCATAATTGCTTGAGCCGCATCCAGCCAGCCATCGGAGCGCACCAAAGGGACTAACTTGGGAAGATAGTTGGCCATCGGCTCAATGGGCAGGTCCATGCCAATCACCCCGGTGGAGGCCACCAAAATCTCTTCGAAGGGGCAGCCAATGGCATCAGCAGCTATGCGAGCTGTGGCCTGGGCACGTTGCAGGCCAATGTCCCCGGTGCAGGCGTTGGCGATGCCGCTGTTGACCACAATGGCCCGGGCAGTATTCCCAGTGAGATGTGAGCGGCTGAGCAAAACGGGGGCTGCCTGGACCTTGTTGGTGGTAAAAACCCCGGCAGCAGTGGCTGGCACCTCACTGGTAATGAGGGCAAGGTCGAGACGTCCTTGATAGCGAATGCCAGCGGCCAGTGCGCCGGCTTTGAACCCGGGAACAGTAAATTCTTCGTTAGTCATGGCGAAAGTGAAAATGTAACCACGAAGTCCACAAAAGCCTAAGAGATTTGTGATGTGAGATGTGGGATATGGGATGCGAGAAGAACCAAGATTGACTAACCTCGTATCTCACTTTACACATCCTTTATTTTTTGTGTGCTTTGTGATTAGGGTTTCTTGTTAACAGCAAATGGGCAATGAGAAATGCTCAATGCGAAATAAGCAATAAGATGAGTAATGGCGCTATGCGCTGTGCTCTTTGCGCTATGCCCTTACCTCCCACAGCATTTCTTGTATTTCTTGCCGCTGCCACAGGGGCAGGGCTGGTTGCGGCCAACCTTGGCAGAACGTCTTGCCGGCTTTCTTTTTGAGCCAGCCGCTGATTCGCCGTGACTGAGGAGTATTGGCTGCTGTTGGGCTTCTTGCAGCTGCTCGGTTTCCTCCTGAGTAGCCACCTGAATTCTGAAGAGCATCTGGAGGATCTCCCCCTTGATCTGCTCCACCATTTCCTGGAACATGTCAAGCCCTTCACGCTTATACTCGATGAGAGGATTTTGCTGAGCATAACCACGCAACCCGATCCCTTCCTTCAAGTGATCCATGGCCAGGAGATGCTCACGCCAGCGCTGATCTACCGTCTGCAGGGTTACCAACCGCTCCATGTCTCGTGCGATTTCCGGGCCCCATTCCTCTTCTTTCTGAGAATAGCCGTTGCGAGCTTTTTCTAAGAGGAACTCACGGATACCTTCCTGGGTGAAGTCTTCCACACTATTCCCTTCGAAGCTCAGTGTCATGGAGAACTGAGTCAGAAAAGCTTCCTGTAATCCTCGCAGATCCCACTCTTCCGAAAGGGTCTCTTCCTGAGTGTGGTTTTCAACCAGGTCATCAACAATATCTTCAATCATGTCCAGGATAAACGGCTGGAGATCTTCTTCCTCCAGAGCCTGGCGGCGTTGCTCGTAAATTATTTCCCGCTGCTGGTTCATGACATCGTCGTATTCGATAAGCTGCTTGCGAATGTTGAAGTTCTGTGCTTCCACTTTCTTCTGGGCGTTCTCTATGGCGCGGCTGATAAGTCCATGTTCGATGGGATGTCCCTCCTCCATGCCCACCCTATCCATAAGGTTAGCGATGCGGTCGGCGGCAAAGATTCTCATGAGATCGTCTTCCAGGGAAAGATAAAAGCGAGATGAACCCGGGTCACCCTGACGACCTGCCCGGCCGCGGAGTTGGTTGTCAATGCGGCGAGCTTCATGGCGTTCGGTGCCGATAATGTGGAGGCCATCCATATCCACCACGCCGGGACCCAAGACAATGTCGGTACCGCGTCCCGCCATATTGGTGGAGATGGTAACTGAATTTTCTTGTCCGGCTTTGGCCACAATCTCCGCTTCCTTTTCATGATTTTTTGCATTCAGCACCGAATGCTTGACGCCCGTTTTCGCTAACATCTTACTGAGTCTCTCGGACTTCTCAATGGACACAGTACCCACCAGGACCGGCCTTCCCATTTCAGCCAGTTCTTTGATCTCTTCCACGACAGCCTGAAATTTTTCCCGCTCGGTCTTATAGATAACATCAGAGTGATCTGCTCTGATCATCTTTTTGTTGGTAGGAATAAGCACCACGTCCAGGTCATAGATCTTGGCAAACTCTGCAGCTTCAGTGTCGGCGGTTCCTGTCATGCCGGCGAGTTTTTCATACATACGAAAATAGTTCTGAAAAGTAATGGTGGCGAGGGTCTGGTTTTCCTGCTCAACTCGCACACCCTCTTTGGCTTCCAGTGCTTGATGCAAACCATCGCTGTAACGACGGCCAGGCATAAGGCGGCCAGTGAATTCATCTACGATGATGATCTGACCATCTTTGACCACGTAATCCACATCCTTGCCGAAGAGGGCGTAGGCCTTTAGCAACTGGTTGATCACATGGTTGCGGGTAAGTTTCTGCTCATAATTGCTCCGAAGCCGCTGTTTGCGTTCTGCTTTTTCTTCCGAAGAGAGAGTGTTGTCTTGATCAATTCGGTCTATTTCTATTTCCAGCTCCGGCAGCATGAAGAAGGTGGCATCGTTCTTGGCAATTATGTCCTTGCCGCGCTCAGTGGGATATACGTTGCGCTCCTTCTCCTCCACCACGTAGTAGAGGGAGTCATCCACCTCGGGAAGGCGCTTGGCCAGGGAGTAGTCTTGTTCCACGGTCTTGAGGAGCTTGCGCATCCTCCCCTCTTCCATCATTTCCATAACACTGGGGTGTTTTGGGGCTGCCCGATAGGCCCGGAGAAACGCCTCACCTGCTTCGTACTCCTGGTCCTCATCCAGAAGGTTTCTCGTTTCTCGGATAAATTCCTTGGCTAATTTCTGTTGTCTCTGAAACAGGCTGGCCACCGGGGCGCGGAGCTTATCGTAGTCTTTGATGGAGTAGTCCACCGGTCCGGAAATGATTAGCGGCGTCCGTGCTTCGTCTATGAGGATGCTGTCCACCTCGTCAACTATGGCAAAATTGAGTTCTCGCTGCACGCAATCCTTGCGATGAAATTTCATATTGTCGCGCAAATAGTCGAAGCCGAACTCGTTGTTGGTGCCATAGGTTACGTCGGCACCATAAGCCTGCTGTCGCTCCTGATCGTTGAGATTATGAAGTATTACTCCTACGCTCAAGCCGAGGAATGTGTAAATGGCTCCCATCCACTCGGAGTCACGGCGAGCAAGGTAGTCATTAACCGTGACCACATGCACCCCGCGGCCGGTGAGTGCATTGAGGTAGACCGGCATGGTAGCAGCCAGGGTCTTGCCTTCCCCGGTTTTCATCTCGGAGATTTTGCCTTGGTGGAGCACGATACCGCCAATGAGTTGGACGTCAAACGGTCGCATTCCCAGGGTTCGCACAGAGGCTTCCCGAACCACGGCGAATGCCTCCGGCAAGAGCTCATCCAGCTCAGCTCCCTGGTCCAAGCGCTGGCGAAAGCGTGCCGTAGTGCCAGCCAGCTCCGCATCACTCAGGGAACTCATCTCTGACTCCAGACTGTTGATTTGATCCACCAGTGGCGCCAGTTTCCCGAGTTCGCGTTCATTCTTGCTGCCAAAAAGTTTGGTTAACGGATTCGCCAATAGAGCCATGTGTTATTCCTGCCTTGAAAAAACCGAGGGCATAGAGGGTTTAGATCTCAATGATCATTGCAGTCTCATCGCACTCGGGAAATTTGACGCACTTTAGGCAATCTGCCCAAATTTTGTGGGGCAACGTCCCCTTGTCCACTACTTGGAACCCTATTTTTTCAAAAAACTCTACCTGGTAGGTGAGAACGAAGATGCGGTGCAACCCCAAAGCAATGGCCTCGGCAATGCAAGCCTCCACAAGTTTCTTGCCAATGCCCTGACCCTGATATGGTTCCCTGACCGCTAGAGATCGGATCTCGGCCAGGTCTTCCCAACAGATGTGCATGCTGCAGGTGCCGATGATTTCCAGCTTATCGTCATCCAGGTAGACAAAAATATCCCGGAGGTTGTCATACAGTTCACTCAGGGAGCGAGGCAGCATATCGCCGCGCTGGGCGTGGCCGGCCAGCATTTTTTGAATTTCACGGATCTCATCAACTCTCACTTTCCGAATCTGGTCCGCCATCTTGATCTCCGCCCTATCCGGTGCTGCTTGGCCGCACTGTGGGCTTTTTACTGCTTGGTGAAAACTTATTTACCCCAGTACTGTTTACGGGCAGATTATAGCTGGTCTCCCCTCAAGGTCAACCATGCGACAAAGGTGCCAATCTGCCGGCGAGATAGGGATCACCGACTTCGCCTGGTGGTCAGACCATACTTGGAGATTAGCCGGGAAAGGTAGGTCCTTTGGATGCCCAGCACCTTTGCCGTTTCCTTGACGCTGCTACCCTGATGATCCAGGTTGCGCTGCAAGAAGTCACGCTTGAAAGAGTCCAGCGCGTCCTTCAAGGTACAACCCAAGAGCTCTTGAGCGGTGTCTCCGGACGGTACCACACTGAAGGGAAGGTCTTCAGGCTCTATATGCCCGCCGCCACCCATTACTACGGCGCGCTCAACGGCATTTTCCAACTCGCGCACATTGCCAGGCCAGTGATAGTTTTGCAGCACTTCAATGGTGTTCGGGCTGAAACTGAGATTCGATGGTCCCCTGATATGCTTGTACTTGTCTAAGAAGTGTTGGGCCAGGACGAGGATGTCATCTCTCCGCTCTCTGAGCGATGGGATGTGAATATGCACCACGTTGAGGCGGTAGTAGAGGTCTTCTCGGAAGGTACCATTCTGCACCTCTTCAAAGAGGTTCTTGTTGGTGGCGGCAATGGCCCTTATGTCTACCTGCATGGGGCTGGGTGAGCCAACTCGATTGAACGTGCCTTCTTGGATGACCCGCAGCAGCTTTACCTGCATGGAAGGGCTCATTTCGGCGACCTCGTCCAGAAAGAGGGTGCCGCCGTCGGCAATTTCCAGGACGCCGGTTTTTCTAGAGATGGCTCCGGTGAACGAGCCTTTCTCATGCCCGAACAGTTCAGACTCCAGCAGAGTGTCGGTAAAGGCGGCGCAATTGACCACCATAAGTTTTTTCTTGCGTCGAGGTCCAATTTTATGAACGAGTCTGGCCACAAGTTCTTTGCCCGTGCCACTCTCACCAGTTATAAGGGTAGTGGTTTTAGAGTTGGCGACCTTGACGGCGTCTGAGATCACCGTTTCAATGGCCTTGCTGACACCAATAATTTCATAGCGGGACTCTAGCTCTTTTTTCAGATATATGTTTTCGTTTACGATGTCTTTGTAGTTTCGGGCTCGTTCAATGGCAACAGAGGCAAGTTCTGAAAAATGGCTCAAGATCTCCATATCGGCTTCGTGGATAGACTGCCCATCCTCACGGTCGATAATCTGGATGACACCAATAACATCACGCCCGCTTTTAATGGGCACGCAGGCAATGGACCGAGTTTCAAAACCCGTTGCTTCACTGATAGTATTATCCCACCGGGCATCTTTCGATACGTCGGGGACAAGAAGGGGTTTACCGGTTAAAGCCACATGACCGGCGATGCCCTGACCCATGTCAATTTCGAATTTCTTAACTTCTTCTTTCGCTTCTCCGGTTGCGATCTGAAAGTAGAGTTTGTTCCTACTCTTGTTGACCAGGAGCAGAGAGCTCGCCTTGGCTTCCATCAGCCTGGTCACTGATTCAATAATCATTTCCAACACACTATCTGTGTCCAGCACTGAAGTAAGCAGGGGTGAAATATCTTTGAGTATACTTACACGTGGGTCGACGGCCCTATCTTGCATGGAAATCCTCCTTGAAAACCAAATTGTGTATTTATTTGTATACCAAAAGGAGAGTTACGTCAATAATTATGGGTGATCACTGAATCTTTTTATTCCGACAGTTTCAGGAAAAGAGTGGAAATAGCATTTTTGGCGTAAAATTTGCTTAAGATTCAAGCGTCTAGGAGAGATGCTCAGTGAATTGCTGGAGAACATCGAATCCTTGCGGTAGCAGGTTAACTCACCGCTATGGCTAAAAAAAGCTTGACAGGACCGAAGGTTTAAACTAAAAGTGGGCCCAATGTACTCAAGGTACCCTGAAAATTCCTCTACTCTGGGCCCGCTCTGAGACGAAACCAATGACAACAGCTTTTAGAGGGATCGAACACTCCTATTTTGTCTTGCTGCCCGGAGCTCACCGGGATTTTAGAGTCAAAAATTTTTCCGCGGAATTATCATCAGTTGCAATTTTTCTGACACCCTCTCCTACATCTAACGGCAGGTAAAGGTATGAAGCGAAAACGAATAACCATAATGTGGATGCCGTCGGTGAGTTCCAAATCCCGCACTTTCTCTCTCCCAGTTATAGCCTTGTACATATTTGTGGGCATGTTGTTGCTCTCTTGGGCACTGCTGGCAACGGGGGGATATTTTGGCAATCGTCTCTATCATGACTATGTCCAGGTACGGGAGAAAAATTCCTATCTGCTTCAAAAGGAGAGGGAGTTGGATGCACTTCGCCAGACCATGGAGCGCATCCAAAAAGATGAAAATACCATTCGGAGCTTTCTCGGTCTGGAAAAGACTCACGAAGAGACAAGTGGTCTCGGGCAGGGCGGTGAGCCCTCACCGGATCTCTCGACCATAGCTCCCACGGATGCCATGGCCAGCAGCAGCATGCCATTCCCTGCCAAGCCCAGACAGGTCTCAGTCCTGCAAAGGGCCCAGCGGCTAGAGACAGACTTGCAGGAGCTGGTGGGAACGATGAGAAGCCAGCAAAAGACCTGGGATAGCACGCCGAGTATTATTCCCATAGAGGTGACCAATTATTGGTTTTCCTCGGGATTCGGCTGGCGACGCAGTCCCTTCACTGGCCTGAAAGAGTTCCACAATGGCTTGGATATCAGCAGTCGCAAGGGCACACCAATCATCGCACCCGCCAATGGTAAGGTAATAAAGAGAGGATACGATAAATATCTTGGCAAGTATCTCAAGATAGAACACGGCGGGGAGGTCGTTACCACCTATGGGCATCTATCCGGCTACAATGTAAGTCCTGGGCAGAAAGTCGAACGCGGGGACATCATTGCTACTATGGGCAACACCGGCCTTTCAACGGGTAACCACCTTCATTACATGATCAAGGTCAAGAAGCGGTGTGTGAATCCTCTGCATTACATCTTAAATGCGAAGGCTAACCGTCTTCTGGTCCGCCCTTTGCGAGTTACGGGTGGCGGACAATGAAAAAGAATAAGAAGGAAAAGAGCCTGTCTTTGGATACCCTCATTGGGGCTAACACTGTCTTCGAAGGGTCAATTCAGAGTGAGCGCAGTGTCTGTGTGGAAGGCAGTATACGAGGCAGGATCGAAGCCAAAGGTGAGGTGGTAGTGGGCCGTGAGGGCAAGGTCGAGGCTGATATTTATGCAGACTCAGTAGTGGTAGGCGGTCAGATTATTGGCAATATCAACGCTCGGAGGCGAATGGAAATCACTGCCACGGGGCGGGTGACCGGAGACATTGAGGCAACTAAAATAACCGTTGCCGAGGGCGGAATGGTGGACGGTTCGTTCAAGATGATGGAGGCAGTGGAATCCGCATATCCACAGTTGGAAAGTGGCTTATCTATAAAAGAGAGTGATCAGTCCGACATCCAATCCTCACCAGATCCCATCGAAAGCCTACCCCAGGCGTGAGACAAGCTCCATATTCAGCGGCTTAAGACCTCATAATAGTAGGGATACGAAAGGATTTTTGATATCCGTTTGATCCACAACGAGCTGTTGGCGAGGGTTCGATGCAAGAGGTGGCCAAGAGACTTCTCAATACGAGGTTGAGGTCATTGTAGAGATGAGGCATGAGGAAGGATTACACAGTCACTATTTTTTCCAGGCACAAGGGTAAAACCTTTACCTTTAATCTGGATCGGCGCTTCATATACGTGCCGATGGTTATTTTGATCGTTTTGGTGGTGAGTTGTGTTCTTTTGGGACAATCTTATTTTCAGGAACGAGAGGAACGCCAGCGGTTGGAAGGAAGAGTCGCCCTGCTCGAACAGCTTATGGATAAATTCGAAGAGCGCGCCGAAAGGCAGGGTGGGGAAGCTTTCTCAAAAGGTGTGGCGAAACCTGCAGCCCAGCCGAAAGTAGAGGTCGCTCTCGTACCGAAAGAAAAGGAAAAGAAGCCAGAGCCTCCGGTGCCAGAGATTCGGGTCGGCAGCAATGCAGAGGTCGATCCTCGACCCATTGCCAGAATCGATGAGGCCAAGGTGATTTCTCTGAAAGAAAACAGGGAAGGCTTTCGGTTCGTTTTTAAACTGGTTAACTTGATTGGTGAGCCAATAGCAGGGAATGTGGCCATCATTGCTGCTCTGAGACCACCTCACCAGCCGCGATTCGTCTCTTTTCCCTCTATGAAATTGACTGATGGAATGCCGGTCAAGTTAAGAAAGTCGGTGGGCTACAGTATAAGCTATTTCAAAGAGGTGACCGGCAGATTCTACTTCCCTTTCTCCTACTCCGAGTCTTTTCGGATCTTGATCTACGACAGTGATGAAGAACTGGTCCTAGACTCCACTTTTCTTGCCAAAGATGTGGCTGTTCACGGGCTCCAGCCGGAGGAACCAGCCCCATCAGTCTATCCCGCCGAACTCTCAGAACCCTCTGAGCTCTCTGAACCCTCAGAACTTTCGGAACCCTCGGAACCCTCGGAACCCTTGGAACCCACAGGACCCTCAGACCCTTCCTTGAGCTCCTAGTCTAAAGTTATTCACTAACAGCCAAATTTCGCGGCACTGTGATCTCTTTTTCGCTCACCAGGGAGGCACGGAGCTCAATAAATCCGAAATCCGAATATCGAAATCCTAAACAAATTCAAATTTTCAAAATCCAAATGACCGAAAACACCAGACAAGTCTTTTTGAGAAGTTACGTTTTGAACATTTGAGAATTCGGATTTTATATTTGCCCTTCGACTTGGCTCAGGGTGGTGAGCTGGTCGAAGCATTTCGTGCTTCGGATTTCGTATTTCGAATTTTGATGCGAAGCACCTCTCTGTGTCTCTATGGTTAATAACGGGGGAATGTTTTCATATTTCAGAGTGCAAGATCCTTCTCCAGTCGCTGCCAGCGCTGAACATGTTCCTTCATGCCTGCTGCGTCAAGAATCCCTGCCTCACTGACAAAACCGGTAATGAGCTGGCTGGGAGTAATATCGAAGTATACATTATCGCAATACTTCTCTTGCCGGGACCAGACTTCCCTCCCTGACTTGGACTCCAGGAAACAGTTGTGGGAATCCATGGTTGCGTTGATTTTGTAGGTGTCAGCAGCCACGAGAAAGTCACGACCATGGGCATGTGCAACCAGAGCCGCCAGATAGGTTCCGGTCTTGTTGACCACCGATAGGTCACGTAAGACAGCATCAGCTCCCACCAGTACCAGATCGGCATCAGGGATGGCCAGACCCAGTTGGGCATCGGTTATCATGCGGAGTTCAGTACCTTCATCAGATAGGTTCCTGAATAAACGACGTCCCTCCATTAAAGGACGGGATTCAGCGACGACAACCCGACAGCCAGGAGGCAGTCCGTGGCGCAAGATTGATTCCACTGTAGAGGAATAACTCAGGGTTACCACAGATTTGTAGTTTCGGATAATGGTCCGAGCGGCCTCAACTTGCTGGTGGATAAACTCTTGCTGCAATGTCAATAATTCCTTTCCTAAAAGTACCCCTTGCCGTTTCGCTTCACGAATGGAAAAGCCAGCATTGATCTTTCCCAGGAACCTCTGGACAAAGACAAGACTCCAATTGCGAATGGGGGCCATGGAAGGGTGTGCCTGTGTCAGAGATAGTGCTGTTTGTTTGATAGTGTGGGTGAGTTCCTTCAGGTCTTCTGGCTCACTTCGTTGGCAGACGGCCATAAGAATGCGGATGGCGGAACTGGCCAATTGGGCAGCGCCGTGACGGCGATCATTTACGATTCCTTGGATCTTTTTTTCAATCCAATCCATATTCATACAAAGAATCCAGGAGCAAGGAGTCAGGAGTAGCGTATCTTATCCCACAACCCACATCGCACATCTCACATCATTCCGCAATCTACAATCTGCAATCTGCAACCTACAATCAACGAACTATTCATCTTTGATCACTCGTTCGAGAGTTTCCTTGAGGGCCGGGACCGTTTTCAGTTGGTCGATCTCTTCGGGCAGGATCCAGCGCATAGCTATGTTTTCCCAGTCGAGTCTGATTTTATCAGGTTCATGCACTGCAAAAAGGAAAGGATGCACACGCCAGGCACGATCTTGAGTCCTATCAACAATCTCAAGAGGCTTGCCCGCCTTCAGGAGAGTGACGTCCTTTTCGCCGAGGCCGACCTCCTCGGCCATCTCTGTAAGGGCCTGAGCCAAAGCGTTGTTGCTTTCCAAATAGCCACTAACACCGGCCCAGTGCCCCTTATAGGTACCCACCTCCCCGCTTCTTTTCAGCACCAGGATTTTGCTGCGGTGGGTTAGAAAGACAGTGACCACGTCTTGGAATTCACTCATTTCTTGTTACTCAGCGGTGGGCACGGAACGAAAACCTCAAAAAGGATGACCAAATGGTAGACGGTTGCCAAAAACGTGATTACTATTTGAGCACATTAGAGGCATTGGTGCAAAGTCCAAATTAGATTTGCTGAGAAATGAGTAGTCAGAGATCAGAATTCAGGAGGAGCTGAAAACATGTTCATAAGGATTTTTACCTTCTTAATCGTCGTGCTATTGAACTTCGCCGTCCCGGCTATCGCCCAGACGGAACCGATGCAAATACCCGACCTTGAGTCCCTGTCTCTCCCTGAGAAGATGGTTGCCCAGGTGAGTAATGTGCTGCCATCAAGACCGGGTGACACCTTTGTTCAACTGAGAAACGGCATGACCGTCCTTATCCGAGAGAATCATGCCTCTCGAGTCGTCTCCACGCAGATACTCGTAAAAACAGGCTCTATATATGAGGACAACTATTTCTTTGGTGGATTATCTCACTATCTCGAACACGTGGTTTCAGGCGGCAGTACCCGTTCGTTCACTGAAGACGAAGCCCAGAAAACACTAAAGTCTCTGGGTGGTGCCAGCAATGCTTACACTAGTTACGACCAAACGGCCTACTTTATTAACACAACGGGAGAACATTACCGAGAAGCACTGAGACTGTTGTTTTCCTACGTATCTGAATCCTTGCTGGAACCCACTGAAGTTGTGCGGGAAAAGGCAGTAATTCAGCAGGAATTCAAACTGGGAGAGACTAATCCTGGGCGGCAGCTGTGGCAGCTATTTGCCCGGACGGCCTATCTCAAGCACCCTGTTCGTCATCCGGTAATTGGCTACGAGGACGTGTTTGTTACCATCAGTCGTGATGACCTTCTGGACTACTACCAGCAGCGATATACCCCCCAGAACATGGTAGTGACCATCGTAGGGGATGTGCAGGCTGCCGAGGCTCTGCAGGCCGTTCTTGAGCTTAGCAATAAGGTAGTGCGGACTTTCAATCCACCCGTAGTGCTAGAGAAAGAACCACTCCAGACCACAGCAAGATGGGCAGAAAAGTCATTTCCTCCCGCCAGACTAACAACCATGATGATCGGGTTCCACACCGTTCCCTTGAATCATCCAGATCTTTACCCTCTTGATTTAATGGCAATTATTCTTGGCCAGGGGCGAAGCAGCAGACTCTACCTAGACCTCAAGGACCAAAAGGGTTTGGTCCTTTCAGTGAGCTCTTCCAGTTGGACCCCGTCTTACGCTCCTGGGCTTTTTAGTTTTTCTTTTAGCCTGGATCGCGACAAAGTCGAACCGACTCTAGCCGCTACCTGGGAAGAGGTGGCTCGAATAAAGAAAAATTTAGTGAAAAAAAGCGAGCTGGACAAGGCCAAGCGTCAGGTCATTGCTGATTTTACCTTCTCCAAACAATCCGCATCTGGGATGGCCTCCAGTTTGGCCAGCTCCTTTGCTGCTACGGGAAACCCCTATTTCGACAGTCTGTATGTTGAGAGGATCAAGGCCGTCGGTCGAGAGGATATCCGGCGGGTGGCCCAAACTTACCTGAGCCGGCAGGCGAGCACGGTTGCCATTTTGTCTCCACCGCGCAGTCAGGCCAAGGAGGCGGAAGCAGAGCTGCCGAGGACGGCAGGGAGAATAAAGAAGGTCACTCTCGACAATGGCTTGACCGTGTTGTTGAAACGCAACTCGGCAGTGCCGATTGTGAATTTCCAGGTTTTCGGCCTTGGGGGACAGAGGTTCGAGCCAAAGAGCCTGGAGGGAATTGGCTCTTTCACCATGGAACTCGTCACCAAAGGGACTCGGAGTAGAAGTAAGAGGGATATTGCTGAGACCATAGAAAAATTGGGCGGTAGTCTGGAGGCAGGCTCAGGGCGTAATACCTACTATGCTTCGCTAGCTGTACTCAAAAATGACGCTGAAACCGGTCTGGAGTTACTGGCGGATGTGCTCCAGAATCCGAGTTTTCCAGAAGAGGAAATCGAAAGGCAAAAAACAGATACCTTACTGGCAATTCGTCGGTTGGATGAGAGTTGGCAAAATGAAGTGGCCCGGGTTTTCCGTCAGCACTACTACCAGCAGCATCCGTATCGGAATGATATCATTGGCACCAAAGAGACGATCAAGAGCATGAGCCGCGGGGACATAGTGAGCTTCTATCAGCAAACGGTCATGCCGAACAATGCGGTGCTGGCAGTATTCGGTGATATTGAGCCTGAGGAGATGGCAGAAAGGGTGAAGTCTGCTCTCGGCAAATGGCGGCCAGGAAAAGTGGTTGAACCTGTCGTTCCTAGCACCGTAGAGGGCCTTACTGCCAACGAACAGGTTCAGAAAAAGACAGAAAAAGTCTCGGCTGCCATCTATCTTGGCACCAATGGCATGACCTTGAAAGACCCCGAGAGGCCGACGCTGGATGTTATCGATGCGGTTCTGTCTGGTATTGGCTACCCAAGCGGCTGGCTGCAGGAGGCTTTGAGGGGAGGGGATCGAAGTCTAGTTTACGTTGTCCATGCCTTCCCAAGCTCTGGTATAGATGGAGGCCATTTTGGCATTATCACCCAGACCACCATGGCCAACTATGAAAAGGTGGTTGCGATAATTCTGGAGAAGCTGGAAAAAATAAAGCAGAAGCCGTTGGACCCTGAAGAATTGGCGGCCGCAAAGGACATGATTATCACCATGCACGAGATGAGTATGGAGACGAATGGTGCTCAGGCC
>JBFFBS010000013.1:0-32864 GCA_041560295.1 Syntrophobacteria bacterium | reverse complement strand
TTAGGGTATAAACTTGCTTAAGCCCACTCGCCACTGCCAAATAACCACTGGGAGTATGCTGGGTAGATAGGGCAATCATGGCCGACAGAATATTAATAGTAGATGACGAAGAAGATATTCGCGTAGTTCTGAAAATATCTCTGTCTGACCTTGGCTATGAAGTATACACGGCAGAAAACGGCGACGAAGCCCTCCGGATTATCCAAGAAGTTACCCCCCCTATAGTGCTCACCGACATCAGAATGCCGGTCATGGACGGCATCGAGTTGCTTCGCAAGATTAAGCAAGAATACTCTGAGACCGAAGTGATTATGATAACCGGCCACGGGGATATGGATCTTGCCATCGAAAGCCTTAAGCATGAAGCGACTGATTTTATCACCAAACCCATCAAGGACGAAGTTCTGGAAATAGCCCTCAAGAGAGCCAATGAAAGAATTTCTATGAGGCGGCAGTTGAGGGAGTACACAGAACACCTGGAAGATCTCGTTCGGGAAAAGTCAGCCCAACTGGTAGAAGCTGAACGGCTGATTGCAGTGGGTCAGGTGGTTGAGGGCTTGTCCTCTGCCATGAAGAACATAGTGGAGGATCTCGAAAGTGGGCTGACATTTTTCAACGAGATGCCTTGCTTCGTTTCCATCCATAACAGTAAGAATAAGATTGTTGGAACGAATCAGCTTTACAAAGAGCGCTTGGGAAACAAGATAGGACGCAGCAGCTGGGAGATATATGCGAGCAGCGCTGGAAGTCAGGAAAACTGCCCGGTCGCCAACACCTTTAGCACGGGCAAGGGGCAGCAAAGGAAGGAAAGAGTAAAAAATCTGAAAGGCAGTGAGCTTCCGGTAATGGTGCACACCGCTCCCATCAGAAATCGAGACGGTGAAGTGGAATTGGTGCTCGAAATGGCAGCCGATCTCACAGAAGTGAGTCGTCTCCAGGAAGAGCTGATTAGCTGCCAACAGAGGTACCAGCAGCTTTTTGACGCGGCGCCATGCTATTTCACCGTCCAGGACAGAGACCTCAAGCTGATGGCAGCCAACAAAAAATTCCTCGAAGATTTTGGTATGCAGTTTGGTTCTTTCTGTGCACAGGCTTATTCACATGACGGTGAACCGCACCCCGAGTGTCCTGTCTGGAAGACTTTTGAAGAGGGGGAATCACAGCAGGCCGAGACAGTGGTGACTGCCAAATCCGGCGAGCAGTACAATGTTCTGATCTGGACAGCGCCCATAAAGAATGTTGCCGGAGAGGTAACCCATGTGATGGAGATGTCCACCAACATCACTCAGATCCGCCAGTTGCAGGACCATCTCTCATCCTTGGGGCTTTTGATAGGTTCCATTTCCCATGGCATAAAAGGACTGCTGACAGGTCTAGACGGCGGCATGTATCGGGTTGAATCTGGTTTTGAAAAAGAAGACCATGAGCGAATCAAAGAGGGCTGGGACATTGTAAGGCATATGATTGGCCGTATCAGAAACATGTCTCTCGATCTGCTCTATTATGCCAAAGAGAGAGATCTGCAATGGGAACGAACCGACGTACTCACCTTCGCTAATGATGTGGCCCTCACCGTAGAACCCAAGGCACTCGGCCATAACATTGAATTTGTTCGTGACTTCGATGCTTCCGCAGGAGAATTTGAGGTGGATGCCGGGGTGCTCTCCTCAGCACTGACAAACATTCTCGAAAATGCATTGGAAGCCTGCTTAGAAGACAATTCCAAAAAGTCTCATGAAATTATCTTTAGGGTCAGGCAGGATAAGGATAACATCATATTCGATGTTTCCGACAACGGCATCGGCATGGATAAAGAAACCAGGGAAAAGATGTTTACCCTCTTCTACTCCTCCAAAGGAAGAGAGGGTACCGGCCTGGGTCTTTTCATTTCAAACCAAATTATTGAGCAACATGAAGGGGCGATACAGGTAGATTCCACTCCAGGTGAAGGCTCGCGTTTTACTGTGAGGATGCCCAAGATACTTCCGGAAGAAATTAAGACCCCCCAGAAAGATTAATCCCGCCCTTATTCAGATCTAGAAGCAAGAAATTCGGCTTTGGGCTGACCCCTGATGGGGCATCAATGCTCTTGCCCCCTTGCAGTAGTCTGTTGGAGTGATGGAGCATTGTAAAATATCAAATTGGTCCTTCGGACACCCCACCCTGCGGGCGGGTTTCCGGTTTCCAAGCACCAAATTACAGGGTTTCAGGTGTCGGGTGTCAGGTGTCAGGAAAAAGAAACAAAAAAGCTGAAACCTGAACACTGAAACCTGAAACCTCCACAAAAGCTCGCAATCTTTACAGACAAAGCCATTGAACTTTGACCTGCCTTGAGGACCAGGTTTTCGATGTTGAATTAACTCTCAGCCATCGGCGGATTCATGAAAATTCCGGGCTAGGTAGTCTTGACACCTAAGAAATTTCCATGACATACTACCGTGCTGGAGAGCGGTTCCTTATCACTGAGATTCATTTTATTTGCACCGTGCTGAAAGATGATTCATGAAAACATCGCCGTTACAGCTCTACGACAAACTGGTACTTGGCAATCCGGTCGCGACCTTGCTCCTGGTGTTCCTGATCACCGCCTTTTTCGGCTGGTTCGTTCCAGCCCTCAAGATCGACATCTCTGCCGATTCGCTGGTCCTGGAAAACGATGAAGACCTGCGCTACTACAACTCCATCCGGGCCCGCTATGGATCCGACGACTATCTCATCCTCACCTATACGCCCCAGGGAAGATTGTTCGAAAGAGAGACCCTGGACGATCTGCGCAAGTTGCGCGACAGCCTGACATCCATCGATCGGGTTGAATCGGTGATCAGCATCTTGGACGTGCCCTTGGTTCAGAGTCCGCCCATGTCGCTGGAGGAGCTGGAACAACGCATACGCAAATTGGTGGATCAGGACACCAACCTGGAACTGGCCGAACGGGAGCTGCGTGAGAGCCCGCTTTACAGCAATCGCCTCATGGGCCCCCATGGCGACACCACAGCGATGCGGGTGAATTTCCGTCGTGATCCTACCTATGAGCGGTTGCACAAAGGCCGGGATAAGTTGCGCGAAAAACAGCTTGAGTCCGAGCTGACACCGGAGGAGCAGCAGGAACTCATACGTTTGACCAATGAGTTCAAGCAGTATAAAGCCGAGCTGATGGCGCAAGAGGAAGCGGATATCGCTAGCATCCGTAGCATTATGGACCGGCACCGGGATCGGGCCGAATTGCACCTCGGAGGCAAGCCCATGATTGTGGCGGACATGGTAGATTTTGTCCGCCACGATATCAGGGTATTCGGCATCGGGGTGATTGCAGTTCTGGCACTGCTTCTCGTCATTGCCTTCCGCCAGCCACGCTGGGTTATTCTGCCCCTGCTCACCGCTCTTGCCACGGCTGTGGTTACCATGGGATTCCTGGGACTGGCAGAGTGGCGTCTGTCGGTGGTGTCATCCAATTTCCTCGCCCTGTTGTTGATCTTCGTTCTCTCCCTTACCATTCATCTCATCGTCCGCTACCGCGAGTTACATGTGCAAAATCCCGATGGAGAGCAGCGTTATCTGGTGCGTGAGACGGTTCGCAGCAAGTTCATCCCCTGTTTTTACATGATAATCACCACCATGGTTGCCTTTGGCTCGCTGGTGGTGAGCGGCGTCCGGCCGGTAATCGATTTTGGCTGGATTATGGGCGTCAGCCTCACCGTGGCCTTGATATTCACCTTTACCCTGTTCCCGGCTGCAATTATGTTGCTCAAGCCCGGAAAACCACACAAACCGAGGGAGTTAACCACCGCCGTTACCGCTCTCTTCCCGCCTCTGATCGAGCGCCATGGCAACCTGGTGCTGGGAGTAGCCATGCTGGCGGTGGTTCTTGGGGTAATAGGCATATCCAGACTCACGGTGGAGAACCGCTTCATCGACCACTTCCATAAGTCCACCGAGATCTATCAGGGCATGTATCTCATTGACCGTGAACTGGGCGGCACCACCCCCCTGGACGTGGTGATCGACGCCCCGGCCAAGTTTTTCGAGAAGGAACAAGAACCCCTTGATGATGAAGTTGAGGAAGAGAAAGACGAATTTTGGGATGATACCGACTTCGAGGGAGAGGCGGGGATTACAGGCAGTAGTTACTGGTTCAACGTCTTCAAGGTGGATGAGGTTGATGCTATCCAGGACTATCTGGATGGGATCGTTGAGACCGGAAAGGTCCTTTCCCTGTCCACCACCATGGAGGTGTTGAAACAGGTTAATGGCGGCGAACTACCGGATAATTTTACTCTAGCCATTCTCTATCAGCGCCTACCCGATGAGATCAAAGAGGCCCTTATTGCTCCTTACCTGTCAGAGGATGGAAATCAGCTTCGCTATTCAGTGCGGGTGTACGAATCGGATGTCAATCTCAAGCGTCAGGATCTGCTGAAGAGAATCCGTCTCCACCTGACCCGGGAGTTGGGACTTTCGGACGACCAAGTGCATCTCAGTGGCATATTGGTGCTCTATAACAATATGTTGCAAAGCCTGTTTCGCTCCCAGATTCTGAGCCTGGGGGCTGTGTTCTTGGCTATTTTCCTCATGTTCATCATACTTTTTCGCTCGGTGAAACTATCCCTCATAGCCCTCGTGCCAAACCTGGTCGCCGTGCCGTTGGTGTTGGGCCTGATGGGCGCTATGGACATTCCCCTGGACTTCATGACCATCACCATCGCTGCCATCGCCATCGGCATCGGCGTGGACGACACCATTCACTACGTGCATCGCTTTGGCGAGGAAGTGGCTGTAGACTGGGACTACCAAGCCGCGGTTAGCCGTTCGCACAACAGCATCGGCCGGGCCATGTATTACACCACCGTTACCATCACCATCGGCTTCTCCATTCTTATGCTCTCCAAATTCGTCCCCACCATCTATTTTGGCATCCTCACAGCCTTCGCAATGATGATTGCCCTGCTTGCCAATTTTACCGTGTTGCCCGTGTTGCTGGTAAGACTGAAACCCTATGGGAGAGCGACCACTCTTGAAGAGCGATAGCAGGACACGGTTTGAGGTTTCGGGTGTCAGGTGTCAGGAATAGAAACAAAGAATTCAGTAGTCAGTAGCCAGTAGAAAAAAGGTATTTGCTTTTTGATTTTTCATTCTGGATTCTGACTCCTGCCTTCTTGTTTTTAAATTCGCAATCCGAAATTCGAAATTATTTCCCCATGCTTTATGCCTTCCCCAATCCACAATCCACATTCCAAAACTGGGAACCCGCCCGAAGGGTGGGAGTCCGCAGGACAAATCCGAGATCTTGATATGGTCTTTTGGCCAATTCATTCTTTGCCCTTTGACCATAGTTAGTGACACCGCCAGATATGTAGAGCTGGGACAAAACTTAATAAGGGCTCAATTATCCGAGGTTTTTGATGTTCATCAGCCCGTTGGCACCAACCCTGCACTCTAGCCCGGATAATCCACGAAAAGTAATTAACCTGCTACGACTGGAGTCTACTATGCGAGCGAAATTTCATTTTTCCGCGGCGCCAACCGCTCGCATTTTCCTTTTGGGTTTCTTCATAGCTCTGCTTCCATCCTGTACATCCTTTGCTCTGAGAACCAATCGCATCAATTCCCAACAGCTTAGTCCTCCTCATTCTATTCTCCTCTGCGATGAACAGATTCCACTAGAGAGTCCTGTTGTTTGGGAAAAGCTGGATCGAGAATTCACCATAGCCGTCTGGAACAGGCCCCAAGTCATTCTGTGGCTCAAGAGGGCAGGACGCTATTTTCCTTACATTGAACAAAAGCTCGCGGAAGAAGGCCTACCAGACGACCTGAAGTACCTGGCCGTGGCCGAAAGTGCTCTTCTCCCTACCATCAGTTCGAGCAAAGGGGCCTCCGGACTATGGCAACTAATGACCCGTACTGGTCGACATTACGGCCTTCGCAAAAACCGCCAGTTAGATGAACGATTGGATTTTGAGCGAGCCACTGATGCGGCCATCACCTATATTAAGCACCTCCGGAATAAATTCGATAGCTGGGCTCTCGTTTTAGCAGCGTATAACTGCGGAGACTACCATCTACAAAGAGAGATAAAAAATCAAAAAGTCAACGATTTCTATAGCTTAGATCTTCCCACTGAAACCGAGCGATTCATTTTTCGCATAGCCGCCGTAAAAATTATCATGGAAAACCCTGAGCGCTACGGCTACCACTTGGCCGAAGGACAGATGTACCAACCTCCAGACTACGACACAGTGGGAGTCAGAGTGAACCAGCAATTCCATCTGGCTGATATGGCTTCCGCCCTCGGTACCGACTACAGAGTTCTCAAAGAGCTGAATCCTCACATTCTTGGTCATCAGTTACCCACTGGACACTATAGAATTAAGGTTCCTACGGGAGTTGGGGAGAGGGTGGCTACGGTTTTGCGAACATTCGAAGGCAGTGATTCAATGAAGCGTGCTGAAGTTTCCAACGGCCATTACATCGTAAGACAAGGCGATACTTTAAGCCATATCGCCCGGAAGACAGGAGTCCCCATAGCCACTCTGAAAAGGCTGAATCGTATCGAGGGATCTCTCGTCAGGGCGGGCGCCAGGCTTCTGTTGGCCCCTTAACGAGCCCGGATAATTCAAAACGCTCTGCCCCGCGCGACTGCGAGCGCGAATACTATGGAGATGCCTCTCCGCAGCCTTGTGAACCGCCTCGTTAGCTCTCCTCTGGCAGGATAATGGTGAAGCAAGAGCCTTTATCGGGCTCGGATTCTACCTGGATGGTACCCCCGTGCTCGTGCACTATCTTTTGGGTGATGGCAAGGCCCAAACCTGTTCCCCGCGCCCCCTTAGTGGTGAACAGATTTGCAAGAACCCGTTCCTGGAGTTCTGCACTCATCCCCTCGCCGGTGTCTTTGACCTGTATATGCACCCCGGCCTCTCCTTCATCACGGCTGGACACGGTAACCTGGCCCCCACTGCTGTCTTCCGGAAAAGCCTCGATAGCGTTGGTTACGAGATTCAGAAGGCAGGTGTGGATACCATCTGGATCCACCGTCATCTGGGTTAATGATGGGTCCAGCTCAAGAACTAAGCTTATGCCCCTTCTCCGCGTCTCATCCGTCAACAGCTCACAGACCTCCTCGACGATGTCATTTAAAGAACACACCTCGAAAGCGGGCGGGGCAGTGCTCGCCAAGCTCAGCATTTCTTTGGTCATTTTGGATACTCGATTGATATTCTTCTTAACCAGGTTCCAGCCCTTGCGGAGCGATTCGGGTTTCTCTTTCTCAAAACCCGTGTCTATCATGAAGGCCCCGAGTTTCATGCCATGGAGAATGTTCTTGACTCCATGGGCTATTCCCGCTGTGGTCTGGCCCACAGCAACCATGCGCTCGCTTGTCACCAACTCTTCCTCAAGTCTTTTGATCTCACGCATATCCTTGAAGTGCCCCACCGTTGCCACTTCCTCGCCTTGATCCTCAATGATAGTGGCGGAGAGCAAGATGGGAACCAGTTCGCCCGACTGGGTGACAACCTCCACTGAATAATTGATCAGCCGGCCGGGACCCCCATATTCCTCTCCGTAGATCATTTTCTTGATCTGTTTCGCCTGGCCTTCAGGGTAGAGCTGGGTCACATGGATTTTAGAGATCGCTTCTTCCTGGGTGTATCCATATATGCGCTCGGCACCTTCGTTGAAAATGATGATATTGCCCTTACGGTCATTGGCAATTATGCCGTCCATGGAAGTCTGAATAAGGTTGTGCTCGAGCTCGTGTCGCTGTAAGAGTTCCTTGCTGGTTTCCTTGACCAGTCTTTCCAGATCCTCAGTGTATTCCCTGAGTTTGTTGCGCAACCATATTTTCTCCTCGGCACGCCTGAGGGCAACCGCCAGACTCTCATCACTTATGGGTTTGTTAATAAAGTCAGATGCCTCGAGCTGGAGGGCCTGAATCGCCAGATTCATCTCCCCGTGGCCGGTGATGACAATAACCTCCGAATCGGGACTCTGTTCTTTCACCCTCCTGAGGACCTCGATGCCATCCATGCCAGGCATCTTGATATCCGTTAGCACTACGGGCGGATTCTCCCTGGCAAATATTTCGAGTCCCTTGGCACCGTCCTCAGCGGTAAAAACTGTATATCCGTCGCTTTCCAGGGACAACTGCAAGAGGTCCCTGGTACTCGCTTCATCATCGATCACTAGTAGTTTTTTCATGCCGAACTTCCCTTTTGCAGGTTCTCTTCGGTGGAAAGCGCGGGAAAACTAATCTTGAAGATGGTGCCGCTCCCGGCCATGCTTTCCACCTCGATGGTACCTTCATAATCTTTTATAATTCCATAGCTGATAGACAATCCCAACCCTGTCCCCTTGGTAACCTCTTTGGTGGTAAAAAACGGTTCGAAAATCTTTTCCTTAACACTTTCGGACATGCCGTTGCCGTTATCTCTTACAACAGCCACCACTTTGCCATCTTCCTGGTAGGAGCGGATGTTTAACACTCCCTCTTGCTCTTCCCCATGCACCAGCTCCCGCTTCTCTTCGATAGAGTCTCGGGCATTCATAACAAGATTGATAAATACCTGCTCCAACCGGTTCCTCACCCCGAGAATAGGAGAAATGTTTTCATCTAGATCCAAGTTTACCTTGATCTGTCTGAGTTTAAGCTGCTGCCCGAGTACAGTGAACACATCTCTAATGGGCTTGTTTATGTTCACCTTTTCCAGTTCGTCCAGATCACTCTTGCGTCCGAATTCCCTCAGATGATTGATAATGTTGGCGGCACGCTCCACCTGAGCAGCGATTTCGCTGGAAACCTTGCTCGTCAAATCCGGGTCGAGGCTCTCACCACGGTCTACCATTTTTTTCAGCAGGTCACTACCGATACGGATGGCATTCAAGGGTTGGTTCAACTCATGCGCCACCCCGGCAGACATCTCGCCAAGGGTTGCCATCTTACTTGCCTGTATCAGTTGGGCCTCTGCCTGAATGCTGTCGGTAATGTCGGCAATATTGGCAATAATGACATCTTCCCCTAGATGCTCCCGGGGGCATGAATGGATGTCCACGTGCATTATGCTTCCATCTTTCTTGCGATGTCTCACCTTGGGCAAAAAGATACACGCCTCCACCACAGATGACCTGATCTTCTCCGCATCCTCTGGATCACCCAGATCCCGGAAAGACATTTCAAGCAACTCCTCTCTGGTGTAACCGTACTTTTCTGTGGCGCGGATATTGGCGTCGATAATTTGGAAGGTGGCGCGATCGAAAACGAGGATGGGATTGGGGTCATTGTCGAAAAGAGAACGGTATTTTTCCTCTGAGGCCTTCAATTCCTGCTCGGAGATCTGCAGCCGCTGGGTCATCTGGTCAAAAGAGCGAGCCAGGGTTCCAATCTCATTGGTGGATGAAATTTCAAGGGGCGTCGAGAGATCACCGGCGCTAACTCGTTCGGTACCTCCCAGAAGGTGTTTCACCGGCCGACTCACAAAGCGCTGAACAAAGAGACCGATTGTCAGGGAAATGCCAAGAATGGCGACCACCGCAAAAAGGATCATCTTCTTCTTGTTACTAATGATCACCTCATCCACTTCAGCCAGGGAGACGTCTATATCCATGACCCCCAGGACTTTTTGTTCCTGGGGATGAACATGACAGGGGGCTGAATAGCAGTCTGGTTCATTGTAGATGGGATTGATCATCCCCAGCACCCTATGGCCGGCAGCAGTTTCAAAGATCCGACTTCTGGCGGAGGTGGTCAAGCGCTCGAAGGGCTTTTCCTTGGCATGACAGGCGTAGCACTGCTCGGCAGATTTATCCACCATGGTGCCCATTTCTGTTCGGTCGGAGGAGTAGATAATCTCTCCTAAGTAGTTGAAGATTCGTACCTTCTCGATTCCTTCCTGGGCACCTATGGTATCGATAGCACGGTGGAGCCTGTCGGGTTGATACTTGAGCATGTCATATCGCATGCTGCGTTTTATAGTCTCACTCACCCGGCTGGAACTCTGAATAACCTCATGGATGAGCTGATTTCTCTGGGTATTGATGTTCACCGAGGCATAAACGCCAATGACGAGGATGGCGATGGCACTCACCGAGCAAATCAACTTTAATCCGAGACTGCGATACCACATCTTAAAACATCCCACTGACAACCCTGGCCAAAGGCTGCCAATAAATACCCAGGCCCAGGGTGGGAACCAGCAGAGCCAAAAGGAGGGCCTGAGAACTGAGAGGGACTTGAATCTGGATAGCCTCAGTTGGCTTTTCCAGAAACATGGCTTTGACAATCCGCAAATAGTAGTAGAGGGAGATGACAGTATTAAGAGCCGCCACCACCGCCAACCAGTATATTTTTTGGGAGATGACCGCGGCAAAAAGATAGACCTTGCCCACAAAACCAGCGAAAGGTGGGAGACCGATGAGCGAAAAGAGAAATATGGCCATGGCCACGCAGACATAAGGTGCCCTGACCCCGAGGCCCCGGTAAGAATCTATCTCCTCACTTCCCCCTGCGGTTGCCACCATGGTAACCACCGCGAAAGCTCCAAGATTCATAAAAAGATAAACCACCAGATAGAAGACCACTGATCTCAACCCCAGGTCGCTCAAGGCAACTACCCCCATGAGCAGATAGCCGGCATGGGCAATGCTCGAATAAGCCAGCAGACGCTTAAGATTATTCTGGTGGATCGCCGCCAGATTTCCCAGGGTCATAGTTATCGCAGAGATCAGGGCCAGAAGCGAAGGCCACTCCAATCCGGAAACAGCCTCATAGACATTGGCGTCATGGCCAGTGGTGAACAGTGGATAGAAAAGCCGGATAAAAAGGACAAAGCCTGCAGCCTTGGGGCCCACACTGAGAAAGGCAGTAATGGGGGTTGGCGCCCCTTCGTAGACATCAGGACACCAGAAGTGGAAGGGAAATGATGCTGTTTTAAAGAGCAAGCCGGCCAGAAAAAACAAGACGGCCACTATGAGTAACAGTCTATCTTGGGGATGTTGGCTGGCAAGCGCTACCCCTTGGCTGATCTCCAAAAGATCGGTGCTCCCGGCAAGCCCGAAGAGCAGCGAGAAACCGAACAACATGGTGCCAGAGGTAAAGGCACCGTAGAGCACATATTTCAGCGCTGCCTCCCCACTGCGCTCGTCTCTTGCCCTGATCCCCACTAACAGGTAACTCAAGATACCCATGGTCTCAAAGGCAAGGTAGATCATTAAGAGATCGGTGGAGGCCACCAGAAGCATCATACCCATGGTGACAGTGAGCACCAGGATAGTGCACTCGCTGTATTCGGTGTTGTCGATCTCTTCGCTAATCTGAGTGAGCAAAATAGTAAATATTCCGACAACAACAAAGAACGGCTTGGACAAGAAGGTCAACCAGTCCCAGACAAAAAGCTCGGATAGATAGGTCAGATCCGGCGCGGGCTGCGGCAACTTCCACAGAGGAAAGAGTGACCCAGATAGACCCGCCACAGCCAGAATGGTAAAAAGAAGACGGTGGCGCCAGTAGGGCAATAAAACCCCCACCAACAAAATGAGCAGGATCACAAGGGTAAGGATGATCTCCGGACCGATGAAGGCGATCCCCTGAAGGTTACTCTGTATGAATTCCTCAGGTATCATTAGTTTTACTTTTACTCTGTTGTCGATTCGTTTAAATCGTTAAAGCCGTTCAAATCGTTGAAGTCGCAACATCGCGGCTAAAAGCCGCTCCCACAGAAATTAATCCCTGTCTTACCCTGGTTTTGAAATTCGCAATTCGAAATTCGCAATTCGAAATTATTTCCCTATCCACTATGCCCTCTGCTTTCTGTCCTCTGCCCTCTGCCTGCTGCCTCCTTCCTATCCTACCACCATGGCCACCGTGTGCTTCAGGGTTGTGCCAATCAAGTCCAGCACCGGCATGGGATAAAAACCCAACAAGATGACAATGAGGGCCAGGGGTGTCAGGGTAAAGGCCTCACGCAGACTGATTTCAGGGAGCTCGGCCCACTTTTTGTTTTGGGGTCCCAGGAATACGCGCTGCATGGTCCAGAGAAAATAGGCGGCAGTGAGAATAATACCGGTGGTGGCGGTAATGGTGATTATCTTGTACTGCTGAAAGGAACCAACCAGCACCAGTGCTTCGCTGATGAAACTGGACAGTCCCGGCAGCCCCAGGGCAGCAAAGAAGGCCAGGCCGGTGTAGCCCGCATAGACCGGCATGGTTTTGGCCAGACCGCCGAAGCCGTCTATATCCCGGATGTGAGCCCTATCATAGATCACTCCCACCAGTAAAAAGAGCATGGCGGTGACAGTGCCGTGGTTAAACATCTGCAGAACCGCCCCGTTAATTGCAGTGGTATTACTGAATACCGACATGCCCAGCATCACGAAACCCATGTGGCTGATGCTGGAATAGGCGATGAGTTTTTTCAAATCTGTCTGCGCCATGGCACAGAGGGCACCATAGATGATGCTGATTAGTCCTAAGATAGCAGCGAATAGCGCGAATTCGAGTGCCATGTCGGGGAGTAGCGGGTAGGAAATCCGTAGGATCCCATAGGTTCCCATTTTCAACAGAATGCCAGCCAGAATGACGCTTATGGCAGTGGGTGCCTCGACGTGGGCATCCGGTAGCCAGGTGTGGAAGGGTACCAGAGGGATCTTGATGGCAAAGCCAATAAACAACCCCAGGTAGCAGAGCCAGCGGATGGTATGGCTCTGCAGGAAGGCCTGGTGCACCGACTGGTCTGCCAGAATGGTGAGGTCAAAGGAGTGCAGCCCGGTGGCGGGTTCCACCGAGCCGAAATAGAAGACCAGCATGACAACGAGCATCAGCACGCTGCCCACCAGGGTAAAGAGAAAAAACTTGATGGCTGCATATTCTTTCTTGGGCCCACCCCAGACCCCGATAAGGAAATACATGGGAAGCAGCATCAATTCCCAGAATACATAGAAGAGGAAAAAGTCCAGGGCACAGAAAACTCCCTTCATACTTGTATCCAGAAGGAGAAAGAGGGTGAAATAGCCCCGGACGTGTTCATTGATGTTCCATGAGGCAATGATACAGATAAAACTCAGCAGGGCAGTAAGCAACACCATGGGAACACTGATCCCGTCTATGCCCAGATAATAGTGGATGTTAAAAGCCCTAATCCAGGGGACCTTTTCCACGTATTGGAATCCCGTTCCCCACCGATCAAATTGGACGTAGAGGTTTGCCGCCCACCAAAGAGGCGGGACAGTGGCAGCCAAGGCAATTCCTTTCATCACGGTGGGATACCTTTTGGGCACGAAGAGGATGAGGCCAGCTCCCAGAAGCGGAAAGAAGATCATCCAAGACAACAGGTGATCTGGCAACATTTGTCAATTCTCCTATTCAAAATACCGTAGAGTTGCTCCATTTGCAGGATATGAGATGTGGGATGTGAGATATGAGATCAATGTTGAGAGCAAACAGATCCCACATAACACATTTCACCTCTATCCGAGCCCATCTAAACGTTAAAATAGAAACATAAAGATACACAGCCCGAATATCCCCAGAACCACCGAATACAGATAATGCTGTACTCTGCCTGTCTGCAAATGCCTAAGCGCTGCGCCCCAGCGTCTGAAGATCTCGGCTAAACCGTTGACTGCGCCATCTACTATTTTCAGGTCCTCCCAACCTATGAGAAAAGCGAATTTGGCGGTGACTCTGGAGGAAAGATTCACCGCCCCATCAATGGTGTTCAGGTCGAAATGGCCACTCAGAGCTACCAACTTCAGTAGTGGGCGCACAAAGAGAGCCTGATAGATTTCATCCACATAGTATTTCTGCTCGAGCACCTGATACATTCTAGCGAAACGGGCTGCCACCTTGCCTGGTAGTTCGGGCCGTTTCACATAGAAAAGCCATCCTAGATAGATACCAGTGGTAGCGACCCCAATTGATATCAGCATCAGAAGTATTTCCAGCCAATACGCATGTGCTTGATGGCCAGATGCTCCATGGCTACTGAGCACCGGGCTTAGAAAGTCGTGAAGCAGATTAGGCAAGTGTGTCACTGCCGGCAGACCGATTACGCCTCCCACCACTGAGAGCACGGCAAGGGCCATGAGAGGCAACGTCATTACCGACGGGGATTCGTGCAGGTGTTTCTCCTTTTCTGAACCACCCCGGAAACTACCCATAAAGGTTAGGGCAATCAATCGGGTCATGTAGAAGGCAGTGAGCCCCGCAGTCAACAGACCCAAGACCCAGAGTGCTTTTCCCAAGCCTGCCACTGGTAGGTGACTGTTAAAAGTGGCCCAGAGGATTTCATCCTTACTCACAAACCCAGAAAGCGGCGGTATTCCGGATATTGCCAGGTACGCTGCCATGAAGGTCAAGTAAGTGTGCGGCATATATTTCTTCAGGCCACCCATTTCCAGCATGTCATTGGAGTGGACAGCATGAATCACGCTCCCGGCTCCCAGGAAAAGCAGAGCCTTGAAAAAAGCGTGGGTCACTAGGTGAAAAATCCCGGTGCTGAAAGCCGCCACTCCCACTGCCAGAAACATGTAGCCCAACTGACTAATGGTGGAATACGCCAGGACACGCTTGATGTCATTTTGAGTCAAGGCAATGGTAGCGGCATAAAAAGCGGTCACCCCGCCCACCACTGCCACCACCGCCATTGCAGCCGGAGCGAGCACGTAGAGAAAGTTAAGCCTGACAATCATGTAGACTCCGGCTGTCACCATTGTGGCCGCGTGAATGAAGGCGCTGACCGGCGTGGGGCCAGCCATGGCATCGGGTAGCCAGACGTAAAGCGGAATTTGTGCCGACTTCCCGGTGGCACCAACAAGGAACAACAGGGCAACCCAGGTTGCCACCCCGACTCCCAGAATGGGACTGGCCGAGCCAAGCAAGGGTATGGCTTCCCTCAATTGCTGGAAACCCAAGCCGGTCATGGTGCCGTTGCTGCCCTCAAAAAGAGTCCAGAAAAGGAGCATCAACCCCACAAAAAAGCCAAAATCTCCCACCCGATTGACAATAAAAGCCTTCATGCCCGCCTGTGCTTTTTCCAAATCAGTAAACCAAAAACCAATGAGCAGGTAAGAACAGAGGCCCACACCTTCCCAGCCAACAAACATAAGCAGCAGGTTGTCGGCCATGATCAGCAATAGCATGGAGAAGGTAAACAGGTTCAAATAGGCAAAATAGCGAGCCTGGCTCTCATCTCCTGCCATATAACCGACAGAGTAGAGATGAATGAGAAATCCCACTCCCGTGACCACCAGGGAAAGAGTCATGGAGAGAGGGTCCAACCTGAAAACCACTTCCAGGCTGAAACTGCCCTGGTGCCAGACGGTGAGTATCCACTGATACAGCGACTGAATGAGAAACCGCTGCTGTGGCTCCTTAATCCCAAGGAGAGTGAAAAATCCAGCCAGAGAAATCAGAAATGAGATGAATATGCTGGCACAGCCGACAAAATGAATGAGCCGGTTCGGAAGCCGCCTTCCCAGCAAGCCGTTGATCACTGCCCCAGCCAGGGGAAGGCATGGGATGAGCCAGAGGATACTCTTCATAAACTGTGGATTAATTAAGTTGACCATGGTTCTCTGAAGAAAGAACGTCCATCAAATCCGAATATCGAAACCGGGGCTCCGCCCGGTAGGGTGGGGAGTCCGCAGGACCAGTATCGAAATCCGAAACAAATCCGAATGACCAAAATTCAAATGACCAAAACCCAGAAACTCCTTCTGTATTGCACAGTATTTATTTTGAACATTGAGAAATTCGAGTTTTGAATTTGTTTCGTGCTTCGTGCTTCGGATTTCGAATTTTATATTTTCTAAATCCAATGAACCCCGGCTACAGCCAAAGCTATCATTAATAACTAAACTCCTACCCTCGAAGTTCCTTGAACTCTTCCACATCAATGGTCTTCATCCTGCTGTAGAGAGAAAGGACGATGGCCAGAGCCACGGCCACCTCGGCAGCGGCGACGGCAATGATGAACAAGGTGAAAATCTGACCGCTGAGCAGGTTCGTCGTCTGAGAAGGTTCCAGAAATCGCGAAAAGGCAACAAAATTGAGGCCGGCTCCATTCACCACAAGTTCAATGCCCATAAGGATGCCAATTGCGTTCCTCCTGGTAAGCACAGTGTACATGCCCAGACAGAAAAGGAGTGAACTCACAACCAGGAAACTTGGCAAGCTGTATGGCACGACTATTCTCCTCTCACACTTCGCCTCACTATCAAGACCGCTCCAACCAATGCAGCCAATAGCAACACCGAGGCAATTTCGAAGGGAATAAGATACTTGCCCAGTAGCAGATCACCGATTGCCGCTGATGTAGGCTGGGGCTCCCCCAGAACAACCGCCACGGGCCACAGGGACCTGGTTGCCACCAATAGTAAGGCAGCCAGGATAACCCCAGTGAGGACAGCACCGAAAACTTTGCCTGGCAACTGAATGGAGAGCGGCAATAACTTGCCTCTCTGGGTCATCATCACCCCAAAGATGATCAGCACCAAAATGCCGCCAATGTAAACAATCACCTGGATTACCCCAATGAAATCGGCACCCAGCAGCACGTATAGGCCGGCAATCCCAAATAGGGTAATGAGCAAGGAGAACGCGGCATGGACGATATTGCTGGACAGCGCTACCCAGAAACAAGGTATGACCGTCAACAGTATAAAAACATTGAAGATTATATCTTTCATTTTTCTCTATCCTGTTATTGGTAGCAAGCAATTCAGGTTTAGGGCATGGAGCCTAAACATTTCGAATTTCGAATTTCGAAATTATTAATTCTGACTACTGTTCTTGCTCATCGCTTTCCTGTTTCTTCCTTTTTTTCTCTTTGGCTTTCTCTTTGGCCACCTCGGCCAACTGCAACCGCTCGAGATAAAGTTCAGGATTGATGAACTCCCTGATCAAAGTGCGGTATTCAAAAGTGGCCCCCTCAAACCGACGGGTGAAAAAAACAGCATCCGTGGGGCATACTTCCACGCAAAGTCCGCAAAACATGCATTTGGAGTAGTCAATTCGGAAGGTTGTCGGCGCCTTGCCCTTGCGTCCTTCAATCTTGACGCCCTTGACCCTGATGACATCAATGGGGCAGTTCTGAGCACACAGTAGACAGGATATGCACTTGAGTTCATCGTAGCCCAACAGACCCCGATAGCGTTCCGTTAACTGGGTATTGAGAGGGCCTTTGTAGATTTGCTGGCTGGCCCCAAGCAGGGGTTCAAAAGGTGACTTCAATTTTTTTTTGCTAGGGATAGATGCATCTTTGGATTCACCGTCGATGACATCATGAGAGGGGTACTGTAAGGTCACCTTGCGTTCGAAAAAGGCGGTTTTGAAGGTAATCCACATACCCATCGAGATGGTAGTGACACTCTCGTAGATGTTGCCGAAGTAACCTGTTATACCTTTAATAATTTGCAACTTTCCTCCTCACCCATCAGCTGAAAAACCACATCCAGAATCCCTGTCCAACCAGACAGGCGAATGCAATGGGGATAAGATACTTCCAGCACACCCCCATCAACTGATCTACTCGCAATCTGGGAAGAGTCCAGCGCCACCAGAGCACCACAAATGAGAGCAGCATGGCCTTGGTAAAAAAGACCAGAAACGGTACCAGATACTGAAAAAACGCCCAGTAAATAGTGGGAAGATAGGCGCGGAGCGGCACGTGAAAAGCCAATACCAGAGCACCGCCAGCAAAGAGGAGCCCCAAAACCAACAATTCGGAATTGAAGCGCACGAAGCGGCTGCCGAAGAAAGCCCGTTTGCGACGCACATCCCATACAAAAGCCCGCAACGCCCTCCAGGCCAGCATGGTAATACCCAGGGCCATTACTAACAGTACTATCAAAACTTCACCGCGGCCTAAAAAATTACCCAAACCACGGCCCACTGGCCCCAAATCACCCACGTCAAGAAGTGGGACCTGCCAGCCTCCAAAAAAACAGGTCACCGCCACGGCACTGATGACGTAAATATTGCCGAACTCAGCCGCGAAAAAGACACCAAAGCGCATGGCGCTGTACTCGATATTATAGCCAGCTACGAGCTCTGACTCTGCCTCAGGAATGTCAAAGGGCACACGGTTGATCTCGGCAATGGCCGAGATGAAATAGATAAAAAAGGCCAAAAAACTAAAAGGACTACTGAAGAGGAACCAGTGGTGAATGCCGCCAGCTTGGGCCCGGATAATTCCCTGCATACTCATGGTCCCGGCGGTGAGCACCACCACCAGAATGGCCAGGGCATTGGGAATTTCGTAACTGACAATCTGGGCTGCTGAGCGCATACCCCCCAGCAGGGCATACTTGTTGTTGGAGGCCCAGCCCGCCATGATCAGCCCGACCACAGTAAACGAACCCGTGGCCAGTAAGTATAGAACTCCTACATTCAGGTCACCTATGATCCATTTGGGCCCGAATGGAATCACCACGAAAGAGAGGGCTGTACCCAACAGAAGCAGATACGGGGCGAATTTGAAAATACTTCGGTCAGCAGCGGCGGGGATGATATCCTCTTTGAGGATGAGTTTCACACCATCTGCCATAAACTGTACCAGGCCGTAGGGTCCTACCCGGTTGGGTCCTCTGCGCGAGTTGGTCCAACCCGCAACCTTTCTTTCAAAAAAGGTAAAAAGGCCTGACATCAACCCAAAGAAATTCAAAACCACGAGAGCACAAGCCAGCATCACAATCGCAGCCGTCGGCACATAGCCCAGCTTCTGAAGAAAAGTGAACTGTCCAAAAAGATCGTTTACTAGGTTTTCCATAAGAGAAAGTGCCTAAAATGAACTAAAGTGTCTAAAATTGCTGATTGGTTCGTGGTAATAGGTCATGGGTAATGGGTCTTTAAATCTTTGAACTCATAGAAATCGTTAGGTTTGCGGAAATCTGAAATCCCTAAATCCTCAATTCCCTCTTCTACCTATTACAACAAATGACAGCGAAGCGTAATGACCTAATGACGCCGAAGGCAAATGACGCGCAACGCGCTTCTGCCCGCAGTTTCCTGCCCTCTGCCCGCTGCCTTCTATTCTTCTCGCTTTTCTACGGGTCGCCGTATCTCCGCGTCTCCGTTTCATTCCGCTCTGCGCCATGCGCTATGCTCTATGCGCTTTAACGATCCACCTCCGGTGCAACCACGTCCAGACTGGCGATGAGTGCAACCAGATCAGCCACCATGAGACCGGAGCCCAATTCTTCTACGATGCTCATTGCCGAAAAAGAACCGGTCCTAATTTTCAGCCGGTGCGGCCGAATTCCGCCCTGGCTTATCAAATAGAAACCCAATTCACCCCGGGGCGCCTCAGTGCGCACATAAATCTCTCCCGGTTCCACCTTCAGTTTTCTCTTCACCTTAGTCTGATATGGACCCTCGGGCATCTTGGCGATACACTGGCGCAGAATGCGAACGCTTTGCTCCATTTCCCAAATCCGGACCCAGTAGCGAGTGTAGCAGTCGCCCACCACCCCGACTTCGGAGGTGCCAACGGGAACATCGAATTCCAGATCTCCGTAGACTGAATAGGGCTCATCTCTCCTCAGGTCCCAATCAATGCCAGAGGCCCGTAGATTGGGGCCCACGAGAGCGTAGTCAAGAGCCTGTTGCCAGCTAATTACCGCCACCCCCACCAGCCGTTCCTTGAAGATCTTGTTCTTGGATATAAACCGGTTGTATTGCTCCAGCCGCGGCTCGAAATAGTCCAGAAATTGGCTCAGCCGATCAAAAAACCCTTCAGGCAAATCGAAGGCCACCCCGCCAAAGCGAATGTAGTTATAGGTAAGCCTTGCGCCACACAGCTCCTCGAATAAATCATTGACCCATTCCCTTTCCCGTATGGTGTGAGTAAAGGGAGTCACCGCCCCGATGTCCATGGCAAAGGTGCCCACTGAGATCAGGTGGCTAATAATCCGATTCAGTTCAGCCGCCAGAACCCGGATGTACTCGGCTCGTGGCGGCACTTCAATATCTGCCGCCTGCTCCACCGTAATGGCATAACCGAGGTTGCAATTCATGGCGGCAAGGTAGTCAAGACGATCCGTATAAGGCATGAAGTGGGCGTAGGGGAGCTGCTCGGCAATCTTCTCCAGCCCGCGATGCAGGTAACCTACATCCGGCCGGCACATGTGGATCACCTCACCATCAGTGCGCAGAATAAAGCGCAGGACCCCATGGGTACTGGGGTGGTGTGGGCCCATGTTGAGGATCATTGTTTCGGTAGTTAAAGGTTTCAACCGCTCTCCTCAGCCAATACTCCTTCTATTTCTTCCCGCATAGTACCTATGCCTCGATAGACATCAGATTCTTGATAGTCTTTCTGCAATGGGTGGCCTTCCCAGTCAGTGGGAAGGAGCAACCGGCGGAAATCATCATGGCCCACAAAATGGATGCCGAACATGTCATAGGCCTCTCGTTCCATCCAGGCCGCGGCAGGCCAGATCCCGGATACTGAGTCCACCCTCAAATAGAAGTGAGGGAAAAATGCTGGCCGGTCCACCGTGACTTTGAGAATAAATTGGTGGCGGTGCCTGAGTGAATAAAGGTGGTAGGCCACCTCCATCTCGTCTCGTTCCCCCATGTTGTGTACACCGCTCAGACACATGAGGGTGTCAAAGGCGAGATGAGGGTCTCCCTTCAAGTAAATGGCCAGCCGCCGCAGTTTTTCTTTGGGAACGACGAGATAGGGGTCTCCAAGCTGGTCGTCGACCCAGACCAGATCAGCCTCACCAATGATTCTCTTGATCCTTTCGAGGATACCCTGTGCTTCCACTATGGTCTCTTCACCAGGAATCGTTCAGTGCGAATTTTCTCTTGGAGCTTCAAAATGCCTTCCGTGAGCGCCTCAGGCCTAGGCGGACAGCCGGGGACATAGACATCCACCGGCACGATCTTGTCCACCCCTTTGACTACCGAGTAGGAGAGTTGAAAAAGACCACCGCAATTGGCGCAACTGCCCATGGCTATAACATATTTAGGTTCGGCCATCTGATCGTAGAGAAGACGCAGACGCGAGGCCATCTTATAGGTGAGGGTTCCGGCCACGATCATCAAGTCAGACTGCCGAGGAGTGGGACGAGGTACGGAACCTATCCGATCAATGTCAGTGCGTGGCCCGCCGGTCTGCATCAGTTCTATTCCACAGCAGGCCAGGCCGAAGAGAAGGTACCAGACCGAAGAGAGTCTGAACCAGTTAAGGGCCCTATCCACTGTGGTAAAAGCGGCGCCAAAAAACCCCTCAGAAGGCATTTTATTGTAGAGGTGAATCATCTCAATACTCCCTTAGCCCGGATATTTCATGAATTTCTGTCGCGAGACCACGAAACTGGGAACCCGCTTGCGGGACTGAGCGGAGCGCAGCGAGCGCGAATTAGATGGTTGTGCCACCTGGCAACCGTACCGCGTACCGCGGGATTGGTCCGAGGCGTACCTGAACGGTACGTCGCAGGGGCCGATACCCGAGGCCGCCAGGGAGGACGGCAATATCCGTGGTCGCAGCAAGTCATTCATGAAATATCCGGGCTTATTGATTACCAACGACATATACAGATGTTGGCTAAAACATAATCGGTTTCTCTTCTTCCAGCACCACTCCCTCTTCCAACTCCTCAGGTACTTCCTTGGTCCACTTGAGGTCACCTCGGTTCCACATATAGATCAAACCCAGAAACAGGATTCCCACAAAAACCGTAATTTCGATGAGGGCAAACAAACCGCTGCCAGCCTTTAGCCATTTGTTGTAAACAGAGATACAAGGAAAGACTAAGGCCAATTCGATGTCGAAAATGAGGAACGCCAACGCCACCGCATAGAACCTGAAATTAAAGAGTATCCAGGCTGAACCTACGGGCCGCTCCCCGCACTCATAGGTGGTGAACTTGTCAGGAATGTCTGAAACCCGGGGGGCAAGCAATCTGGAGACTGTAATGATCACGAAGGTCATTAACAGCCCCAGAATGATGAAGATAAAAACGTTGGCAAAGTCAAAAAACACAGTACTCCCCTTCCCTCGCTAAGTACCTTTGGCTACCAAGTCTCGCGAGGACCCAGCGGTTCCCAAAATCTTCCGTAGTTTGCTCTTGTGGTCATGCCCATAATGTAGGCGGACACGGGGGAAGAGAGAATTACCAATAAAACCATATATCGAATATATACTGATTAGCTAGGGATAACACAATTTAACAAGGGGCGCAACTGGTAGAACAGGAGAACGAAGATACCGACCAGCGAGAATTAGGGCGAAGCGAATCTGTGTAATAGTGCGAGTTAGAGTGCGGGCACCACAAGAATCGTTAAAATTTTAACCGAAATGAGCGCTAAAAGCAAAAAGAAATGCAGCCGAGATTATCACATTCCACTACCCCAACATCTTGACCCGTTGCTTGACAATTAACATTGTTGACCAGTAAAAAATCCAGGCCCAAATGATCCGGCTCTGGCCTGCTTAAAAGGGAACGGTTCAAGGATTAAGGCACAGGGTACAAGGCAAAAACAATAAAAAAAAATTTGTACTCTCCTTATGGCTTGCACCTCACGCCTTGTGCCCTCAACCTCTTCTGCTGGCAGAGCCATTCAACTCTCACCCCTGCAAGGCGGGATATAAGATGCTCTTTTGGAGAAAAGAAAATATTTCTTTAAAATGATGCCACCCACTCTCCTGCACCGCTGGAGAAGTTCGCATGGTGGTGGTTTTTCCGATTGACACGATTTCTGTATCAAAGGTACTTTGACATTATTAGAATCTTCTTCAGATGGTGAGTGCAATGAGCAAGAAAGGAAAATAGCAGCGAGGAGATGACATGGGGCACAGCCGTGAACATCAAGAATTGAAGTATCTTTGGGACATCAGCCAATCACTCTACCAGTATCTCAATGTTGATGATTTGATTCTGCACATAATAAAGCAGATAACAACGGTGATGCACGCCGAGGCAGTGTCAGTCATTTTGCATGATGAGGGAAAGGATGAGTTAGTCTTCTGCTGGTCTAGTGATATACCAGAGCGATTGGATAAACTTGAAGAGATTCGCATTCCCGTTGATCATGGTATAGCGGGCAGTGTGTTTAAGAGTGGTAAAGCAGAAATAATATTGGATGTAGCCCAAGATCCCCGGCATTATAGTGACGTTGACAGTGCCACTGAATTCAAGACCACGTCTATGGTAGCGGTGCCACTCAAAACGAAAGAGAAAACCATCGGCATTCTTGAAGTTCTCAATAAGATTACGGGTGAATTTGACCAAAAAGATTTCAATTTTTTGGTAACCTTGGCGCCAATCATTGCCATGGCCTTAGATAATGCTAGGATGTGCACTGAGCTTAACAGTGCCTATAGAGAGCTCCAGCTTATAAACAAAGATAAAGATGAGGTTATCAAGAAAACCAAGAACGAGGTGGCCTACCTGCGCAGGGAGGTTGAGAGGCACTATCGTTTTGATCAGGTCATAGGGAACAGCGAGCGGATGTTGGAGGTTTTCAGACTGTGCGAGAGGGTTATTGACTCCGACATAACTGTCCTCATTGAAGGAGACACAGGAACAGGGAAAGAACTTATCGCCCGTACCATCCACTTTAATGGTCCCCGAAAGAAGATGCCATTCGTCTCGCAGAACTGTGGTGGTATTCCTGACACCTTGCTCGCAAGCGAGCTCTTTGGCCACAAGCGAGGATCTTTCACTGGAGCCATAAAAGACAAAAAGGGTCTTTTTGAGATTGCCCACGGGGGCACTGTGTTTTTGGATGAGGTGGCGGAAATGTCACCTGCTATGCAAACCAGTCTTCTACGAGTTTTACAGGAAGGTGAGATCAAACCCCTGGGATCGGATCGCAGCAAGAAAGTGGATGTCAGGGTGATTTCTGCCACCAACAAGAATCTGGAGAGAGAGGTCAAAGAGGGAGGGTTGCGAGAAGATCTCTTTTACAGGCTCTCGGTATTTACCGTCGATCTCCCACCTCTCCGTGATAGAACAGGGGATATCCCGGTATTGGCGAATCATTTTATTGCCAAATTCAACAAGAAAACCAAGAAACCTGTCACGGGCCTTAGCCAAGAAGCCATGGATTGTTTGTCATCCTATCCCTTCCCCGGAAATGTGAGAGAACTGGAAAACGAAATCGAAAGAGCCATGACAATGGTTGCTGACAGCAATCAGATTGAAATTTCGAACCTGAGCGACAAGATACGCGATGACTCGGTCAGGGAAATACAGGAAGTCAAGCTGCGGAGTTCACTAAAAGAAATGGTTGAGACCTTAGAAAAATCGGTTCTCATGGAAAAGCTCCGAAAGCATGGAGGTAATAAGACCAGAGTTGCAAAGGAACTGGGATTGAGCAGGAATGGTCTCATGAAAAAAATGCAAAGATATGGTATCTGATTGTATCTGCCAATTTTGTTGCCAGCACCCGCCAACTTAGTCGGCACCACATAACATCTTAAAATAACAATCTTTTTTTCTAATTACGTCCAAAAACTGCCAACCTAGTTAACTCTTTTGCAGTCAGCAGCCGACAGCCTCCTCATACATCTCTTATATTTCTATAGTGAAAAAACCTTATATTATTAATCGGTTATGAAAAATGAAACAGAACGATTCCTTCTTCTTGGGAGTTGGCATGTTCGTTGCGATAATAACAACCACAAGAGATTTTATTCCCATTGATTTTCGAGTGAGGCCATGAGCACGTTAACAACCACCAGAACAGATAAAATAATGTCACATGGCCGCTGGGAACAGATCTCCAGACCTGTGCCCTGCTACTTTGTTATGTTGCTCATCTCTATTTTTGAAGCGCTTCTAGCAATCTTACTTCTGCCCTATAATCTGCTAAATAGCACAAACTAACGGTGGCACCTCACCCATCCCATCTTCTTTGACGGGTTAGCCGACTGTGATAGAGACACGGTCGCAAGCCTTTTTTATGACCACATTCATTTGCCAATTTCTTTTTTTTCTGGTGTATCCTTCATTGTTCTTTTACCATACTCAACTTACGGCCTTCCAAATGAAACTGGATGTGCTTTAGATGACAGATCTTTCGAATCTAGCCCGGATATTTCATGAATTGGTGTTGCGAGACTGTGAAGATGGACGTACCACCGGGCAACCGCAGGGGCTTGAATTCCGTACTTGAACAGTACGTCGCAGGGTTCGAGGCCCGAGGACGCTCGGAAGGGCGTTCATATCCACAGTCGGAGTAGCTAATTCATGAATTATCCGGGCTTACACGGAGGGAAGAACTACTATGAGCTTTGAGAATGTACCTGAGGAAGAATCGCTTGATCCCGCTGATTGGCAACTGATGCGCAGTTTAGGTCATCGCATGATAGATGACATTATGACGTATCTGGAAACCATTCGCACGCGCCCTGTCTGGCAGTCGATTCCGGAGAAGATTAAAGCATCTTTCAAGCAACCCCTCCCATTAGAGCCACAAGGACCTGAACAGGCCTATGAGGATTTTTTGGAATGTGTGCTTCCTCATCCAATGGGAAATATTCATCCGAGGTTCTGGGGCTGGGTTATCGGCACCGGAACACCTCTTGGTATGTTAGCTGAAATGCTTGCAGCTGGAATGAATCCCAACGTAGGTGGTGCCGACCACGTTGCCAATTATGTCGAGGCGCAAGTACTTGATTGGTGTAAAGAGATGCTTGGCTATCCTGCCGAGGCCAGTGGCTTGCTGGTTAGCGGCGGCTCCATGGCCAACCTGGTTGGTTTGACCGTGGCACGAAATAGCAAAGCTGATTTTGACCTGAGAACACATGGTGTTCATGCTGCGCCACGCAAAATGACCCTCTATGGCTCACAAGAGACTCACAGTTCTGTACAGAAAGCTATAGAACTCCTGGGGCTGGGCAGTAACGCTTTTCGACAAATACCAGTCAATTCGGCTTTTAAGATCGACATATCCGGACTGGAAACTGCCATCTTCGAAGATCGCCAGGAGGGTTATCAACCAATTTGCATCATCGGCAACGCCGGGACTGTGAATACCGGTGCCATAGACGATCTGGATAGACTTGCTGACATCTGCCAGCAAGAAGGACTATGGTTTCACGTTGACGGCGCCTTTGGCGCACTTGCTGTCTTGTCTTCAGAACTGCGCCCCCTCTTGGCGGGCATGGAACGGGCTGACTCTCTTGCCTTTGATCTGCACAAATGGATGTACATGCCTTACGAAGTGGGCTGCGCGCTGGTTCGGCAAGAAGAGGAGCACCGGAGAACTTTTTCGCTTACACCCGACTACTTGACTCATTCAGATCGCGGTCTCGCAGGTGGTTCAATCTGGTTCAGCGACTATGGTGTCCAATTATCACGTGGCTTCCGGGCCTTGAAGGTCTGGATGTCCATGAAAGAGCATGGCGCCCAAAAATATGGAAGACTGATCCAACAAAATGTTGATCAGGCTCGATACCTAGCCAGTTACGTTGAAAATACGAGTGAACTTCAGCTATTGGCTCCCGTACCCCTCAATATAGTGTGTTTCAGATTTGTGGCCGACGACCTTGACGACGAGGTTTTGAACGATCTCAACAAAGAACTTCTCATTGACTTACACGAAAGCGGGGTGGCAGCACCGTCATATACGGTCATTGACGGCAAGTATGCCCTGCGCGTGGCGATTACCAACCATCGAAGCAAACGGGAAGACTTTGAAGTCCTGGTAAGAGAGGTGATACGGTTAGGCAGAAAATTGTTGCACTCCGGTTAACCTCGAAGACTCTCGTGATTTTTAGAAAAGATGCGATTTAGTGTTGATTGTTGGGCTCGTTGTTGATACCCTGCGTCGAAAGTTAAGGTTTGGGGCAGTTATAGATTGCGGGGAAGAATTCCCCAGAAAAGTGAGCATTTGTCACTCCACATGCAATAATAGGTAGGAAATTCGTAATTTTAGCATAGATTTTAGTGGCTCCTGGGAAGTGCTAGGTTTGACATTGTTGGCACATTTTTTATCTTTGCCTGCTACTTTGAAGGAATACTTCTGCGACCCAACCCACCCTTTCTGTTACTGCACCGCAGTAGACCCCCACCCTCGAAGAGGACCAAGTGTTTGGTATGTTTAGAAAAACACAGGATCTTTAGGGCGGGAATTTCGCTTTTGGGAACTTTTTCGGGTGTTGGGGTGCAACTGCCAGAATATGACCCCATTGAGTGATTGCGGGAGGGAATAATGGCGCAGGCAAAAGCAGGGGATACAGTACGAGTTCACTATGAGGGACAATTGAGTGATGGGACTATCTTTGATTCTTCACTTGAGAGGGAACCAATAGAATTTATCCTCGGGCAGGATAAGGTAATCCCAGGATTTGAACAGGCAGTAATCGGTATGGAAGTGGGGGAGTCTAAGGATGTCTCAATTCCTCCAGAAGATGGCTTTGGCGAATATAGTGAAGATTTAGTAGTTAATATTGAAAAGAGCATACTTCCTCCTGATATTAATCCAGAGTTGGGTATGCAGCTGGAGGTTAGTTCAGAAGAAGAAGATGAAGAAACTCCAAGAGTTTTTACCATAGCAGAAATTGCTGAAGACTCAGTAACCTTAGATGGCAATCATCCCCTTGCGGGCGAGGAAATCGCCTTTAAGATTGAGCTACTCGAAATCTTGTAGATCCCTTAAGCGGCTGGTTTCAAGGATCATCTCCCTTCTTATGGCGGCGGCTTAAGAATGGGGATCATTTTAACACTTTATCCAAGGAGGTCAGGAGCATGGCTGAAGGAACTGTGAAGTGGTTCAGTGAACGGAAAGGTTATGGCTTTATCGAGCAGGATGACGGCGGGGACATATTTGTTCACCATTCGTCCATCAACATGCCTGGGTTTAAAACCCTCAATGAAGGCGACCGGGTAAGTTTCGAAGTGGGAGAGGGCACAAAAGGTCCCGCAGCCCAGAACGTCACAAAGCTTTAGTGGTAAGAGATCCTTTGCCAGGATTAACGTCAAAGAAAGGTGGCATAACTTGCATAGTTTTGAAAAAAGGCTCAAGCGACTCAAAAGGGACTTCCAAAGAAATGTTGGGCCTTCAATAAAAAGGCACCGTTATTATTTGAGTAAAGGTGAGAGAAGCAGGCTAAAACACGAGAAAGCTATAAAGCGGTTAAATAAAAAGAGACGCCGAAGATCATACAGGTGATAAGGAGAGACGGGAAGACCGCGAAGTCCATAGTGTTGAGCACCCTAGAAGTCCCTTAGCATTACCACACAAAAGGGTGCCGACCATTGGACTTTTGCATTGATTTTGTGTCTTGATCCTGAAGCTGGAGACCATCTTCTGACAAGGCATGAAATTCGGATCCTGACTGCTCCACATTGTCCACAGACTCTCACGTTACACCGTTGCAGGATTCTTGCTGCAATCGTTCTCTCCGGGGTTCCTCTGTTTTTTCTAGTTGTTCTACCCACAAGAGTGCCAACTAGTGGATTTTTTTTGCCAAATCTATGAACTTCCTTGCCACGATTATTCGGTTGGTTCATCTTATAATTATAGTTAAATAACTAAAATCACACTAAATTTACGCAAACTCTAAAACTGGTATGGTTCTTGTCTAACTTTACCCTGATATTTCACGAATTGCCTACTGCGACCGCGGATATGAGCGTCCTTCCGGGAGTCCTCGGGTATCGGGCCCTGCGACGTACTGTTCAAGTACGCCTCGGCCCCAATCCCCTGCGGTTGCCCGGTGGTACACCCTTCTCCACGGTCTCGCGACAGCAATTCGTGAAATATCAGGGTTAACTGTGTAATCCAACCATTCTCAATCCAAGACGGTTTCATGGAACGCCGGAAGCACATAACTTCACATTTAGCCCGGATATTTAACGAATGACTTGCTGCGACCACAGATATGGCCGCCCTTCCTGGCGTCCTCGGGTGTCGACCCCTGCGACGTACCGTTCAGGTACGCCTCGGAACCAATCCCGCGGTACCGCGGGACGAGTTGCCAGGTGGCACGCCCATCTTCGTGGTCTCGCGACAGCAATTCATGAAATATCCGGGCTGGTTGTTACCAAGGTTGTTTTACTCCTTTTTGTGGCTCTTTTTTGTTGGCAGTGCTTGGCCATTGCCTCGTTTGCCGCGGTTGTGGCACCCCCTGCCAAAAAACATCAGATTCGCGAAGAGATCATTCCTGAAGACCAGAGGCCTCCTACCCAATCTAACTCTGCGGCAACCTATTATTCTCGGGGATTGCGATATCACGATCTTGGGCGTTGGCATAAGGCGATTGAAGCTTTCAAAAAAGCCACTGCAATCAATCCTGATTATGAACTGGCCTATTTCGGTTTGGGCATTGTGTATTCCCAACTCGAAACCTGGGAGGAAGCCCTCACCTCTTTTCAGAAAGCAGTTGAATTAAGTCCCGAATATGCCGCAGCCTATCTGGGGCTTAGCATAGCCTATACCATGCTTGGCCGAAACAGGGATGCGGTGGAAGTTTGTAGAAAGGCGATCCGAATCAAGCCCGGATATGCCCAGGCACATTATGCCCTGGGATTGAATTATTTGCTGCTTGGTGACAGATCGTCAGCACGGAAGGAACTTAGAATTCTTGAAACCCTGGATCAGGATCTTGCCACCGAACTCATTGGTCTGATTGATCGTCAGCCTTGAAAGATCCCACCTGATGAATGGATTCTCGCCTTGCTTCCAAACCTCTAGTCCGGATAGTATATGAATTGCTGTCGCGAGACCGCTAAGATGGGCGCGCCACCGGGTAACCGTCCCGCGGTACCGCGGGATTGGTCCGAGGCGTACCTGAACGGTACGTCGCAAGGTGCAACACCCGAGGACGCTCGGAAGGACGGCCATATAATTCGCGCTCGCTACGCTCCGCTCAGTCCCGCAAGCGGCTTCCCGGTTTCGCGGTCGCAGCAAGTGATTCATGAAATATCCGGGCTAGTGTGATAAGCGGATAGCAAAATGAATTGCCTGGGCAGGCAGATCTTCCTGCGGTTTGCCAGAGTTCTATCGTAGGCAAAGTACTGTACCGTTGAAGTCCTGAAGACACTCAAATGCGGGTCGAGATTAGAGTCTAGCCCTCTTCATTGGGTAGGGAGGTTCATTGATGAAAAGATTATTCAAGTGTGCAACTTTTGCTCTATTCGCCATTTTTCTCTTTTTCTCTTGCACGACCACAAAGATAACGGAAACCTGGAAAGACGATCGATATAGGGGGGCGCCGTTCTCAGATTTGTTCGTCATTGGGGTGGCAAAGGAAGAGAATACCAGGCGCTCTTTTGAGAACAAGTTCGTGGAGAAACTTCAGGCAGCGGGAGTACAGGCTGTCGCGAGTTCGTCAGTCATGGAGTCAGATCAAAAGATAGAAAAAGCGGCCATACTGGCTGCAATTGAAAAACTTGATATTGATGCCGTGCTGGTAACGCGTTTGGTTAGTTTGAAAGAGGAAGAGATACGTAGTCCATCGACCAGCGAGTACGGGAGACCGGATGACTATCAAGGAAGGTATTATACAGATTACAGCACCGCCTACGGTTCCTCCCACCAGCCAGCACAATACACTACCAGCGTAAGGGTAGGATTGGAAACCAAGCTTTACGATGTCAAAACAGAGCAACTGATCTGGGCAGCAACATCCAAAACCGCAAATCCGAAGTCAAAAATTAAGCTCTTTGACGACGTAATCGAAGCGCTGGTCCAGGATCTCAAGAAAAACAAACTGCTGCCCTAGCCCGGATAATTCATGAATTATCCGGGCCAGCGGCTTTTTCGGCAGTCTCCAGCATTCATTACACTCAGTCATCTCCCTTTCACCTACCTCTATATTGCATACTGGTCTTTTTTCTTGACATGGCCTGCCCTGGAAGCCTAATTTAGAAAAAGGGTAAATCTCCCATACTGATACGACTTCTCCGGATCAAGTTCATAGGACTACACTTTTCGGACTATAGACTCTCATCGCGCTGCTCTCTGCTACCTCCTGGTAGAAAATATATGGGGTGATTTTCCAAAATTCTGACATGAAGCCATGATTTCTTGGTTAGGAGAGAAATATGGTCAAGACGGAAAAGTATAAACTTATAGTTACCAGGAGAGAAGCGTTCGAAATTGACGATGAGCCTGACCATTCCATGATGATCGTTGAAATGGAGGGGGAACCCATTGAGTACCAGGTAGGCGTGGCCGGCGAGTTTGTCTCCCGGCGCAGTGTCACCGTCCATGACCGGGTCAGGGGCTGGGGCCTTATGGAGGGTTATGTTATGGCCCACTTCCAGCATGGGACAGCTTACAGCCGTTTCAAAGGCAGCCGGGATGGGCTCAATAAGGTAACCGAGGGTACATGGACGACTTACCGCGGAACGGGGAAGCTGACTGGAACTCAAGGTGCAGGTAAATTCAAACTAGTACCAGCGGAAAAACAGGGCGAGTTTATTCTTCACATAGAGGGTGAATACGAAGCAGCGTGATTTCATTCCTCTCTTTCCCCGTTGATCAACCTACACCCCTCTGGGCACACTACTATTAAGGTGTCTTGCTGCCCCTCATGCTTACTCCACTCAGCTTCAACGCCACCGCTCCAATCGTGGGGATTCTGCCGCTAACCTGAAGAGGTATGCGTAACTCGGGATCGATGTCGATAGTGATGTCTTTGTGGAATCCAAGAAAGGAAAAGTTCTCCGCGTCTTCTGGGTCTGATTGTATGGACTGAGTCTCAAAGGTGACCCTGAGGCCATCCACCTTTCCCTTTTTTCGAACTTTACCCTCCTCCCTGTTCTCAGAATAATCAACCTCAAGAGTGTGCGATCCTTCAACCCGTATCCGTAAGTGATGCAACTGCTGTTTCCCGAAAACGCAAAGGGACAGGCTGTCGCCTTTCTTGTCCATGTGAGCGGCAGACAAAAGATATATAAGGAGCATAGGATCCGTAACCTGCGGGCATCCCAGTTGAGTCAGATCGTAGGGGTAGAAGCTTGTCCTGGCATCAGTCCATTTAACCGGATCTCCCGAGGCTTCTCCCTTATTACCGGGCTTTGTCCGCAGCCGATGAACTCCTTTCCGACTGAACCAATAGGTTCTCTTGATATCATCCTTTCCGCGGCGCGATCTAACCCTGTAGAAAGCTGCTGCTTGAATGGGTTCAAACAAAACCTGATTCGATAACGTCACAGGTCGACTAAAAATATGATCAATGACCCTATTTGCATTTATGTTATAGACTTTTTGGCCTAGAGATGGCAGGGGCATGGACTGAGGATTGGTTCGCCAAATTGATTCAAAGTCAGCTGTAGAGAAGGGAGCCAACCGAACGTCAACCTTGACGTCGACAACAGCCCCTTTTACTCGAAAAGACAATCTACGCCAAAGCACCCGTTCTGGATCCAGCGTGAGTTGGCTAAATGATTGGCCCCAGACTTGGCCGGCAAGAGATACCAATACAACGAAAGCTAATATGCAAGCAATTGCCGGTGATATTTTTCTACTATCCATCTCAACCTATATAGAAACGTTTTCCTCCAAGAGACAGGTAAAATCGGTTCTGCTCTTTGTCCTCCTGGATAAACTCTGCCAACTGGTAGTAGGCGGGGCGCAGGAACCGAGCCGGGATCCCACCCTCCATTACTTTGCAATAGAGCACGTTTTGCTCTCCGACCCATAGACTTTCTGGGACCAAAGGCTCGAGCGTCTCGAGATGCTTTATGGCCAGTAGCAACTGCCCTGGTTTATCTCCTTCTCTTTCCTCGGTATGCAAAACACCGGTAATAGCCAGGGGGGTATCCTCAACCTCGAGATAACACCTCTGCTTTCCCAACTGGACAATATACAGTCCGCTCGCCTCGTCCCTACCCATGTGCTGACATAGGTGGGAGACAATGTCGCTCCGCTCCATACGGCTGCCGCGGTAGTGCCAGTCCCCTTCCCTATCGAT
>JBFFBS010000012.1:0-33165 GCA_041560295.1 Syntrophobacteria bacterium | reverse complement strand
TCTGTTCTATGTGCAGGAAAAGAAGATATATCATGCCTGTGATACCGGCCTTTTTTACGACATGAAACTAATCGGGGAAGAGGGAATTGACCTGGCCATATTGCCCATTGGAGATAATTTCACCATGGGCCCGGAAGATGGCCTCAGGGCAGTGAAGCTCATCGAACCCCAAAAAGTGCTTCCCATCCACTACGACACCTTTGACATGATCAAACAGGATCCTACGGTTTGGAAAAGTCAGGTGGAACAAGAGACTTCCACCCAAGTGACAGTACTCAAGCCAGGTGAATATGTCGAGCTTTAGTACTAACCCGGATATTTCATGAATCACTTGCTACGACCACGGATATGGTCGTCCTTCCTGGCGTCCTCGGGTGTCGGCCCCTGAGACGTACCGTTCAGGTACGGAAACCAATCCCGCGGTACGCGGTACGGTTGCCAGGTGGCAAGCCCATCTAATTCGCGCTCGCTCCGCTCAGTCCCGCAAGCGGGTTCCCAGTTTCGTGGTCTCGCGACAGCAACTCATGAAATATCCGGGCTAAAATAGCGGCTGGCTTCCGGCCTGGCAAGGGATGCGCCCCGGCGAAAAAGCCGCTTCCACATGACAAGAGTAGGGGGTGGAGTATGTGTAAATCGGATTTAGGTATCGTTATCCTGGTTTTCGGTCTCCTGTTTTCAACCGTGGCTCAGGCTGGTTTTGAGACTGATGTGATCGAGACATCCGGCGGCAAACTGCACATCACTTTCATAGGACATGGGACCCTGATGTTTGCCTTTGGAGGCAAGGGAATCCATGTAGACCCGGTAAGCAGGGAGGCTGATTATTCCAAGATGCCAAAAGCTGACCTTATTCTCATAACCCATGACCACCGCGATCACCTTGACCCGCAGGCGGTAGAGGTCATTCGCACAGAGAAAACATCGATAGTTTTGACCGAGGCGTGCGCCAGCCGGGTTCTCGGTGGTGTAATTATGAAAAATGGGGATGTCAAAACTATTGAAGGCCTGAAAATTGAGGCGGTTCCGGCCTATAACCTAGTGCACATGCGCAGCGCAGGGGTTCCTTTTCATCCGAAGGGTGTGGGCAACGGTTACGTGATTACCTTCGGTGACAAAAGAGTTTATGTGGCGGGGGATACCGAAAACGTTCCTGAAATGAAAAATCTGAAGAGGATTGACATCGCCTTTCTGCCGATGAACCTGCCTTACACCATGACGCCGGAGATGGTGGCCGATGCCGCCAAGGCTTTCAAACCGAAAATTCTCTACCCATACCACTACGGCCAGAGTGACACTTCTCAGCTGGTGAAGTTGCTTCGAGACTACGATGAAATTGAAGTGAGAATCAGAAGGATGCAATAGAGTCACATAGGAGAGAGTGGGGTCAAACCTTGCCTATTATCAGTGAAGGCGTGCATGATATCAGGGTTTGACCCCATTCATTTTACTGGAATATGGACACCAATGTAGTCATCATCGGGGCAGGGATAGCGGGTCTGGCGGCGGGCTACCAGCTGAAAAAAGGTGGCTGCGACTCCATCATTCTTGAGGCGCGTTCATTCGTCGGCGGGAGAATGAGCTCTGAAGAATGCGAAGGATTTATCATCGACAAGGGTGCTTATACCTTCCCGGACGCTCACAGAAATCTCCTCAGTTTCATCCAAGCTCTCGGCTTCCGAGACCATCTGTTGCCAACCTCAGGGACCACATCCACCTTCAGCGGCGGCAGAGAGTATAAGATCAAAATCGGATCGCCGATGGATTTTTTGAAATACAAGCTCCTGAGCGGCAGAAACAAAAGGGACATGATCAAACTGTTTCTGTACGCCCAATCCCTGGGAAAAGCCTTGGATATAGGCCAGCCAACAAGCAAGACCTTCGATTTGGAAAGACAATCTGCGGCGGAATATTTGCGAGAAAGTTTCGATGAGGAAATTCTGGAGAAAATTGCTTACCCTATCTTCAGTGAAGTCTTTTTGGGGGTCCCAGAGCAGAATTCGAAATTAGCTTTTCTGGCTACCATCAAGAACTTGACCACATTCAAGATTTTCGCTTTTACTGAAGGAATGGGTATGGTGCCAGAGCAACTGATGAGAGAACTTGATGTCAGGCTGAATTCACCGGTGGTCAAGATTGCGCCAGCTTCCCGGGAAGGGCTTTATGAAATTCACGTTGGAGGAGAAAACCCTAGATCATACCTTGCGGCGGGCGTAATTTCGGCCGTTCCGTTGCCTCTGGTGATAAACATTGTTGATGGACTATCGGAGGACTTGGCAGACGGTTTTCGAAGTGTGCGCTACGCGCCGAGCATTGTTACAGCACTGGCAGTTGACCGGGAGTACCCGACCACCTCAATGGTTAATAACCTGCTCCGGAAAGACGATCGGGTTTTGGCCACCGTTATATTTGATCACCACAAGAGTCCCCAGCGGATTCCTCAGGGCAAGAGCCTGGTAACAGCTATTCTCTGTGAGCCAGCCAGTCGCGTCTTGCTTGCTGCACCAGACGCGAGGATCACGGAGGCTGTGCTAGAGGATGTGGGCAAGCTCTATCCTGGTTTTGCAGACAGACTGATTTTTTCAAGAGTTTATCGCTGGCCACACGGGGCGGTGCAGTTGAGGCCGGGCTCAGTGCGGCAGCAGCATGAGTTGAGGAAAATGCTGACAGAACTCCGAGGCAATCTGCTTTTCGCCGGCGACGGTCTGTACAAATCAAGTCTGGAGATAAGTTTTAATACTGGGCTAGAAGCTGCGAACCGAATAGTGGAAAGGCTAGGGTTATAAGGAGTATGAAGTGAAGGATGACATTCAAGAACTGCTTGAGATGCTGTCGCCACAATTTGACTGGGACAAACATTGGGAAAAGGATGATGCCGAGGGTATCGAAGAACTATTTCGAAAATGCGTTAAGCTCGCCACCTCTACCGAGGGTGATTACCATGACTGCGGCAGTTACAAAGCCGAGGATACCCCGAGAGGAATGTATCGTTTGTTTTATCTGTTGGAACCGGAAGTGGTCGATTTCTCGAGTATGTATAGGGGCGACCTTTTTCGTTTTGTCTCTGCGGATGAACGATTTTTGGTGCGGGTTTCTCTTTTCGAATACGAGTTGGGTCTTTATTTCTTCGCCCCAGAAGAGCTCATCGACAAGAGCGATGCAGCCTGTGTACCTTCCGCCTGGCCAGGGGCTGACAACAGGATCAGGTTAACCGACCCTGTGGGTGTTGACTTTTTTGAGATGGTCAAAAAGATAGTCGAGCATGCGCTGGACGTTTATCCAGTGGGGGAATTCAAAGTGTGAGAAGCATAGAGCATAGCGCATAGCGCATAGAGTAATGGATTTGTACTGATGGCTGAGAAAAAATGTTTAGCTTGCCTTTTTCCCTTTCTATGTCAATCCTTTCGCCTCCAGTTCGCGGGCAATTCGCGCACCTTCCTTTTCGTCTACAAAGTACAGCATGATAGCCCCACCTATAAATAGTATTAAAATTGAGAGGATAGCATGGCGCGGATTACCGGTGAGAACACCCACTAAACCCATTAATATTGGCCCAATCACAGCGGCAAATTTACCCAGCATATTATAAAAACCGAAGAATTCAGCGGCCTTATTGGTGGGGATGAGACGGGAATAAAGGGAGCGGCTCAGGGCCTGAACCCCGCCCTGCACCAGGCCGATGGCCACCGCCAGTAGGTAAAACTCGCCTGGATTGTTCATGAATCTTCCCCATATGGTCACCCCAACATAGATCACAATGCCCAACAGAATACCATTCTTGGTGCCCAGCTTTTCGCCGAGTTTGCCGAAGAGGATGGCGGCAGGAAAGCCCACAAATTGGACGATGAGCAAAGCCACGATGAGGCTGTCGGCAGGAAAGCCCAGGGACATGCCGTAGTCCACCGCCATTCTGACTATGGTGTCAACCCCATCTATGTAAAGCCAATAAGCTATGAGAAAAAAGAACACTACTCGCAGTTTGCGGATTTCCGCAAAGGTTGTTTTGAGCTGCCGGAAACCACTGCCGACCATTTTCCAGCCGCTTGTTTTGCGATGGGTCGGTGGCTCCTTTACCCAGATCATCACAGGCAAGGAGAAGATAGCCCACCAGATAGCGACGCTGAGAAAAGAGATACGCACCGCTGTACCGGCATCAGGCAGGCCGAACCAAGCGGGCTTCAGGGTCATGAGAACGTTGAAAGCGAATAACAGCCCACCACCCAAATAACCCAGGCCAAAGCCCAGAGCTGAGACCATATCCTCTTTTCCGGAGGGAGCGACGCTTATCAGGAGTGAGTCATAAAACACATTACCGCCGGAAAAGCCGATGATTGCCACGATGTAAATGAGCACGGCAATGTGCCAGGCTCCCCGGGCCACGAAGAAAAGGCTGCCGGTCATGACAACGCCCATGGCGGCAAAAAAGAGGAGGAATTTTTTCCTTACTCCGCCCTGATCGCCGATTGCTCCTAGCAGCGGTGCCATGGCGACAACAATGAGGCTGGCTATGGAATTTGCTAGTCCCAGGCGAAAAGTACTGGTGGTGGCCTCCACGCCCACATTCCAGTACTCTTTGAAGAATATGGGAAAGAAGCCCGCCATTACGGTGGTGGCAAAGGCGGAATTGGCCCAATCGTAGAGAGCCCAGGATATGACTTTTTTGTCGGTGGCTAGCTTTGGCATTCCAGCGGTCGTCTCAATGTCTGCAGGGATATCTTTGAGATTCGGATTTTACATCATTCTTACACTCGTTTTTCAAGAGAAAGGCTGGAGACGGCATTGATCTCAGTTTCATTTATAATCCAAGAACCGACAGATTCCAAGGAGTAAGAGTTTTTCACAACTCACAACGAACACGTTTGTATGTAATGGTTTGGACTCTTTTCCTACTAATGATTATCATACCAACAAAGAACACACGTCGAGTATCCACCGCGGTGGGAAGGAGATCGTTATGAAATCACCAGTACCAGGTTCAGATAACCGGTCTGGCCGCAGGTTTTTCCTGAAGCAGTTTGGCGTCTTTGCTCTGCTTTTGGGACTTCCGGCGTGGGCCTGGGGTTTTGTCCGAGAACATTTCCCGAACACACCGGCAAAAAACTCCTCCGAGCCTACCAAGAAGAAGGAGTTCAATGTGACTGATAAAATTGTAAGAAGTGATGAAGAATGGCGCCGGATGCTGAGCCCGGAGCAATTCAAGATTACCCGGAGAAAAGGAACTGAGCCGCCATATAGTGGCAAATACCACAACTTCAAAGGGAAAGGCATCTATCAGTGTGTAGGGTGTGATAATCATCTATTCAGCTCGGATACCAAGTTTGATTCCGGCACGGGCTGGCCCAGCTTTTGGCAGCCGATTTCCGAGAACAGTATCAGAACAGAAGCGGATAACAGTTTTTTCATGAGAAGGACTGAGGTGTTGTGCAACCGGTGTGACGGACATCTGGGACATGTTTTCAATGATGGTCCACCTCCCACGGGGCTGCGCTACTGCATCAATTCGCTGGCACTGAAGTTTGCGCCAACCAAAAACGAGTAGAATGGAAGTGGCGCCGAATAAAAAATACAAAATTGGACATGTTCGCCCTTGGACGGTATTGCTCCTGGTGGTAGTGACGGTTCTGGGAGGCGGCCTTTTTTTTCATGGCTGCGACAGCTCAAATCAGGACTGGCGATCTGTGAAAGAGAGGAACGATATGGAACTGGCAAAAGGTTATTCTAGCCTCGATGTGGCGATTCCCCCAATAGACCTCAAGGCCCCAAGGAATACGGAAACGGCGACCTTTGCCCTGGGCTGATTTTGGGGTCCAGATGCCCAGTTTGGAAGCATCGTTGGTGTCATTCGAACCCGAGTTGGCTATGCGGGTGGTACCACAAAAGAACCCACATATTCCAACCTCGGCGATCATACTGAGACAATCCAGATTGATTATGATCCTGCCAGGACCTCATACAAGGAGCTCTTGGAGGTCTTCTGGCGCAGCCACAATCCTGCTCGGCGTCCTTGGTCGAGGCAATACAAAGCGGCAGTGTTCTATCATAATGAAGAACAAAAAAGGTTGGCCATGGAAAGGAAAGAGAGTATTGCAGCCAGGACAGATGGTAAGGTCCATACTGAGATCACAGCCTACTCCGAGTTTTATCTGGCCGAGCCGTATCACCAGAAGTATCAATTGCAGCTCAATCGAAACCTTATGAGAGAGTTCAAAGCAATCTATGCTGCCAACGAAGATTTTGTGAATTCAACTGCTGCAGCTCGGGTAAATGGCTACCTTGGTGGGCACGGCAGTTTATCACAACTGCAAGCGGAGTTGACTGGCCTCGGCTTGTCTGCGGCAGGAGCAGACAACCTGCTGCACATTGTGCGTAACTCCCGATAAGTAGGTAGTGTGATGAGGCCAGGGCGAAATAGTGGCGGTCTGCAGGGAGGAAACGAGTGCAAGGAAGATCAACGTAATGTTTCGCATGCTCCTTCGACAAGTACTTGGAAAGGAGTTTTGACATGAAAGCAACAGGCAAGGTCCTTATAACTGCTGTTCTATCAATATTTTTTATCACTTTGACTGCGGAGTCGGAGGCACGGCGCGGTAATTCTCGTGGGCCTGGGCATATCTCCAGACCTGGCCAATTCAAAGGCGGTCAAAAGCGGAACTTCCGTGGCGGCCACTACAAACAAAGTACCAAACAGCGCTACCGCCACAGCCCCTATGGCTATGGCGCCAAGCATCGCTATGGGTACAAACGCCATCACTACCGTTCCAAGCACTACGGGCCGAAGCGTTCCTATCGGCGCGGGTATTATCGGGGCTATGGCTATTATGGCAACTACGGGTATTACCGTTATCCATACGGTTACCGGTATTATTACCGACCGTACCCGGCCAGCCTTTATTACTACAATGCCTATCAAGATGACTACCGAGACAGCTCAGATGACGCTAGTTCCGATGGCAGCATCGATTACCAAGAAGACTACGCCCGTGGCTGGAACCTCTTGAGAGAGGATCGAGCAGCCGAAGCACTGCAAGCCTTCGGCTACTATGCACAAGCCAATCCCTCCGAAGGCATGCCGAAGGTAGGGTACGCCCTTGCTTTAGCCGAGTTGGGCCGACTTGACAAAGGCATCAGGGCCATGCGCCGGGCCCTGCAAGAGAATCCAGAGGCCCTGCCTTACGTGGCCATCGACGAGAAACTTCGACCCAAGGTGGAACGGACAAAGGGACGATATGAACAGGCAGACCGGTTTTTCGAAAATGACCCGGGTGGTTCATTCATGCTGGCGGCGCTCTATTACTTATTGGATGATCTGGATGCGGCCCAAAAGGCCATGGAGCGGAACATAGATTCCTCTGACACCTCGACCAGCGCCAAAAATCTCAAAAGGCTGATAGAGGAAGAGACCCAGACCAAGGTTCAATGATCCTGTAATTCAACAAACCGTGGCGGCTTCACAGTCTCAGAAGCGGGTTTGTTGTTTTGGCCGTTTGGGACTGGTCGTTTGGCAAGATGTGGTGATTTGGCAAGATGGCTCTTTCAGAAAGTAATTTATAACTATTTGTTATTTAAGTATGTTTTATATTTCCTTTTTATTGGCACCACTCCTGCACAAACGAGATAGGTGAACGAGCAGAGCCTACCAAGGCAGGAGGTGTGGGATGATTTCAGCAGTTAGTATCCTGTGTGTGATTGCAATTGTTCTTACCCTAGTATTGATCTTGAAGCTGATATTCTCTTTTCATGAAGAGGATGGAGTAGTTGAGATAGATATCCGTGAACAGGGAAAAGGAAGGCCACGGTAGCATTACTTTTCTACAAAGACATACGAGCCGTATCAGCGAGAAGAAAAGCAAAGGGCGCCTTAGGGCGCCCTTTTTTCGGTTTTCGCATCTGGCCGACTCCTGCGGCATTAGGGTTCACTGTGCAGAACCAATGCATTTGGAAAGGGTTTCGAGCAACTCATCACTCTCCGGAGGTTTCTCTATGTAGGCCTCCGGCTCCGGTACAGTTTGGCCCCGGTAGCTATTGAGCATTTGCATGGAGTGGAAGAAGGTCTTCTTGGCGATTGCCGAGATCATGATCACCGGGATATCCTTTAAATTCTCGTCTGTTTTTACCTGTCGGTACATCTCTACACCGCCCGATTTTGGCATCAAGACATCAAGGATGATAGCCGCCGGTTTATGCTTGCGGGCCTGCTCAATGCCCTCCTCGCCGTTGGTGGCAATAATTGGTTTGTAACCGCTGGTCTCTAAAAGGGTGGAGATGAAGATTCGCATGTCCATTTCATCGTCTACTACCAGTACTTTCTTGCTCTGCATGAAAGAGTACCTCCGCTCAGCTCATCTTTCCTCGTCGCACGTCTAGCCCGGATATTTCATGAATGACTTACTGCGACCACGGATATGGCCGTCCTTCCTGGCGTCCTCGGGTGTTCCTTCGACAGGCTCAGGACAGGCTCCCCCTGCGACCAACCGTTCGGGTACGCCTCGGAACCAACACCCTTTGATTGGCCTCACCATCCATCCGCAGGAATGTAGCAGGATTCCCGCCATTCAACAACCCTAACCTGACGAGGGCTGTCATCAAGAATGACATGTGCGACCGAACCGTATTCGTTTTAGAGTTACGCGAAAAAAACCGCCTGTTATGATAAACAGGCGGTGCATTAGGGGTCAAAGTTTTTAATAAGCTGTGGTCTTCGACAGTGTAACTTTTGCCAGTTACGTCTTCTTTTTCCTTCGGAAAACAAAGTAAATCCCGAGGATCACCACGATGGTGGCAATGATGATACCGCCAAGCACTTCTACGCTGGCTGCCATATACAAAGCCCGGCCAATAAGTTTTTGGTGTTCCTCGTCGGTTTTCGGGATAAGTCCCAAAACGCTGCCTGCTTTGCTCACAACCCGGTAGGCGAAGGCACCGTCGGGAACATCTTTGTGGCAGGAGAGGCAGACGCCTATCCGCTCCATACGGTCACGCTGGTCTTTGGTCAATGGCCCGGAAAGCGGCCAGTGCTGCCCAACCGATTGAACTTGCTCCCCCTCTCGGGTGACAACCTGATCCAGATCCATGGGCAGATCGGGAATGGGACTGATCTGGAACTTGGCGGTCTTGGTTACAAGTTGGCCTTTCTCATTCATGATATCGACGTAGATACCACCTGTGTACTGTCGCAGATATCTGCCGCCGTGTGTTCCGTAACCCAGAGCCTTCGTGGTTGCGTGACAGGAGGTACACTCCCGTGCCTGGCGGGCGGTAGTGTGTGGCGCAGCCGGGGCCATATCTATACCCCGCTGGCCATCAGCGCCGCCGCCTTCAGTGTTTGGCGGTGTTCTCCAGATCTTGTTGTGAATCAAGGTCTCACCGTCTGGAGCGATAACGGTGGTGATTTGCTGACAGCCAGGGACAATCGGGCTCACCCGACCTTCACCATTGATGCCAAGGACAGGGTTTTCCCACCTGAGGTAAGAGCGGTTTTCCGAAGTCTTGCCGAAGGCAACGCCTGGCGCCACCGGCGGTTTTCCATCTCGGATGGATTCTGCGGTGTGGCCGTCAGGAAAGTGGGTATTGCCGGCGGCTACCCAATCCGTGGCTCTCTTTTCACCTGAGAAATCTACTTTGACATGGCAGCCGTAACACTGCGGCGCCCAGGCCGAATGGCAGCCGTAACATTCGATCTTCTGCAAATGCCCAGGGGTTCTGATTTTCGCTGCAACAGCAGCATTCTTGTTCTGCCATTTGTCTTGAAGGTTGATTCCTTTCAGGGCGGGAACCTCGAAGTCCAGGCCACTGGCTGAGTGGACGACCACTTTATTGCCCTCACGGACAACGTTGCCGAAAGGATTGCCGCGAGCAGTGAGCAAATACCCATCCTGGGGAGGGTATTTCGTGGCGTATTTGGTCTGGTTTTCCAGGAGTTCCTTGGTCACGCCGCGGGGTTTATTCATATCGAGTTGGTTGCCGAATTCATCGCCCCAGCCCAGAGGTAGCTCCCAAGGATACAGGGTCGCGGTTCCATGACAGTCTGAACATTCGATTTCTACGTTGGCCAGTAAGGTACCAGTGATATTGCCGTTGCCGTGCATTGAGGTGGTGGCGTGGCAATCCTGACAAAGTAGCCCACCCTCGGGGTTACCTTCGCGGGATTTTAGCTTGTGGTGGGTATCATCTTGAATAAACTGGTAGACCTTGGTGTGTAGTTTGGGCTGTTTCTTCCCGTCAGCGGTGAAGGGGCTGCCGTAGGGAAATTCCATCAGGCCCTGGAAAGAGACGCCGATGCGCTTGCCTCGATTGTGGCAGGAAACACAGGTCTCATGGGGTATTCCAGAATAAACCATATTGTTCACCACCACTTTGGCTTCGCGAGTAGACTGGATGGAATGGACCATGGCATGACCGGTTTGGTCCCGTTTAACCGTCTGGTCACCGCCTTCGTAAAGTCCAGCATTATTATAGGGGATATGACAGGCGGCGCAGCCCATGCCGCGGAAGTCCCCCCGCTTGTTTCTGCCCTTAACGCCAACGTGGCAGCGTTGGCAATCGGTACGGATGTAGGTATAGATTGCCTCATAGGGCTTGTCTTTGAGGCTTTCAACGTCGGTTTTGGGGACCTGGATGAGTTTGGCCGGGAAATTGTCCGGATAGGCGTTCATGAGCCCTTGGGTGTATTCCTTGTATTCTTCTGTTCCAAACACAGGTGTGGAGCCATCGGGGTCGTCTACGTCGTAATTACCGTATTTCACTGTGTAACCTGTACTTGCAGGGCCCCAGCCCCAGATCGCGCCTTGGATCTTGCCGGCTTCCGTATTCATGATGGAACGGTACTGGGCATACACATATTCTTTGTGGCACTGGCCGCAGATCTTTTGATTTACCCAGACGGAAGCAGCATGGAGGACAAAGGTATTGAGAGGGCTTCCTTCAGGTGCCCCAGTGTGAGCTTTCTTGGCATCCTTCTCTTCCGTCGGGTCGCCTCCGTGACAGACCACACAGCCGTTGAGATCCCCCAGCTTTGAGCCCATATTGTAGATCTGTTTGGCCATCTCGGACTGGTGCGCCCGGATGGGTTCGATACCCGAATGGCATTTGCCTGGAGCGAGGCAGCCAGTATTTAGCGCAGGATATCCTTGCGGGTCCATATCGGGAACAGGATATGCTGCGCCTACGGGCACAACCGGATAGACGAAGAAGAGAGTGGCAAGAAAGAGGAACAAGTAAAGAACTTTCATTCTTTTAACAAAAAAATGCATGGCCTCCCCCTTGATGTGGTCAGAATCAGTCACTTACTGAGACCTTGTAAATTGTTTTGTGGCTTTCATCACCCCCTTCCAAGACTATCTAGACTGCGGACGCAGATGTCGGCAGGCTAGAGACATTGTGCAAGGGCATTTTTAGAAGCAATGATAATAGACAGGATTTTTCAAAAGTTGGGACGAAAACTCTATGATCAAAAAGTACACGATTTTTTTTACGGTTGCAAGATTGCGTAGAAAAAACTTATTCCCACGCCTCACTTTCCCGTTCATCCCAGCCGTCCCTTTTGCATCCTGTTACCTTTGCTTTAGGCCCACTAGAGTAAGTTTCAGAGATTGTTCCCGGCTGAATACTTTAAAATCCCGTAAAAGCTGTTGCCTCCTTCTGTTTTTAATTTGTTCTCAGTGTGGGCCCGAAACTTGCAGCAATGTCTGAGGGTTGATCTCTTTATTCGGAGTCACATTTTGGTCTTGGATGCTGGCTACGATTCGTTTCGTCTCTGGCATTGATGTTAGATGGAGTTAGAGAGTGAAGAGATTTTATCTTGCTTTAAAAAGGGAGAATTTGCAGAAAAGTATCTACCCCTTGGAAGGTTCGGTGACTATTGGCCGCAATCCAGAAAATGACATAACCCTTGTGGATTACAACGTCTCTCGCACCCACGCCAGAGTCAGCTTCCAGCAGGGTTCCTGGATTATTGAAGATCTTGGCAGCGCCAATGGAATCATTTTTGCCGGGGAGCGTGTGGTTTCTAAAACCTTAACTGTGAGAGATTCTTTTCAAATTGGGGAATCTACACTAACCTTCATGGAGGAAGGTGTTTCAGATAAAACAGAACAACTCTCCGCGACCATACAAGTGTTTTCGTCGCTCATCAACTATCAAGCTCCTTTTATAGATCCAAATCGAACCAATCCCGGTTTCATGCGACTGCAAGGGGCCCTCCTCTCCACCCCTATTTTTAGATCTCTCGGCAAGCAGGAGCTGCGAGGGTTGGAAGATATTGCCAATCTGCATCTTTTCAGCGCTGGCCAACTTGTTTTCCAGGAGGGTGATCCGGGACGCTCCGTTTACATCATTCTAGATGGCCGGGTGCAGGTATTCACCAAGGACCACCAAGGCAAGGAGTTCCCACTGGCCACCCTGGAATCCAATCAGTTTTTCGGGGAAATGGCGCTGCTCTCCGGCCAACCGAGATCGAGTTCGGTGGCAACAGCCAGAGAAAGTCTCCTGGCTGAGTTTAGCTATAAAAATATGCAAAGAATCATGATGCGTTATCCGCAAATTAAGGAAGTTCTCGTCCAGTATTTTCGCGAGCGTGAGGAGGACTCCAAAAAGAAGCGGGCTGAGGCAAATATACATGAGAGGAGGAAGGAGCCTCGATTCAAAGAAAGGCTTCTGGTTAGCTTTGGGGTGTGGCCGTTGGAGAGTTTGCCAGAGGAGATGATCAAACATACATATAAGGCAGCTTCAGAGGATATTTCCATCTCAGGCATGACGCTGGTGGCCATGGGCCCAGCCATGGAAGCATTTCATGCCGGTTGCCGATTACAGTTGGAAATACATCTCCCTTCTCGTTTTGGAGTAATCGAAACTCAGGGCTTGGTACGCCATGTTGTCCGAGAGGAGAATACCGTAAAGCTAGGCGTTGATTTTGTGGATACTCCAGGTGAGGATAAAAAGAGACTGCAAAAATTTCTCTACGGTCAGACTCACAACATTGCGTGAAACTGAAAAAAGAAATGTACGGAGTTTTTCATACCTTCGCCATCCACGCCAGTCAGAAGAGCACAGACACCGACCCAAGCCCAACAATCTCAGGATATGATATAATTCCAAGATACATCCTCAGTGAGCCAAGGATTGGCCGATGATGAAACCACAATACACTCTAATGGAAATAATTCGTGACCCCAGGATGCTGGTTTGCGAGGCGAGTGAAATAACTCGGGATGGGCACTATTACCTCTACCGGTACAATGGCGCAGAAGGAAAATTTTACCGGGCCACGGTACCTTCTGGTGCTGCATCCACACACTTTCAGGTACTCGAGACCACCGACAAAATTCCGCTGGGTGGGTGGCATGTGGTCGTAAGAGGGGAATTATCCAAAAGCCGTCTGCATCTGGTGACCAAGAAGAGACGACACTCGGTTAGCGCCGGTGATGCCACAGGAAAGACGCTCGGAAACAATAAGAGGTGACGTTTGATTTCGTAGTGCGACCTTGTTTTATTCCTTATCCTGCCGCCCCAGCAAAGGGCAAGACTCCCTCAAACCCATACTCCGGACTCGTATTGAAATCGTAGGCTCTCCAAATTCCGAGCTAGGTTATTTTTGTGGGGGGATCCTGTTTTTTCATGAGCTCGATGTCCCGCGGATTGCAGAGCTGACTTGGAAGTTCAGCTACTCGGCCACAGGCAATACAGACAAAATTAATATTTTGCAGCTTGGGTTTACAGATGTGACGTGGATCGGTTGATGCCTGACCGCAGTGGTCACAAACGTAAGCCTCGTCTACCTCAACTGGATCACATAGATGCCCCAATTTGTCGGTCGTTTTACCACAGGTCTCACACATGTGAACTTTCTCAGCCATGATTTTCTCCCCTTTCAATCCAACAGAACTTCTCCAGGTGTATCTAGCTTTCGCAGGGTGATGAAGTTCAAAAAAACCCTGCAGACCGGTTTCTTCCGTACCCTGCGGTTCGAGTCACGCTACTCGGGATTCTTTGGGTTATCACTGTGTGCTTGGGATCGGTCCCCGATCTCGCAATTTCCACTCATTCAAGTCGAAATCCCCAATCTAGGCAGTACCCATCGATTGAGCACCACCCACCCTACGATGATCAGTAGCAGTAGCCAGATATTTTCCATGCGGTTCTTTCCCTATTTATAGGTTTTATACTCAACTCGGTTTTCACATATTTTCAAAAGATAATCATCTTACTCATTTTTTCATCCATCGCAAGGAATAAATTATGAAAGGGGTACGGTTTTTAACGTTGTATAACCCTTTTGATTAAGTCGAGACAATATGGTTAAATGAAATTCACAATTCCATTGAAGGAGAGAGACCATGATAGAAGGTGCAGTTCTGGAGGATGTAAGGGGTTTCTTGAAAGGCAGGGTTATCTTAACGGCTGCTGAGCTGGATTTGTTCACTCGGCTGGAGAAGGAGCGATCTACTGCAGAAGATCTTGCCAAGGGGCTCGAGTGTGACCGCAGGTGTTTGACGAGACTTCTGGACTGTCTTGTGGCCCTGCAACTGCTGTCCAAGCACAATGGTATCTACCAAAACACAGAGCGGGGTGCTCTGCTGTCGTCAGAACATTTGGAAACTGAACTGCCGATGGTACTCCACCTCAGTGGCTTGTGGGAAAGCTGGGGCGGTCTTACCGAGACGGTAAAAACGGGAACAAATCCCAAAAGGAAGTCAGTTACTGAAAGGGGTAAAGACAGTCTCAAGGCATTTATTGGCGCCATGCATGTGGTTGGCAGAACCTTATCACAAGAGATAGCCGACAGTTACAACCTTGCACCTTTCAGACGGCTCCTGGATATTGGAGGCGCTACCGGTACCTACACCATCGCGTTTCTGGAGAAAAACCCGGAAATGACGGCGGTACTGTTTGATTTGCCCGATGTCATTCGCTGGGCTGAAGAGCGGCTTGGAGCGGAAGGGTTGTTGGAACGAGTGGAATGTGTGGCAGGAGATTTTTTCAAAGACGAACTCCCACCGGGCTGTGACCTCGTCTTGCTTTCGGCGATCATCCACCAGAACAGCCCTGAACAGAACCTGGCGCTCTACCAGAAAATACACCGGGCCATTCTGCCAGGCGGTACCGTACTCATTCGCGATCACGTAATGGACCCAGCTCGCACCCGCCCTCCACAGGGAACTCTTTTTGCTCTTAATATGCTGGTGAACACCGAAGGGGGAGACACCTACACTTTTGACGAAATCAAGGAAATTCTGGAAGAAGCAGGCTTCGGGGAAGTGAAACTGGTGAGAGAGGGCGAGCATATGGACTGTTTGGTGGAGGCGAAAAGGGCGTAAGGGGTGTTTGGGTAGAGTTGGTAGAGAACGATGGCCAACAAAGTGTCAATTGAACTCGATGGTGGCAGCCTGGAAGTCCAGGCGGGGATCACCGTCAAGAAGGTCATGGAGCTGAGTGGTTACAGGATTACACAATTCCCGGAGCATGACTCTTTGTTCACTCCCTGTGAGACTGGAGGCTGCTGGAGTTGCGCGGTTGAAGTCAATGGTGAGCCAAAACCCGCTTGTAGTACCACAGTGAGTCATGGGTTGACAATTAAGACCAGGCTATCAGAGCAGTACATTCCCATGAGAATCATCACCGGCTTCAGTGGACATGAGGTTGGCGGCGTGGGGACACCCTGGGGGATGAAAAGCAAACCTGGCTACATAGAGACTGCCTGCTTTGCTGCCGGCTGCAACTTCCGTTGTGGCCAGTGCCAGAATTGGGACATAGCCTATATGGGAAGTGGCAAAGCATTTACACCACTGGAGGCAGCAAAACGCATGACTGCGGCAAGGCAGAACTTTTCGGTTGACAGGATGGCGATCTCCGGAGGTGAAAGTACCCTCAACAGAAGATGGCTACTGGACTATGTTAGCAAGCTCAAAGAGTTAAACCCTGATTCGGGTGCAAGGATTCATGTGGATACCAACGGTTCCATTCTGACCAGGGACTACATAGATGAATTGGTTGAGGCCGGTATGACTGATGTGGGTCCGGATCTCAAAGGCTTGTATCTGGAATCATTTGTGCGCATTACCGGGGTAAGAGATCAAAAACTGGCAGAGCGCTATCATACTACTGCCTGGAACGCGGTGAGGTATCTGATTGAGAAATATAAGGACAGAGTCTTCACTGGAGTCGGGATTCCTTACAACCGCAAGCTGATTTCAGTTCAAGAACTGGGAGTGATGGGAGAGAAGCTGTCCGAGATAGATCCGGAGATTCAGGTTTGTGTCCTAGACTACAGGCCGGAGTTCAAAAGGCTGGACCTGGTCAAACCCAGTTACGAGGAAATGGTGGAAGTCCACCGAGTCCTCAGCAGCAAAGGGCTCAGAACTGTCATCTGTCAGACAGAGCGTGGTCATATTGGCCCTGAATTATGAATCCACCCCTCAGTGGGCCCCTTTCTCGAGTTACCTTCATTAGTAGAGGAGGTTGTGATGACGGAGAATGCAGGAACTCCAACAGGTGCGGTTTTTAACCTAGCGGATCATGTCGATTACGCCGACGGTTCTGTGGTTAGCAAGACCTTGCTTAAGAAAGACACTGGCAACATCACCCTATTCTCCTTTGCTGCGGGGCAGGGGCTGAGTGAGCACACAGCACCCTTCGATGCCGTGGTACACATTTTGGATGGGAGGGCAGAGATTACAATCGGCGGCAAGCCCCATGAGGTCAAGAGCGGAGAAATGCTGATCATGCCGGCTCAGGTTCCCCATGCTTTGCATGCTGTCGAAAGGTTCAAAATGTTGCTGGTGATGATTAGGGGAAAGTAAGTGTCAGTAAGCACGAGGTATAAAGGCGAGAAAAGCGAGAAAGGCGGGAAAGGTTTCAAGAATTTCAAATAGTCTTCCTGTCTCGCCTGTCTTGCCTTGGCCTAGTCTCGCTTTTTCTTTACGTGCTATGCAATCTGTTCATTGTGCTTTGCCTCAAGTGAACTAACCGGCTGTGCTTCTCCGTTGCCCAACACAGAGTGCGCCAGAGCAATGTGTTTTATTTCCCTCCAATCCAGACAAAGAAGCCCGGCACCATAACTGTCCACCGCAACGGGATCGAAACCACCCACCAGCTTTTTCACCGGAGGCTTACATTTCGGCCCTCCCAAGTGGTAGCTCGCGAGCCCCACGCTGCCGTCGAGTATGGTGAGGTCGGGGGTGCGGTAGAGATTCATCTCAAAAATAGAGCGGTGCATGTTTTTGTGGAATTTGGACTTTTTCCAGACTAAGCCACCGTAGTGACTTGGAGGGGCGCACCCCATCATGTTTTTCATGGTCAAGGTGACTTTCGCCAGGGAATGTCTTTTGAGTACCGGGACGGATATGAGAAAAGACTCCATCACCACACGGGGCATCATGAACTGCGGATAGAGGCGACACCGGCTGTCGCTGAGTTTCAAGAGTTCGGCGTCATTGAGATCGACCAGGCCGATTCCTTTTGCATCAGCCAACTCCACGTAGCCAAGTTTGCGGTATGGTCTGTAGGTGTCGTATAAAGGCGATCCACACCCTTCTGCCACTACTATCCTTGCACTGCTTACATTCCTCACATAGTCGACTATTGCAGCCACCAGCTCCACCGGAGTGGTTACGGGAGGGCGAGAGGTATTGACCAGGTTGGGCTTGATGACGACCCTCTCAACAGAAGACAGGTGTGGTCCGACATTGAGCAGTTCCATAAGGGCAGGCAGACTCTCTTCATAATCATGAAAATCGATAAACCCAAGCGGTGTTTTAGCCATATTCGTTTCCTTGATAGTAAACTCTGATCCGGGAACATGGCAAACCCCAGTCATAGATGTGAGCTTGGCGCTGTTCACTTACAGAAGCAGACTTCTCATGTAGTGGGTATTTGCCTTATCAGTTGAACTATTAGCATGTGTTCCTTTCCTGGGCAAGTGGCAGCAGGTCTTCGGTGGAAAGGGGCAGGTTCAAATCTTGCAAGAAAAGTCTGCAAGCGAAAGATAGCGAGGAGCTAAGGACGATCCCGAAAACCTGTCCGCAGTGTGCAGGTTCGTTTGAGGCGGAGAACATTGGGGGTCTTTGCGACAGATTTGTGATGTGGACCTTGAAGAAAACATCTATGGCGAGATGGTAGTTGGTCTCGTCAATCTTTTTGCGCTCCATAGGTATATGTTGTATGGATTTTCTGGGCACTGAGTTGATAAAGACCAGGAAGATTACTATCTTTTCATGAGCGCGGCAGCATGATAGGCAGTTCGACTTACAACCGTTCAAGAACATCTCAATGAGGGCTAGATGGCGAGATCCCAGCTACAATGTTTGACGTGCAAGAGTCCTCTCCGGGTTCATAGAACTTGACGGAGGGTTGATTTGCGCTGCGGGTCCTGCGGTAAAAGCTATCCTCTGGAAAAATTTTTGAAGGCAATGGATGATGACCTCGAGGAAGAAGTGTCAAACATCCGATGCGATAGATTTTGACCCACCACAACCAAACTCAATTGAGCATCCTCCTCCCCAAACTGTCAGAACAGGGTCGCTCCATAGAATGCTAGTAGCACATCCTCTGCTTTTATTACTAACCACAGAGGCACGGAGAGCACAGAGGAATTTTATTTTTTGCCGATCGGGAGACGACGATCGGGCAAAAGAACACAGCCCTTCGGGCAGGTTCTTGAGAATCAACTTGGATCTGGAAACATTTGGTGTTCTGCTAAAGGAGCTTCCGCCGAAGGCGGAGGCTCTTTTCCCTGGCCGCCGTCTCCCGGCCGGGGAAAAAACCACCCTCTCTGTGTCCTCTATGTCTCTGTGGTTCATTTCCCTTCAGTGTCCTCTACTATCACCTCTGTTTGCGAACTGATTCACCAGTGAGGGATTCTTCCCCTCGCCACGTTTCCTGGGTTGCATAAAGAGCAGTCTCTTTGGTGTGATGCATTGATGCTTATTGATTTTTGCGATATATTACAAAGCTATCACATGAGTAAAGAGATGTTGTTTGCCTATATCTGATTGGAGCCAAACAATGGCGGTTCTTAACATCTGCACCTATCCAGAGAAGGTACTGACTCAGCCGGCTGAACCCATCAGAACTATTGATGAGGATGTAATTAAATTAGCCGATCATATGGCGGAAACCATGTACAGTGCACCAGGTATCGGTTTGGCAGCTACTCAGGTGGGTGTGGCAAAGCGACTGCTGGTGGCCGACATAGCTCCGCGCGGACCTGAATCAGAGCTTATCGTACTGGCCAACCCTGAGATTGTTGCCGCCGAGGGAGAGGTTATCATCGAGGAAGGGTGTTTGAGTGTGCCGGAATACCAGGCCGAAGTAAAACGACATGAGAAAATCACGGTACGAGGCCTCGATCTCAATGGAGAAGAGGTGGAGATAGAGGCTGAGGGTTTGTTGGCGGTGGTACTCCAGCATGAAATTGACCATTTGAATGGTATCCTGTTCATCGATCGGTTGAGCAAGTTAAAACGTGATCTGGTGAAAAGGAGGTTGCGAAAAAAAAAGGCACAGGAGAAGTCTTAAGGCCACGGTGCTCTGTTATCAGTTCTGCCTTCCATCGGGCTAGAGGGTTCAAGGTGTACGATCTACCAAGCTTGATTTTCATGGGTACGCCTGGGTTTGCGGTGCCCAGCTTAAGGGCTTTGCTCGATGCCGGAGCTCCAATATTGTTGGTGGTTACCCAGCCCGACAGGCCCAAAGGACGGGGCAGGAGAGTAGCGACTCCACCGGTGAAACAGCTGGCCCAGGAAAGAGGCCTGGAGGTTTACCAGCCGGAAAAAGTGAAAAGTGCTGAGGCTGTTGAGCGCCTCACTGCACTCGGTCCATCATGTTTAGTGGTGGTGGCATATGGTCAGTTGCTGTCGGCGGAGATCTTGGAGATTCCTCCTTTGGGGGCGGTGAATGTCCACGCCTCGTTGTTGCCCCAATACCGGGGTCCAGCCCCTATCCACTGGGCCCTGATCCGGGGGGAGATGGAAACCGGTGTGACCACAATGTTTATGGATGCCGGTATGGATACCGGCGACATCCTGTTACAAAGAAAAGCAGTGATCCAGCCGGAAGAGACGGCCGGCAGTCTCCATGACCGCTTGGCCGAGGAAGGGGCCAGGGTGCTGGTAAAAACCCTGGATTTGCTCAAACGAGGTAGCCTGGAGCCGAGAGCTCAGGACAGTTCCCAAGCCACCTACGCACCCATGCTTGCCAAGGAAGATGGCAAAGTGGATTGGCATGAGGATGCAAAGCAAATCTGTTGCCGTATCCGCGGCTTGGACCCCTGGCCGGGTGGTTTCACCTCTTGGCAGGGAAAACGGTTGAAACTTTTTGGTTGTCGTGCCTTGTCTATTTCGACTCAAGCTGAGCCGGGCACAGTGATTGCAGCGGCAGAAGATGGGTTGCAGGTGGCCGCTGGAGAAGGGGTGGTCCTTATTAAGACCGTACAGTTGGAGGGGGGTCGTCCCCTTGCAGTACCTGATTTTCTGAGAGGACATCACTTCCAGGTGGAGAATAAGCTTGGCGAATGAAGTTCTAGACAGAAAAGAAAAGCTGACTCCAACGGAGGATCCACTGGTGGAGGTCGGCCAGATTTCGGAGACGCCCCAGAAGCGGATTTTCATTGGGCTGCTGGTGGTAACCTGCATCATACTTGGCGGCTTGGCATATATACTCTGGTGGGTACCTAATGTTGGACTACGGAACATCCACCCGTATCTTCCAGCCCTACTGGCCGTGGTATTGGGTCTGATTGTATTTGCGGTGGTTGCCGGTTCACTCCTATTGACCTTAACTATCTTAGCCGGTCGTGACCTCTTCCTCTCTAAGAAACTACGCGGTGCGGTCGTTAAGGTACTCTTTCCGCTGCTTGTTGTGATGGGCAAGGTTTTTGGCCTTTCCAGGGAGAAGATCAGCCATTCCTTTGTTGCCATAAACAATCAGTTGATTCTGGCTCAAGACCTCCATGTGTCTTCAGCTCGGCTACTCCTTCTCATGCCGCACTGTCTGCAAAACCACAATTGCAAGGTCAAGATTACCGGGAACGTGGAGAATTGTGAGGCTTGCGGGCAATGCCCCATAAAAGAACTTCTGGAAGTGTCACGTAAGTATGATGTGGAGTTGGCGGTGGCCACCGGCGGTACCATCGCCCGGCGCATAGTGGTTCAGAAACGACCGCGGCTCATCATTGCCGTGGCCTGTGAACGCGATCTTACCAGTGGAATACAAGATACGTACCCGCTGCCTGTCTATGGTATCTTTAACCGCCGACCACATGGTCCCTGCTTCAATACCGGGGTGCCGCTGGCAGAAGTGGAAGGTGCAATCCGCCACTTTTTGGACACTTCAGAGTCATGACGCCCAGGGCCATCGCTATGCACACCCTGCTGCAGGTGGCCCGCCACGCCTCTTTTCCTGACGTTCTGCTCGATATTTATCTCAAGGAACACCCGGATCTGGATCCCCGCGATCGTGCTCTGGTTACCGAACTGGTCTATGGAGTGCTGCGCTGGCAGGGACGATTGGATTGGATTATCGACCAGCAGGCGAAAACAAAGCCAGACAAAATAGCCCTGCCGGTGAGAGTAATTCTGCGACTCGCTATCTATCAATTGCTCTTTTTGGATCGGATTCCTGCAGCAGCTGCAGTGAACGAGGCGGTGAAACTTGCGAAAACAAGTCAGCCCCCGCATGTGGTTCGTTTTGTAAATGGGATCTTGCGTGCCATTTCACGCAAGAGTGAGATTTTTCAAGAAGCACGAGTTGAAGGAAGTCCTGAAAACCGTTTGGCAGTCCTCTATTCGTACCCCGCCTGGCTGGTCCAACGCTGGCTAGCCGCACTTGGAGATGAAGAAACCGAGGCTTTCTGCGCTGCCGGCAACCAGGTCCCTCCAACGAGCATTCGAGTTAATACTCTGACAACGACGGTGGAGGAACTGGCCGGTTCTTTCCGTGCTCTTGGTTTCTCCGTGGAATCTGGAAACCTAGCCCCTGAAGCGCTTCATCTGAGGTCGATTCGCACCGATATCTCATCTCTTGTCCACTACAGGTCTGGAGAATTTCAGGTGCAGGATGAGGCGTCTCAGTTGATAGCCCACTTAGTCCAACCTCAGCCAGGAGAGCACGTCTTGGATGCCTGTGCAGGTTTTGGGGCAAAAAGCACCCATCTGGCCCAACTCATGGAGAACCAAGGTAAAATAACAGCTTTGGACAACCAGGGCTGGAAATTGTCCCGCTTGGTGGAGAATGCCAAAAGGCTACAGGTTTCCAGTATTGAACCAGTGGAGATGGATGTACTCGAGCTGCAACAATCTTTTGTTCAACGCTGCTTTGACCGGATTTTGTTGGACGCACCCTGTACCGGGCTGGGGGTGCTGCGACGCAACCCTGACATTAAATGGAAAGTAAAGCCCAAGGATTTTCACCGGTTACATCTGGTACAGAGGCAAATGTTGAGTAGGGTTGCTCCCCTACTCAAGCCTGAGGGTGTTTTGGTGTATGCTACCTGTACTGTGATTTCCGAAGAAAATGAGGCAACGCTGCAGAGTTTTCTGAGTGAACATCCCGACTATCGTCTCGAATCGGCCCGTCCCTATTTACCACCAGGATGTGGTGGCACGGTGAACCCAATGGGTGCTCTGCAAACGTGGCCTCACAAGCATGGGGTGGATGGTTTTTACGGTGCGCGGCTGAGACGTATTAGCTGACAGCGTGCAGCCAATAAAGAATTCATAGGGAAACTGCCAGCTGCTGGCTTAAAAAAGCACCACGGCGTTGCCTTATTGCTTAGATTTCGGTATGGTGCATGATCGATGGCTCTATTGAACAAATTGGTGAAGTTTGGCATCTATGCAGCCGTATTTCTGGGGGCACTGCTGTGCAGTCTCTACCTCACCAGTAAGTGGATCATTCAGAGTGAGGAAGAGGTGTTGGTTCCCAACCTGGTAGGGCATGATACCGTATATGCTTTGGATCTTCTCACCTCTCTGGGATTGAACATCAAGGTGGGTGGATTCATGTGGAGTGAGACTGTACCCAAGAACTTCATCGGTTCTCAGGAGCCCGTTTCTGGAACCTGGTTGAAGCGTGATCGGGATGTGAAGGTGGTTATCTCTCGGGGCTCCAGAAGGGTGCGGGTTCCCAATCTGGTGGGGACAAGAATGCGTGAGGCGAAGCTGGTTCTCTCGCAAAATGGTCTTCATTTGGGTGGGATCTGCCGCATTTTTTCCTCACAGTATCCACGAGATACTATCATTACTCAGCTCCCAGAAGCCCTCCAAGAGATAGAACGCGGGGAGTCAGTTGATTTTCTCATCAGCGATGGTCCCAAATCTTTTGCGGTGGCGATGCCTGAGCTTCGCCAGCGTACTATAGGGCAGGCCCTGAAAATCCTGGATGGCTTTGGGCTGGTAGCGCCGACGGTCAAAGAAATACACCAACCGGGACAGCCACTCAACACCATTGTTGGCCAGGACCCATTGGCAGGGTACAGGGCGGATGGGGATAGTGCCATAATCTTGACGGTGAATCGGGAACCGCGGGCCAGAGGACCACAGGCCAAATTGTGGTGGATCACGTATCAAATGGAGCCGGGCTATTTCAAGAAGGAGGTTGCTCTCAGTAGGAACCAGGCTGGAGAAGCTGTGCTTTCGTACAGCAGGATTCATCGGCCAGGCGACCGGTTGGATTGGCTGGTGTGGGTTCAGACTCCTGAAGAGGTGATTGTTCAGGTGGATGGTGTGGTGCAGAGGCTGAAAGCCGATGATTTTGACTGGGGGGACATGCTAACATTTGAATATATTTCAAGTGGCGATGAGCCTGCAACTCTTTACTGACCCGTTTCACGGGAGGAGTAACGGAGAGGATAATGAAGAAATTAGCGCCTTCGATTCTGTCTGCTGATTTTGCTCGACTGGGAGAAGAAGTTGCCGCAGCGACCGCAGCGGGTGCTGACTACATCCACGTGGACGTAATGGATGGTCACTTTGTTCCCAACATAACCATAGGGCCGCTGGTGGTAGAGGCTGTGCGTCGTAGCACCCACCTGCCCTTGGATGTACACCTCATGATCAGTGAGCCGGATCTGTATCTAGAGGATTTTGTCAAAGCAGGGGCGGATATTCTTGGTGTGCACGCGGAAGTATTGCCCCACCTCCACCGGACAATACAGCGGATCAAAGAACTTGGTGCCAAAGCTTCTGTAACCCTTAATCCGGCTACACCCTTGGTGGCAGTAGAACATATTTTGGACCAGGTTGATCAAGTTCTCCTGATGACGGTAAATCCCGGATTTGGAGGGCAAGCGTTCATTGAGGCAGTGATTCCGAAGATCCAGGCCCTCCGGAAGATTATTGAACAGAAAGGGCTGGCGGTGGAACTGGAGGTGGACGGGGGTATTAACGCAGAAACCATAGGGGAGGTGGCCCGGGCCGGTGCCGATGTGTTTGTTGCCGGCTCCGCAGTGTTTTCCACTCCCGATTATGGCGAAACGTTTCGGTTGTTTAGAGAAAAGATTAGAGAGGCACTTTCGGAGAGTAAGCAGTAACCAGTGTGGGATAAGGAGTCAGAATCCAGTAGGCATAGAGCATAGGGCATGGAGAGGCAATTTCGAATTTCGAATTGTGAATTGCGGATGTAAAAGCAAGGAGTCAGGAGACAGGAGCCAGGAGTCAGCAAAAAAGAGGTATTCCGTTTTTGATTTTTTATTCTGGATTCTGAATTCTCCCTTACTTTGGTGCCTAGTACTATTGCTTCCCTCTGAACTATGATGCCTTTCTTCGCCGCGTCTCCGTCTCGCCGTGTCCCCGCGTCTACAGCTAATGAATCGGGCTGCCCGGTTTCACCTTTTTCTCGGGCTCAATCAGTACCATTTCTCCCTCAGCGCCGCCCACCAGTACCATGCCTTCGGAACGGATACCCATTAGTTTGGCCGGCTTTAAATTGGCCACCATTACAACCTGTCTACCCACCAGATCCTCTGGGCGGTAGTGGCGCGCGATTCCAGCGACCACTGTTCGCTTCTCGCCTACATCGACTTCCAATTTTAGCAGGTTCTTGGAATCGGGAATGGATTCAGCTTGCAGGATTTCGGCAACCCGCAAATCCATGCTGGAAAATTCATCCAGCGTGAGAAGCGGTTTTCTGGAAGGTTCATCCGCTTGCCTATCCTCAATGGTTTGCTCAATCCGGGGAAACAGTGATTTACCGAGGCGAGTGGATGTGTTCGGCTGCAGGGTTCCCCAGGTGGTATGTTGATCCAACCGTAACTCCGACGGGTCAATCTCAAGACCAAGCCTATCCAGCAGTTCCTGGCTGGAGCCGGGCATGATTGGCGCCAGAAGTACAGCTACTATCTTCAAACTCTCGAGAGAGTAGTAGAGCACCGTGTGCAATCGAGACTGCTTCTGAGGATCTTTAGCCAAGACCCAGGGAGCGCTCTGGTCAACGTAACGGTTTACGTGGTTAATAAGTTCCCAGACCGCCATCAACGCCTTGTGGAACTCCAGTTGTTCCATATGGAGAGCATAGGTTGCGGGTAACTCCACAGCCGCCTTTTTCAATGCTTCGTCGTCTTTTTCTTCAGTGTCCGGCTGTGGAATTTTACCTTGACAATACTTATGGACCATGGTCAGAAGACGACTGGTGAGGTTTCCCAGATCATTGGCCAGATCCGCATTGACGCGGGTAATCAGGGCCTCTTCACTAAAGCTGGCGTCGAGGCCAAAGACCATTTCTCTCATAAGAAAATAACGAAAGGCATCAAGCCCATAAACCTGGAGAAGGTCCAAGGGCTTGACTACTGTGCCTCGGCTCTTAGACATTTTCTTTTCTTCCACATTCCAATAACCGTGGACATTGAGATGTTGGTAAGGAGGGATGCCAGCAGCTTGCAGCATGGTAGGCCAGTAGATACCGTGGGGTTTCAGGATGTCCTTGGCGATCAAGTGTTGGACTGCAGGCCAGAATTGAGTAAAGAGAGGACCGTCGGGATAGGACAGGGCGGAGGCGTAGTTGATAAGCGCATCAAACCAGACGTAGGTTACATAACGGTCATCAAAGGGCAGGGTGATCCCCCAACTCAAGCGTGATTTTGGTCTTGAGATGCAAAGATCTTCGAGGGGTTCGCTCAGAAAACTGAGCACTTCATTACGGTATCTCTCTGGCCGAATGAAGTCAGGATGCTCGTGTATGTGCTCAATGAGCCAGTCCTGGTATTTGCTCATTTTAAAAAAGTAATTTTCTTCTTCTCGAGGGACGGGTGGACGATCATGCTGGGGACACTTACCCTCAACCAGCTCCTTTTCGGTATAGAATCGTTCGCATCCCACACAATAGAGGCCGCTATATGAGCTGAAGTAAATATCCCCCAAATCGTAGACTTTCTGAAGGATGTAACTCACTACTTTTTTGTGGAGTTCATCGGTGGTCCGGATAAAGTAGTCGTTGCTGATATCTAAATTTGGCCAGGCATTGCGAAACAGGTTGCTTATCTCGTCGGCGTAGGACTGAGGATCCTTTCCGGCGGCGGTTGCAGCCTCTACTACTTTGTCGCCATGTTCATCGGTACCGGTGAGAAAATAGGTTTCCTTGCCGATGAGGGTATGAAAGCGGTTCAGCACGTCTGCAACGATGGTTGTATAGGCATGGCCGAGATGAGGTGGAGCATTCACGTAGTAAATTGGTGTAGTGATGTAATACCTCTCTGTCATAGATCCTCCCGGAATCAATTTTTTTTCACCAAATCCCCGTTTGCTTGTTTTTTCATGTCGGTTTTTGGCTTACTGTTGCACTGGTGACTCTCTCCCGCATCAGTTTGTTGGCGGGATAGGTCGGAAGCATCGAATTCAATTTCCCTGCCGTCATCTAAGGCTACCACCACACGCTGCTCCATGACGTTTTGGCGAACGACCTTGCCGTCTCCTTCTGGGGTCATAATCCGCTTGCCGATCTTGGGCATTCCCTTTTTCATTTCCACATAATCGGGGTACTCATATTTCAGACAACACATGAGCCTACCGCAGACCCCGGATATTTTGGTCGGGTTGAGGGAGAGATTTTGCTCTTTGGCCATTTTTACCGAGACGGAATGGAATTCCTTGAGGAATGTGGCACAACACAGTTCACGACCGCAGGGACCAACACCACCGATCATCTTGGCCTTATTCCGGACGCCGATTTGTCGGAGTTCCACCCGGGTGTGTAGTTTCTTGACCAGGTCTTTCACGAGTTCGCGGAAGTCAACACGGCCATCGGCGTAGAAATAAAAGATGATCTTGGACCCATCAAAAAAGCGTTCCACGTCCACCAGAATCATGGGTAAATTACGTTCTTCTATACGCTCCTGGCAAAAGAGGTGGGCGTCCCTCTCCTTGGCAAGACAATCCTTGTACTGCTGGCGGTCGTTATCGTTCGCCAGACGGAACACCTCTTTCAGTTGGTCTCTGGGATAGTTGGGGTCACGTTTTCTGACCGGAGTTGCGACAATCCCCAGGCTCAAACCCTTCTCGGTCTTGACAATTACCTCGTCGCCCTCCTTGAGGACAAAGTGGCCGGGAATAAAGTGATATATCTTGCCGCCTTCTCGGAAGCGGATGCCAACGATGTTATCCATAAATTGTCCTAATCCAGCGTACGTCGTTCGATAGTATTTGTTGATTTACATTCTTATCTACCAACAGGAACTGGCCAGGTGAATGGTCCTCTGGCCTGAGCTGGTAGGTGACCTCTCGGCTCCCCTCCACGATCGGTTGCCCGAGTGTGCAGTAGCAACAGGAGTGTTTCCAGACTCAGTCTCTTGTTGATATTATAACTCATAGCCCCTTGAAGAGTGCAGATAAGTTCAAACATTTCCAGCAGATGGTCAGGCTTAAATCGTGAAGAAGCACTCACCACCTTTTCGGCAAGATCTACATTGAGGAGACCGATACTGTCCGCCACGTCGAGTTGCTGGACAAGCAGATCCCGCAGCCATGTTTTTAGCCACTCAAGGTCTTGCTTTAAATCTGGGCCCTCACCTTTCCACGTTTTGGCTGCAGCCAACAGATCAGTAATGTGTGATTCGTGGATATCGGCTACAGTTTCCATGAGCCAGCGGCGGCGGTCAAGTTGCTTTTCGTCCAGGAGTGCTGCAGCCCGAGAGAGGCTCCCCCCAGCCAATTCCGCCAGAACAGCCGCTTTCTCCGGTTTCATTCCGTGGGTCTGGCAGAGGTGGGTGGATATTTCCTCTGTTGCCAACGGTTGAAAGGGAAGGTGGAGGCAGCGGGAGACGATGGTGGGTAGGAGAGATGTGATTTCATAGGCTGTTAAAATGATGAGGTTTTCTGCCGGCGGTTCTTCAAGGACTTTGAGCAGAGCATTAGCCGCTTCTATCTTCATATTCTGACCGTTGTTTATTATCGTTACCCGGTAACGACCTTCCAAGGGCTTGAAACGTAAGCGCTGCTTGAGGGCACGAATCTGCTCTATTTTGATAAAAGGGCCGTCCCTTTCTATGATGTTGATATCAGGATGGTTGCCACTTGCCGCTTTTCGACAGGAGACGCAGCTGTTGCAGCAATCTCCGGCAGCACCGTTTTCACAGTTCACCACTTTGGCGAGGGTGAAGGCCGTACGTTGTTTGCCAACTCCCTCCATCCCGGTAAAGAGAAAGCTGTGCGGCAGATGTTCCTGGGCGAGGGCCCGTCGCAATAGATGAATGATTCGTTTCTGTCCTATTATGTCGGCAAAACTCATCTTGAAGGTCCTGGTTCAGCTCTTCTGTTCTAGATATGGCTCCAGTATGGCTACAATCTCTTCGTGTAAGCGCTCCAGTTCCATGGTGGCGTCCAGTATTTTGAAACGCTCAGGATTCTGGGCTGCAAGCTCCAGATAGCCCTTTCTCACCTTTTGATGAAAATCCAAGGCCTGTTGTTCGAACCGATCTTCCCGTCCTTCCAGGGCATTATGTTCTATCCGCCGCCGGGCACGATCCAAGCCGACCTCCACCGGACAATCCAGTAACAGAGACAGGTGGGGCCAGAGCCCCTGAGTGGCCCACTGGTTGAGTTGCTGGATAAAAGCGAGATCTTGACCTCGACCGTATCCCTGGTAAGCGGTGGTGGCGTCGGCGAACCGGTCACAGATGAGCCACTGGCGAGCTTCCAGGGCGGGACGAATCACCTGGGCAATGTGCTGAGCCCGGTCGGCTGCATAGAGAAACAGTTCGGTGAGTGGTTCCATTTCGCTGTTGGCAGGATCCAGAAGCATTTTTCGTATGAGTTTGCCCAAGCGGGTCCCACCAGGTTCGCGAGTAACCAGGTGGGGGATACCGCGCTGGGACAGAAATGTAGCCAACAGTTCAACCTGCGTGGTTTTCCCACATCCCTCTATACCTTCGAAACTCACGAACACAGGGCTAACGCTCCTCTCCTTTTGCAGGCGAGTCTAACATATCCAAGAAACTGTAATTTTCTGGTTCAACCTCATCTTTGCTTGTGTCGGCCTGGCTGTCGACAATTTCTTGTCCCTCCCCGGTTCCTTTAAACACAAAGCGGTCATACACCTGCTGGAAGGGGGTCCAATGCGAAGGACTTTCCTTTTCATTATCCAGCAGGCTAGCGAGATGGTTCATTTTGGCATCCAGATCATCAGCATAGTGGAGGGCAAAGGCCTCTGGCGTCTTCGGCCGCTTGGGCGCGCCAAATTCGTACTCACCATGATGGCTCACCATCAGGTGTTGGAGAGTCAGGGACAGGGTTGGTGGGAATCCCTCGAGTTTGTCAATCTTCTCTTGAACTCGCTGAACACCGAGCACCACGTGGCCCAGCAGTCTACCAGCATCGGTGTAATCCAGGTGCATTTGATAGGAAAACTCTTCAAGTTTGCCTATATCGTGGAGAATAGCAGCAGTGATCAGCAGATCGCGATCCAACCGAGGGTAATGGTCGCAGATGCGACCCAGGAGGCGAGCAACAGAGACAGTGTGTTCGAGCAACCCTCCTAAGTAGGCATGATGCATGGACTTGGCAGCTGGGGCTTGCTTCATCTGTTCGACAAAAGCGCGGTCTGAAAGGAAACTCTTCACCAGTCGCTGCAAGTGCTGATTTTTCACCTGTTTTGCCAGGTCCTGGAATTGCTGCCATAATTCATTCACATCGTGTGGACCAGTTGGCAGGAAAAGGGTGGGATCAACTTCCTCGGGATCTACCCGCTCTATGTCGCTGACGTTGAGTTGCAGTTTGTCTTGATAGCGCTCTACTCTGGCGCGCACGCGCACCACATCATTGACGCTGAAATCCTGATCAAATTCCAGAGCTCGGTCCCAGATGCGTCCCTCAGTCTCCCCGGTCTGATCACCGAGGCGAATTTTGAGAAAGGGGTTGCCGCTACGAGTTTTTCCCAGAGTCTTGGACTTGACCAGGAAGCTACTGTCGCATCTCTCATTCTCTTGGAGATCTGAAATAAAACGCTTTTCTTCCACTAACCCCATCCAATAATTGGAATTTCCACACACTACCGTTACAAACTGTACATTCTACCTGAACCAATGGTGAAGTCAAAGGATAAAGGGTTTAAAGGAGGGATGCGGGAAAACCGTGGATGGGGCTCAAAAGATTTTTCTCTCGTGCGCCATACAGCACCAAGCGCAGAGCGCATAGCGTCGCGAAAGATAATAGGTCATGGGCAATAGGTTATAGATAGGATGCGCCCCATCACCCATTACCTATGCTCCATAACCCATAAATCGAAGATTTGACAAAATAGCGTCATCCGCTCTGCTCCATGCACTAGGCGTCTTCAGCGACGGATCAACTACCGAAATTGCTTGGCGTAAGCAGCCGCTTCAAGTCCAGCCACACAGCCCTCTCCCACCGCCTTGGCAAGCTGCCAGGGCAGGCCGCAGATGTCGCCGGCCGCCAACACACCGGCAATGTTGGTTCTTTGTTTCTTGTCGGTGGCGATATATTGGGGTGACTCTGGATCCATGGCCACCCCAAGTGAGCTGGCAAGTTCGATGGCGCCCTTGGCACCGAGTTCAATGAACACCCCTTTGACCTCCAAGCGGGTGCCATCGTCGAGCAGGACTCCTTCCACCTGCTCGTGGCCAGTGATTTCTGTGACCTTGCGACCCTCGTGTATGGTGACTTCACTTTCACTTAGCTGATAAGCCAGTGCTTCCGAAATCTCTAGCTGGTCGCAGACAAGATGGACCTGGCTGGCATAGAATGTCATGGTGAGCGCACCGCTGGCGGCAGCACTTTCATTCCCTACCACGGCAACCGGCTCACCGCGAAAGAAGCCCCCATCGCAGTCCACGCAGTAGCTCACGCCGCGCCCCAGTAACTCCTTTTCTCCCGGCACTCTCAGTTTGTTTCTTGAGATACCCATTGCGAGAATAAGCGCCCTGCATCTGAGGTCTGCCCCGCTCTCGTTGCGGATGATAAACCATTGGTCCTCTTGGGAAACCTTTACCACGTCTTCATACATAAAATTGGTGCCAGCCGCCTCCGCCTGCTGAATTCCCTGCTGAAGCAGATCTTCGCCCGCAGTTTTTTCCATGCAGCAGTAGTTTTCAATATGGGCCCGGTGGAGACTACTCTTGGATGGTTTACCCATTACCAATACTGATACTTTGGCACGAGCAGCATGAATGGCAGCCTGCAGTCCTGCCGGCCCGCTCCCCAAGATGATGACATCGTAGACGGTGCCAGTCATTGACTTCTCCTTAACGTATGCAAATAGAACCTGATCCTCAGAACCAGGTCAGAGTTGCATGGATTTGCCGTTAAAGAAGGAATAGAAATTCCAAATCACAAATCACAAATATCAAACAAATCACAATAACCAAAATTCAAAAAGGACCTGGGAAAAAGAGTAATCTTTTTTACTCTATGCTCTATGCTAGCTTCCTGACACCTGGTAACTGCACAACACCTGACACCCATAACCCTGATATTTGGTGCTTGGAGTTTGGGATTTCATATACTCCACTCCCTAGTAAATATCCGCTGGATCAGTAAAGCATTGCTGGGCCGGTTGACCGAAATAAATGGTGATCCGATGGATACCCTGGCTGAGAGAGCGGTGAACTACATAGCCGGTGTTGTGGAACACAGCCGCGGCTCCCTGATTGCTGGGGTCTACGTAGGCGATAAAACCGGCAATGTGTTTGCTCCGAGCAATCTGCACTAAATGGTTGAGTAAATAGCTGGCAACCCCTTTTCCTTGCCACTCTTGCCGCACCGCAAAATCCACCTCTGCCATGTTGCTCTCTTCATCGAGCACGTACCGTCCCAAAGCGATGATATTTTCGGCGCCCATGTCGCCCAGCACACCTACCACTGACATTTCCTTTTCATAATCGACATTGATGAGGGCCTGGAGATTGCGCTGAGGAAACACTCGCATGGCGGAGATGAATCTGACATATGAACCGTGATGGGGAAGGGCGTGAAAGAACTCCTGCAGGCTTCTTTCATCAGTGGGTTTTACCGGTCTGAATAAAACTTTCTCGTTCTCTCCACAAGGCTGACTCACTTCCCACTCGTCAGGGTACTGAGCGGACTCGCCGGGTGGCAGAAGCTGATCTTCGTAAAGATAGCGTAGCCTTTTGGCTGCTGCTAACAGTTCTTCACGGAATTTGGGATGGGCCAGGTTGATCAAGGCGAGGGCGCGTTCGCGCACGGTTTTGCCGTAGAGATTCACCGCGCCGAATTCGGTAACAACGTAGTGGACGCCGCCACGGGTGTTTACTACCCCGGCACCCTCACTGAGGTGGGGCACGATCCGAGACTCACGCGCATCCAGGGTAGTTGACGGTAGGACGATGAGTGACTTTCCTTGTTTCGAAAAAGTGGCGCCGCGGATAAAGTCAACCGAGCCGCCCACGCCGCTGTAGATGCTGTAGCCCATGGAATCAGCACAGACCTGTCCGCTCAAATCCACCTGTAAGGCCGAGTTGATGGAGACCATTTTTTCATTCTTGCTGATAACCGAAAAGTCATTGGTGTATTCGATGGGATGAAATTCCACCATGGGGTTGTTGTGAGCAAAATCATACAGTTTTCTGGACCCCATGCAGAAACTGGCGATTATTTTCTTGGGATGTAGCGTTTTTCTGGTATTGGTGATGACCCCGCGCTCCACCAGGTGCAGGTAACCGTCGGTGAGCATGTCCGTATGGACACCCAAGTCTTTTTTTTCTTCCAGAGAATA
>JBFFBS010000011.1:0-33735 GCA_041560295.1 Syntrophobacteria bacterium | reverse complement strand
TGGATTGCGCCCAGGTACCAGAGCGAGGGGAATTCCTATCCTGCCTTAGATCTGGATCTTTTCAAATCAATCATTGAGCAGGCAAAACCCCTGGGGCTGACAGGGGTCAAATTAACGGGCGGTGAGCCTCTGTTGCATCCACAGATTGAAGAGATTTTGGAATATATAAGGTCCGAGGATCTGAGCCTTACGGTGGAGACCAACGGGGTCCTGTGTACTCCGGAGTTGGCGCGCAAGATGGCTGCTTGCAGTGACCCTTTTGTCTCGGTGAGCTTGGATGGCGCAGACGCTGAGACCCACGAAAAAATACGTGGTGTAGACGGATGTTTTGAGGCAGCTTTAAGGGGCATAGGAAATCTGGTCGAAGTTGGATTAAGGCCTCAGGTGATCATGACCATTATGCGCCACAACAAGGACCAGATGGAACAGATGGTGCGGGTTGCTGAAGACTTGGGTGCGGGTTCTGTGAAGTTCAATATCCTACAGCCTACAGCCAGGGGAGAGAGAATGCACCACACTGGTGAGGCCCTAGACATCCAGGAGTTGGTGGATCTCGGCAAGTGGGTGGAAAACACTCTCTCGGCTGCAACAGGTTTGAACCTTTACTACGACCATCCGATCGCTTTCCGGCCGCTAGGGAAGATGTTCGGCCAGAATGGTGATGGATGCGGGGTGTGTGGAATTCTCGGCATTCTAGGCGTTTTGGCAAACGGCTCGTATGCCCTCTGCGGTATCGGGGAGACTATACTTGATTTTGTCTTCGGACAGGCAGTCACAGATCCTCTTGGAAAGGTCTGGAACAGCACCCCAATCCTTTTGGAACTTCGCGATGGACTACCTCAGCGACTTGAGGGAATCTGCGCTGCTTGCCTCGTGAAGGGAATTTGCGTGGGAAGCTGCGTCGCTCAGAATTATTACCGTAGCAGCAATGTCTGGGCATCCCATTGGTTCTGCGAGGAAGCCTACAGACAAGGTCTTTTCCCGGAGACTCGTCTCCTTCCAAAAATCTCAAGAGAGGAACACACGGGATGATAGAAATTAAGATAAAGTCCGCCAAATTCTGGTGTTACTTTCCACCAACGCTAGAATCATTACTAGGGCGCTAGAAAGGAGGAAACTAAGTAATGAAGAAGATAAAGTATGAGAAACCAATAGTTCGGAGCCTTGGTTACGATAACGGAGCCAAGGGTTCGATTTCCTGCGCGACCGGTCCGAGTATTGGTATCCAAAATTGCAAGGCTGGGGAAAGCGCAGGCTCTAGGTGCTCGGTCGGCAGTAGCGTCGATGTGCAGAATGTATGTATTAGCGGATCAGTAGCCTCTTGATTGTCGGTGCATTTGGATTAGTCAGGCGCAATATTGGGCCCTTATTAGATTCACGCACGCAATTAGCGAAGGATTAAGGCTTATTAAGAGCACAGGATCTTCAAACAAATGATTCAGAATTGTCCGGCTAATACAACTTTTGAGGACGGATATCTCCTGCAACTAGGTAATAAACAGGGCTGGCAACTTGTCCCCACTAATGGGGTGAGGCCGGAGGTTGATAAGTTAGCAAGGATAATGAGACTTAAATCGTGCGAGCCCAATGGGTACCCTAAAGTGTTTTTCATTAGAAGTGGATCGGGGAGTTGGCAATGTGAAAATACGACAACCAGCCCTGGAAAAAATACGGGGGAAGTTTTTACTGGTGTTGGTTGGGAACCTCACGATCTGGTGGAACTTAGAGTTTGGTCTCACGACAATATGCCAGACTTTGTTTGTGAGATAAGAGATGAGAAGGGAAATTCTGAGCTAAACATCCTGAGGCTGCGATTGTCTCTTTACCCGATTTATCAACGCGCTCAAGAGGCGGGTGGACTCCCCCTCCATGCCGGGCTGGTTGAGAGGGATGGCAAGGGCATTTTGTTGGCTGCTCCAGCAGATACAGGAAAATCGACATGTTGTCGCCGCCTTCCCCCTCCATGGAAGGCTCTCTGCGATGAGGAAACGCTGGTGCTCAGCAATGACGCAAAGCATTACATAGCGCACCCTTTTCCAACTTGGAGCGATTACTTCAGGAAGCGTTCTCATCGGACATGGGATGTACAGAGACATATTCCCGTTTCAGCCTTGTTCTTTCTTGAACAGTCAGAGGAAGACGAGGTGATTCCTCTAGGGAAGGGGGAAGCTGCTGTCCTCGCGCAGCAATTAGCCATACACGTCTGTTATCGATACTTTACTCACTTAGATCATGAGCAAGTAAGAACGCGCAAAGAAATCCTGTTCGAAAACGCATGTGAAATCGCTAAAACGATACCAGCATTTAAACTTCGAGTCAGTTTAACCGGCCGATTTTGGGAAAAAATTGAAGCAGTCATATCATAAACAAGCAGTAAAACCCGTGGAATTATCAGAACGCATAAGCGCAACTAAGCTAACAGCTATCAATTATATTGGTCCCAGCATGAATCCCATATTCAAGTCTGGGGATCGATTGCAAATCGCCCCTTGTGATCTGGAAGAAATTAGAGTTGGGGATGTAGTAGTTTTTATTTCCCCCGAAGATGGCTCCAAAGTTGTGCACCGCGTCATCTCCCTAGATTCTACTGGAATAAAAACCCAGGGGGACAACTGCAATTCTGAAGACGACTGGGTCTTGAGTCGAGAACATCTTCTTGGACGGGTGGTCTCCGCACAGAGAGGAAACAGGCGGCGAAGGATCTTAGGAGGGCCGCTAGGAAGATTGTTCGCTTTAACAGTCAGAGTAATTCGTGCGATCGACTCGCCCCTGTCTTATTTGCTTCGCCCTGCCTATAGCGAACTTGCCAAAGTGTCTATTTTCACTCGACTACTTCCGGTGCAGATGAGACCCCGAGTTGTCTCTTTCGAGCAAGCAGCAGGCCAGGAGCTACAACTTCTGATGGGAAGACGTGTCGTTGGCAGGTGGTTGCCGGGCATGACTCGTTGGTACATTAGAAGGCCTTTTCGGTTGTTTGTGGATGAGGAGTCCTTGCCCCAGAATCCGGGCAAGGGGTCCGTTGTCCGTTGCAAATAAAGCAGAGGTGTCAGGTGTCAGGGAAAGAGTAAAGCGAAGGTTTCAGGTGTCAGTAAATAAATTTGAAGGGATACAAGTCCTTTGGATAAAGCAGTCACAATAAATTCTGAAAGAGCTTTCACATCGGAAGAGGTGATGCAAAGTATTCACCCGAGTCTAAAGCTCTGTGGAACGACAGATGAATCTCTTCATGATCTTTCGGATGAACTTCTGGCCTACGTAAGGTCAGTTTTGCATGACGAATCTCCCCTTGCTCCAGAGGCATCTGTAGATGAATGGTCTGGCTTGCTGGATTTTCTCCAGGCTCACTGGATAATCCCTTTTGTATACCGAAGAATTGGCTCTTTACCCCAGGAATGCCTCCCACCGGAAACCATCACCGATGAAATGAGACAGGCTTTTCTTGTCAGCTGTGTACGTTCTCTTCACATGGAAAGGCAGCTCCAGGAAATTATTGAAGCGTTCCAGGAGCAAGGTGTGCGAGTGCTGGTTTTGCGCGGGCCAGCCCTGGCATTTTCACTGTATGAAGATCCAGCCATGAGGCCAAGTGGCGATCTCGATCTGTTGGTGCTTCCGGAACAAGTGGTTCAGGCGCGAGATATTCTGGAAAGCATTGGCTACAAATGTTTGGCTAAGAGGTTCGAAACAGCCAAGGACTTTTTCCGTGAGGAGTGCTTCATCCACCAAGAAAGCCCGGGTAACAGGTTTCCTGTTGATTTGCACTGGGTCCACTGGGAATTGCACCCCTTTTTCAAGTGCAGTGAGGAGGTTGACATACAGGATCTTTTTCAGAGGGGTTGGAAGGTTGAGACCCCAACTCTCACTTTCGAGACCCTGCACCCAGTGGACTATCTTATTCATTCGGCAATTCACTTGGTAATGATCCATAAGAATGAAATGCGTCTGAGTTGGATTTATGACACGGCACTGCTTGCCCAACACCTTCAAGTGCCCGATGACTGGGAAACACTGCAGGAAAGGTGTGTTGCCTGGAGGGCTCGGCTGCCGTTGGAACAGTGCCTGAAAATGGCTCAAGTCTGGGCTGGGCTGGAGCTGCCGGACGGATTCGATGACTTCTCCACCTGGCCACGACCCACAGAAGATGAGTCTGCTGTGTGGACAGATACAATGCGGCACCATTGGGTGACTATTTTGTTGAAACGGTCGCTTTGGAATCCCTCTTTGCTCTTGAAACGTATTCCATCTTTGTTTCGTTTGCTTTTCCCGCATCCTGATATGGTGCGATATTGCTACCCGAGCTCCAGTAAATGGCTGCTGCCTATCTCGTATGTGCGCCGTTGGTTCAGGTGGTTTGACGATCTGGTTATTAATAGGGTTAAATCGTGAAGAACAGCTGGTGGACATATTTGAGATCAGGGCTTTCGCGAAAGCTGCCGAAGGACCGTATTAGTGGGCAGGACAGCCGCGGGTCCATGAAGGCCAACCTGAAGAACCTCCACCCTTTTGTGGGTAGACACTGGCGCAAGGGCGGAGTTGGCGTGCTCCTTATTCTTGCCACCTCCCTGCTTGGTTTTCCACAACCGCTCATCATGCGTTACCTGGTTGACGATGTGATTCTAAGTCGTCAACTGGGACTGCTGGCAGCAGCAATCCTGCTGCTGGCCGGTATCCTGCTGGCCGAAAAAGTAGCAAGCCTCTTGCAACAGTTCTATTTCGCCCGCTTTGAGCAGGAGGTAACTCTCGACATCCACCAGGATCTTTTCAGCCACGTCCTGAGCTTTCCCAAGGCTTTCTTCGATGAGGAGCAAACTGGGTATCTTATGTCGCGCCTCTCCTCGGACGTGGAGGGGTTGCGGTGGTTTTTTTCAAGCACCATTGTCTACATCATCAGCAACGTCTTGCGATTTGCCGGTGGAGTGGTTTTGCTTTTTTACCTAGAGTGGAGACTTGCCCTTGGTGTCCTTCTGATCATCCCCGGCCTGGTGCTTTGTATCAGGTACTTCTCAAAGAAAGTGCACGTCCTCAGCCACCAGGAAATGGAACAGGAGGCCATGGTCTCAAGTCATCTGCAGGAGTCGCTTTCTTCGGTCTCTTTGATCAAGGCGTTCTCCACCGAAGCGCGCACGGTTAAACGTTTCATGTCTCAACTGAAGGAGGCATTTCACATTTCCCTCGAGCAAACCACGGTAAGTTCCGTTGCTAGCCTGGTAATCAATTCCATGCCAGGTATGGCGAAACTCATAGTCTTGGCACTGGGCGCCTACTGGGTGATTCAGGGCCATTGGAGTTTGGGTTCCTTGCTGGCTTTTGTTGCCTACCTGGCATATGTATTCGGCCCGGCGCAGTTTTTGGCCAGTGCCAACCTTCAACTACAGAATGCGCGAGCGGCGCTGGAACGTGTTTCGGCTCTTTACGACATCATTCCGGAAGAGGATATTGGCGCGGCTGAAAAAACAGAAAAGCTAAGAGGAGAGATTGAGTTCAAGAACGTCTCTTTTGCCTATGACACCCGGGAACCGATACTCAGCGATATTTCTTTCCTGATCCAACCCGGAGAACGGGTAGCCATTGTAGGCCCCAGCGGTGTGGGCAAGACCACACTCCTGAGTCTTATCCTTCGTTTCTACAAACCCAATGCAGGAGAAATTTACTTTGATGGCAAGCCGGCAATGGGCTATGAGCTGGGTTCACTGCGTCAGCGGATTGGCTACGTCTCCCAGAGCACACTACTCTTGTCCGGATCTATTATGCAAAACCTTCGTTACGGCAATCCTGAGGCCAGGGAAGAGGAAGTCTCGAGGGCGGCCAAAGTTGCTGGTATCCATGATTTCATAATGAGCCTGCCGAAAGGATATGAGAGCGAAATTGGTGAAAAGGGAGTCAACCTCTCAGAAGGACAAAAACAGCGACTCGCCCTTGCCCGGGCCATAGTGAAGGATCCGGACATTCTGGTGCTGGATGAGCCTACTGCGGCCCTGGATAGCCAGACGGAAAAGACTATTTTTCGGTCTCTCCCATCTTATACCGAAGGAAAGACCCTCTTTGTGGTGGCCCACCGGCTTTCCACCATCATGAATGCCGATCGGATCTTTCTTTTAGATCAGAACCGCCTCATTGCCATTGGCACCCATGAGTCACTCATGGAGAGCAATGATTACTATCGTTCCATCGTTTCCCACCAGCAGGTCCAACCGGACCAGGACCCTACAGGTACAGGGCGGTATTATATGTAGGGTTGTCCCGAGAGACTTCTCTGACATGAGATAAAATCCCTACCTAGTGCACGATTTCGAATTGCGAATTTCGGATTGAAGAAAGGCTCAAGGCACAGGGCGCAAGGCTCAAGGCAGGACGTTTACGTCGTTAAAATCGTTCAAATCATAAGGCTGAAATTGTTTGCTGCCAGCTGCCGGCTGCCAGCTGAATACAACCGACTAAACAGGTCAACCTATAGGTAAATGAAGTACTGGATTATTCGGAGGTAGGGAATTTAGCGAAGATCCTTCCAGGCTTCCTCCACTATTTCATGAGTGGCGATCGTCTTGTCCGCCATATAGGTGGCAAGGAGGCTGCGATCACACAGGTCGTTAATTTCCCGAGGGATACCTTTGGTACGTTTGAAGATAGCCTCCAGAGCCTCAGCAGTGAACGGCATTTTCCTGCAACCTGCTACGGTGAGGCGATGTTTTATGTAGTAAAGACACTCTTTGTAAGGGAGGGGAGTGAGCCTGTAGCGGATTGAAATTCGTTGATTCAGAGGGGCCACCCTAGCAACCTGCTCAGGCAGCTCCAACTGTCCAAGAAGAATCAGGTTAACCAGAAATTTCGTTTTTGACTGGAGGTTCAGAAGCATGCGCAGTTCCTCCAGCGTTCTCTCGTTGTTAATAACCTGGGCCTCATCAACTATCAGCACAGAGCCTTTGGCCTCGACAATATTCTTTTTCAGATGACCTTCAAGGCAATGCAACATATCGGCTTTTGATCGGCTATATCCATTGGGGACCTGAAACAGTTTCAACGTCATTTCAAGAAATTCCTTCGGCTCAAAGGCTGGATTGTTCATGGCGACCACCCTATAGCGGTCTTTTCTGAGCCGATCAATCAAAGCATGGCTTATAATGGTTTTGCCGCAACCAACCCCGCCAACGAGCATGGCCGCCCCTTTTCCCTGGTGCACGGTATAGAGTAAACGGTCCAGGGCCTCCTTGTGCATGGAAGAGGGATAAAAGAAGGCCGGATTAGGCGCGTTTTCAAATGGAAGAATTTTCAGATCATAGTGTTCCAGATACATAATAAACCTCACGCGTTCAGATTTTCTTCGGTGAGTGCATCTGCGATGTATAGTACTTGCTGTTCCCTTAAATCAATCGTCCGCGGCACTTTCACCCGTTTCTTTTGAGCATCCACAATGATCTCTATCTTCGGCCGCAGGGGCTGTTCTTCATGGGTTTGAATGACCCTGCCAACGGCTCCGGAATTTAGCTTTACTAGGCAATGGAGCGGAAAAATGCCGAAGGTGTGGAGAAAGGCCTTCAACAGTTCACGTTGGAAGACGTTTTTTTTCGTCGTTACGATCTCTTTCACCGCCTCGAAGTGGGTGAGCTTCTTTCGCTGCGGCCGGTTATGGGTCATAGCTTCGTAGAGCTCTAGTATGGCTATGATTCTCGCATAGGGGTTGATTGCATCACCTTGGAGGCCCTGCGGAAAGCCGCTTCCATCCAGCCTTTCGTTAACGTGAAGGGCACATTCTGCGAGATAGTGGTATTTGTCACCGAGGCTGCCCAAAATCTCGAAACTATCGTGAGGGTATTTTCGAAGCACCGCCAACTCATCCTCTCTGAGGCTTCCTTGTTTATAGAGGATTTCCTCGGGCACCCGGATTTTGCCGATGTCGTGGAATAAAGAGGCGAGCCCCAATTGCAGCAGTCGTTCCTTAGGCAATCGCAGAGTGTCGCCCATAAAAACAGCGAATACGGATACATTGACTGCTTTATTGACGAGGAAGGAGCTGGTTTTATTCCCATATTGGGCCATGATGAGTAATACCTGAGGCAGGTTACCTCGCAAGCAAGCCTGCACAATCTCCTCGATCAGGGCCTCACCCTCAGTTATATTCGGCTTTTGTTGATTGCGGACCTTTTCAAAAACGTCCGCCATAAACCGGCAGGCACGTTCGTACCAATTTTTAGGGTCAAACTTTGTGCTTTCTTCTCGTTCTTGTGATAGGTCCTCAAGCACCGAGCTATCTGGCTTGGCTTCCTTCTTTGCACCCTTCTTGTCTAGGTCAGAGAATCGTAACACCTTGCTTGGTCCCTCTCGCAAAAAGATCGTAACGCTTCCACATATTCACTGTGCCCGGGACTTAGTACATTGAATTCAATTGTGAAGTTTCTTGGGTTGTTTTCGTGTTGCAAAAAACAAGCCATTGTGGTGGCCTGAGATAGGGGTTTAACCACAGAGACACAGAGATCACGGAGAAAAGCATTTAACCGCAGACCCACGCAGACGTGCGCGGACAGAAGATGAGACTTTAATGCATTTGACAGAATGTACGGGATGTACAAGATGAGAGGAACAAGTATAGCTTAGTAGATCCAAGGATCGCTTAAGGCTGCGTCTTGTCCCGATAGGAAGCTATCGGGACGCCCGCCAGGTGGCGGGCTGCCTAAGCGATCTTTGTTTTCGTGCTCTTCGTGTGCTTCGTGGTTAGTAAATAAAAGTGGATATGGAAATCTAGTATCGACAGTATGCGGGGATAAGGGAATAGGCGCTTAGTGAAATATTGCGGTGGGGGGCTGGTTAGTGAAGATCCTGCCAGGCCTCGTCTACGACGGCTTTGTCCACTCTTTCGATGTTTTCCAGGTAACCAGCGAGGAGGCTGCGATCACAGAGGTTGTTGATGTCACGCGGAACGCCCCGGGTACATGCGTGGATGGTCTCCAGGGCTTCGTCGGAGAAGGGTGACTGTTTGCTCCCGGCGATGCTGAGCCGGTGGTCAACGTAAGCGCCGACATCTGTCAGCGATAGAGGGTTTAGACGATACTTGATGGCAATCCTTTGCTGGAGCGGTTCCGCCCCTTCAACGAGGTTCTCCAATTCTAGCTGTCCAAGAAGAAGAAGCGTCAGCATGAACTTGTCATCTGTTTGGAGGTTCAGGAGCATCCGCAGTTCCTCCAACGTACGTTTATCGCTGATTGCCTGAGCCTCGTCAATGATCAACACAGACCCTTTGCCCCGCTCCATGTTTCTTCTGAGCCGATCTTCCAATTCGTTCCAGAGCTTGGCTTTGGGAGGGGCATCGCCGTAAGATTCTTTAAACGAGCACATGACCGAGTGCAGGAATGCAACGGGGGCCAGGAGGGGGTTGGTCATGGCCGCCACGTGGTACCGTTCCTTTTCGAGGATTTTGATCAGGGCGCGGCTGAGTATGGTTTTCCCACAGCCCACCCCACCGGTAATCATCGCCGCTCCCTTTCCATATTGAACGGCATACTTCAAACGTTCCATAGCCTCCTCGTGAGTGGGGGAGGGGTAAAAGAAGGACGGATTGGGAACGTTTTCGAATGGAAGGTGATTTAAATTCCAGTGTTCAAGATACATGATTTCCTCAGCTTGACAGGCTTTCTGCCGCAACTGCTTCCACCACGTGGAGGATGGGCTGTTCTCGCAGATCAATTACACGTGGGGATGCCACCCGCCTCTTTTGAGCGTCCACGACGATCTCTATCTTTGGTCGCACTGGGTTTTCCATATAAGTTCCTATGACCCTGCCGATGGCTCCGGTGTTGAGCTGCACCAGACTGTGGATTGGGAAAAGTGAAAAGGTGTTGATCAGAGCCTTGAGATACTCACGGTGAAATCCCTTCTTTTGGGTTTTCATAATCTCCTTCACCGCCTCGAAGTGAGTGAGTTTCGGTCTCTGCTGCTGATCATGAGTCAAAGATTCGTAGAGATCCAGTAGCCCGATGATCTGGGCGTAGGCGTCGATTTCATCGTTCTTGAGCCCCTGGGGATAGCCGCTACCGTCCAATCTTTCATTTAACTGGAGCCCGCATTCGGCAAGATAGTGGTAATTCTCTCCAAGAGCATTCAATATCTCAAAGCTATCAGAGGGATATTTCCGAAATACCTCAGTCTCTTCTTCGGTGAGGCTTTCCTCTCTGGCGAGAATTTCATCAGGCACTCGGACTTTGCCTATATTATGCAACAAAGCGGCGAGTCCAAGTTGCATTTGCCGTTCCCTAGACAGACCCAAAGTGCTGCTGATCAACATCGCGTAAACGGTTACGTTGACTGCGTTGGTAACGAGAAATGAGCTGTCGGATTCTCCATGGAGGGCCTGGATGAGTAATTCCTGGGGCAGGAATCCGTGTGAGTTGGCCAGGGCTATTTCTTCAATGACCCGTTCGCCCTCGCTCACATCCAGGTTCTCATGGTTACGGACCTGCTCTATACAACACTCGAGAAACTTGCAGGCGCGTTGATACCAGTCGAGAGCATCAAGGGGAGAGTCCTTTTGCTGCATCACCTTTTCGGCAGGTGAACTATCCGGTTCTTGCTTTTTCTTTTGGCCCTTTTTTTGCAAATCAGCGAATTTTACCATCTATCACCTAAAGGCTATGAAGCTGTTGATTGGCCATATCAAGTTTTTCAGGATTATAGGTATTAGGCATCCTTAGTCAACAATAATCTCTATTTTAAGCCTTATTAATCGTTGCAAGAAGCGAGCCATTGTGCTTAAATAACCCTGACTTAGATTATGAACCCTTTTACCAAGGAGAAAACGACAATGAAACAGTCCCTCACCAAATCCGCCGTCTTATTGGTAGTGGTTGCCACCTTCTTATGGCTGCCTCCAGCCACGCTGGCCCAGGACGCTCCTTCACTAGAAGTGGCAGTGGCTGCCATTAGCCAGGATGTGGTTGACCGGGAACCTGTGGATGCCGGCGTCAGTTTCTCAGCCTCAATTGGCGCCCTTTACTGTTTCACCAAGATTACCGGCGCACAGACTCCGACTACAATCACCCACGTCTGGTATTTCGGTGCCACCGAACGGGCCCGGGTAGACCTTGACATCTCCTCGGACACCTGGCGCACCTGGAGCTCCAAGATAATTCAAACCCATGAAGTTGGCTCCTGGCGAGTAGACGTACTCGACCCGGCGGGAACCGTGTTAAAAGAGCTCCAGTTTGAAATCACAGAGTAGGCGAGGTTCTTAGGTTTAGAATCGCTAGAGACCGGCCAGACTGTCTGACAAGAGCAGACGGCTGAGCCGGTCTTTTCATTTCGGATTGGGGATTGCGAATTTAAAAAGAAGAAGCCAGAAGTCAGAATCCAGAATCCAGAATTCACAAGAAAAGGAAGAAAGCAGATCTCTTGAGCTACCGGCTATTGGCTACTGTATTTTTTCGCTCTGCGCTCTGCGCTTGGCGCTATGCTGCTTCTCTCTTTCCAGTTATAATGATGCTACCTGTCAAAAACTCCGTATTTTTGCTTTCACAACCAGGAATGGAGAAGCTTTGAATCGGGACATGCAAACCGACGTTCTGGTGGTTGGTGCCGGACCGGCAGGCTGCTTGGCTGCTGTGGAATTGGCCCGCCAAGGAGTCAATGTCCTGGTGGTAGAGCGCAGCCCATTTCCTAGAGAGAAGGTCTGCGGAGACGGGATTCTCGAGGACAGCCTGGCAGTCCTGGAAAGCGTCGGCCTGGACGCAGCGGTGAAAGAAAAGGCCCATCCTATCCGTAGCATTCTTTTTGTGGCGCCCAATGGGACTGAGTGTGAGCTGGAAGGAAATTTGTTCACCCTTCCACGGAAAGAGCTGGATGCATTGCTCCTCGAGGAGGCCTGTAGCCGAGGGGCCAACTTTGTGGGAGGTGTCACGGTATCAGAGCCGCTGGTCCAGGATGGAACCTGTGTGGGAGCCGTCGGCTTTGATCAGGAAGGACACAAAATTAATATTACTGCACGGTTGGTGCTCCTGGCAACTGGTGCCAACGCCCGCATCCTGCGCGTTTTCGGAGTTCTGATCAATAGGAATCATAGTGCCATTGGTGTTCGGGGGTATTTTCGCCTGACCGAGACGATAGATGAGAGCTCCATGGTCGTTATCTACGACCGACGTCTGCTCCCCGGCTATGGCTGGATGTTTCCTTTGGGGCAGGGTGTCTTCAATGTGGGCTGTGGTGTTTTCCTGGATGGCCGCAAGAAAATGGACGGTTTCGGCCAGAACCTGACGAACTTCTATAAACATGTTCAACCACTATCCCGGCATCTACAAATGGCGGAGCAAATTGAGCCAATCAGAGCAGCCCCAATGCGCACAGGTTTTCAAGGTGCACGAGCCTGCGCTCCAGGGCTCCTTGTCCTGGGAGAGGCCCTCGGCCTTACGTTTCCCTTTATAGGCGAGGGGGTTAGCAGTGCCCTGGAGAGTGGACGGGTGGCTGCTTCTGTTGCCCTCGAGGCTCTTGGCAGAAATGATTTTACCAGTCGGATCTTGGGAAACTACGAGAGAAATCTGCGAAAGAAGCTGGATGGGCGCCATCAAGGCTACCTGGCAGCGCAGAAATTGTTCCACTTCAAGTCATTCGCCAACCTTCTCATTACAAAGGCTGCTCGCAACTCGTCCGTACGAGGGGTGGCCAGGCAGATATTGCTCGGCCAAAGGGATCCTGAGGATGTCTTTTCTCTCCGCGGGATGTTGAGAGTATTGTTGTTAAGATAATGGTAAGCGGTGAGCAGTAAGCAGTAAGCGGTAAGAGGCATAGAGCATAGCGAAAAAATAGAGTAGCCGGCAGCCGGTAGTCAGTAGTTCAAAACAAGTGTTTTCTTTCTTTTCTTCTGGATTCTGAATTCTGGCTCCTGAATTCTTCAACCTTGGGCCTTGCGCCCTGAGCCTTGTGCCATCTCCCCCGTGCTCTCTGCGCCATGTTTTAATAGGACTTTATCACCACCTCGCCCGGCTCTAAATCCATCTCCAACAGCCCGAGAGCGTCTCGGAGTACCTGCAGCTGGATATCTTTGTCATGGGCTCGTCCCATGGGATGACCCAGCGAGAAACCTGGGTACAATGCCCGAGGTGGCTTGACCTTCTTGGTAATGGCCAAATTGAGGGAAATGGATACCGTAGAGATTCCCTTCTCTTCAAAGATGCGCTGGATCAATCCAACGGATTGATTACAGAGACCTCAACATGGGGTTAGAAAGGCTGCGTCCACCTCGTCGGCAATCAAGGCCGCAGCAACCTCTGGTGCAGTGGTGTCGGTCAATGTTTTGAGGTGCTCTCCGGTAACATGGCCCATGAAGCTGAAAAACCTGGGGCCGATCGAGCCAATCATCCCCTGGTGAAGCAACTGCCGCAGGGGTTCTATGGGCAGTACTAAATTGGGGTCGGCAAGGGCATCGGCATGGCTGTAGTAGTCATGGGTGATGGTCAGTTGCTCCACGCCAATGTCTGAGGGGAGCTCTCGATAGGAGGGGTCACCTTTTTTGTCTGACATGTCAAAGGGCTTCTGATCCCTGGTGTGGGTACCCCCTGTGGTGACAAGGACGAGGCGGCATCGTTCGAGGGGTTTGTTGAGAGGAGAGAAAGGGGTGGTGGTGTTTACCACCAGTTCTGCTCCCTTAGCATAAAGGTTCACGAGCGAGGGAATCTTGGTGTAGACTTTGGCCAGGGTTTGGTCTTTCAGACGTTTGAATTTACCCATAACGGCAAAGAATATAAGAGGTTTAGACCAGAAAGACAAGTAGTCAGTGGAATGAAAGCATAGAGCATAGGGCATAGGGTAGAATTTCGAATTGCGAATTGCGAATTGCGAATTTTGAACTGAGGATGTGAGATGTGGGATACCGCTTACTGCTTACCGCTCATCGCTTACCGTTTACTCCTGACTCCTGTCTCCTGGCGTTGAAAAATGACTTGACAAGAAGGGAGAATAGCATTACATGAACGTGTGCACGTGATTTAATTTGCAGATAGGAAAAGAGATTGGACGACCCGTCTAGTAATAGTTGTACTTTCGTTGTAGTTCAGATGAGCCAGCAAGATCGAGGGCTCGGTTCGGTACGTCTGAAGTTTATTTCTACACGACCCTGATGGGTCCATTCAGATTTGTGCCTACAAGCCCCGAGACCTAATGGTTCGGGGTTTTTTATTGCGTTTTTGCTTAGTATTTTTTCAATCCGCAATCCCCGCCCGCTATGCGAGCAAGGCGAGGCGGGCGGGCGCAATCTTAAATCCGCAATGAGAGGGGGTGGTTACCATGAAAGTCGTAAAGATCAGGGGAAGGAACCGGATCGATGTGAAGAAAAGGGTCCTGGATTACTACTTTTCTAATCGAGACCAGTTGGGGGAACCCTTAAAAGAGTTCTTCAAACGTTGCATTATCGATCCCAATGGCAAAACCGTTATTATTAGGGGATAATTATGGACACATCCGACTCAGGTAACGAACGGACGAAGGAAGGGGATGGAAGCTAGGCTTTATCCCCTTTCTTCTTTTCTCACCTCAAATCCCTCGATTCCTCAATCCTTTAATCCCACATCTCACATCCGAAATCAAAGAATTCAGAATCCAGAATAAAGAATCAAGAACGGAATACCCTTTTTTTGACTCCTGGATTCTTGCTTTTCAATCCGCAATCCGCACTTCTCCCCTATGCCTTTTCTATTGACAACCCTGCAATACTTTGCTAATCATTTCACATCCTATTTTCTTTAAGCAGTTTCCTTTCCGAGTGGCAAAAGGGGAGAGAGCATGTACATCGGAGAACTTCTCTGTGCTGGATTGGCTCAAAGCGTCCAGAGCTTGCTGCCCTGGGATATACCATGGCACGATCCGAGCCACGTTGTTTTTTTTGTTGCTTTCTATGGGGCGCTTGGAGCAATTGGCATGGGTATGATGGTAGCCCTGGGTCGAACTCTTCTGAACCTTTTCAAAAAAGACTCGAGTCACTAAATAGGCAGCTATAAGAACTTGCTAAGAAAAGCCGTAGGTAGAAAACACCTGCGGCTTTCTTATTCAAATCCTGTTTTTGTCATTGAACATTGGAAGCGCCTGTTCACTTAGCTCCGCATAATTTAGATATCTGAGTTCGATCTATACTTTTACTAACCACTGAGACACGGAGAGCACAGAGGGAACTATATTTTTTGCCCGATCGGGAGACGGCGATCGGGCAAAAGATCGCAGCCCTGCGGGCACGATCTACTAACGCGGTGGTTTGATGTCAATGGTTGGAGCCAGGCTAAAGAGCTTTCGCCGCAGGCGGAGGCTCTTTTCCCTGGCCGTCGTCTCCCGGCCAGGGAAAAAACAACCTCCTCCGTGTCCTCTGTGCCTCTGTGGTGAAATGTTAAGCAGGCTTCTTTAGCTTTGGGCCGGGTGGGAGTCTAAGACTCCGGCTTCTCTTGATCGAACAACTCTGCTTGCTGCTGGACCTGCTTGCTGGGAGATAGCTTGAAGTGTTCGTAGGCGAGTCGGGTGGCCATGCGCCCCCTGGGAGTGCGGTTCAAATAACCTTCCTGCACCAGATAAGGTTCATAGACATCTTCCAAAGTGTCCCTCTCCTCACCCACTACGGTAGAAAGGGTGTCGACTCCAACGGGACCACCGTCAAATTTTTCGATGAGGGTGAGGAGAATCTTGCGGTCCATTTTGTCCAGTCCTTTTTCGTCCACCCCGAGCATCTTCAGGGCGGCATCGGTTACTGGTTGGTTGATAACGCCGTCAGCTCGCACCTGGGCATAGTCGCGGACCCGGCGCAGGAGTCGATTGGCTACCCTGGGCGTGCCCCGGGATCGACGGGCGATTTCCATTGCTCCTGGATCATCGATGGAGATCCCAAGGATTCTGGCGGCGCGGCTGACAATTCGAGCGAGCTCCTCCGGGTTATAAAAATCTAAACGCAGTACCACACCGAAGCGGTCACGGAGAGGGGGAGTCAAAAGGCCGGCGCGGGTTGTGGCACCCACCAAAGTAAACTGGGGCACGTCTAATTTTACGGTCCTGGCACTTGGCCCCTGGCCAATAACGAGATCTAACTGAAAATCCTCCATGGCAGGGTAGAGGACTTCTTCCACAACATGAGTCAACCGATGAATCTCATCAATGAACAGGACATCACGAGACTCCAGGTTGGTGAGGATGGCGGCCAGATCTCCTGGGCGTTCCAACACCGGTCCCGAGGTTGTCCGAATGTTAACGTTGAGTTCCTGAGAGATTATATAGGCAATGGTGGTTTTGCCCAGTCCGGGAAAGCCGTGGACAAGAACGTGGTCAAGGGCCTCATGTCGGCCCCTTGCAGCTTCAATGAAGACTTTCAGGTTGTCTTTAATTCTTTCCTGACCGACAAATTCAGCAAGGCTGAGAGGGCGTAGACTGGCGTCGAAGACAACCTCTTCGTCCCTTTCTTCTCCATTGAATAGCCGTTCTTCCATTTGTTCGTCCATAGTAACTCACTTCGTTGGCCGCATAATGCTGGTAAGCCGTGAGCAGTAAGCAGTGAGCGGTTTAGAATGTTACTTTCAGTTGTCAAACTTACCGCTTACCGTTTACTGCTCACCGCTTACTAATTTCAAGCAAGTGCCCGCAGCGATTCCTTCAGTAGACTCTCGAGGTTGATTTCTCCCTCCAGTCGCTGTCTAGCTCCATCTATAGCCCGCTGGGCCACTCCCTTTTTATAGCCCAGATTAACGAGGGCTGAAACAGCATCATTCATCACCGCCTCATCAGCTGCATATTTCACTGACAAGGCAATATCTCGATCTGCTGCCAACGCGGGCAGTTTGTCCCTCATTTCCACCATTATGCGCTCTGCGGTCTTACGCCCCACTCCCGGTATGGAAATCAGCCTGGCGAGATCACCTTGCCCCAGACACTCGGCCAGCTCAGCAGGGCTGATCCCAGAGAGGATGTTCACCGCTAGGCGAGGCCCAATTCCAGCCACGCCCATAAGACGTATAAAAAGCGCTTTTTCCTCTTGTGCCTGAAAACCATAGAGCTGCAGGGCATCTTCGCGTACGTGGGTATGGATGTGCAAGGCCACTGTGTTGCCAATATCGGGAAGTTCGTAGAAAGTGGTAAGAGGCACATGGACTTGGTAGCCAATGCCATCCACGTCAATAATAAGGTGTTCAGGTGACTTGAAATGGAGGCGCCCCTGGATGTGGGCAATCATCGTTTACTCCCGAGAGTGAGCTTTCCAATCCCTTGGCAACAGTGTAGATGGCAAATGGCGACAGCTAGAGCGTCCGCTGTGTTGGACTCAGGAAGTTCGCCAAGACAAAGAAGGGTCCGGACCATTTCCTGGACTTGTGTCTTATGGGCTCGGCCGTATCCTACCAGTGCTTTTTTTACTTCCGAGGGAGAATATTCGGCAATGGGAAGATCAGCGTTTAACCCAGCCAACATAGCTACGCCCCGGGCATGGCCCAATTTCAGTGCACTCTTGATGTTGCGGGATATAAAGAGGTCTTCCACGGCCATAGCCCCAGGCTCGTAACAGGATATGACCTTCTCCAATTCCACATATATTCTCTTCAAGCGCTCGTGAAAAGGCATCCGGGCGGGAGAGGCAACCCGGCCGCTGGCCACATGACACAATCGGAGATTGACCTGTTCCACAATACCATAACCGGTAACCGTAGAACCTGGATCTATGCCTATTATTCGCATGATGGCTTATCTAGTTGGTCAGCTGTTATTGGTGATCTGCTTTTAGGCACAGGGCTCAAGGCTCAAGGCATAAGGTAAAGTTCTTTTAACTCTATTCCTTGTGCCTTGCGCCTTACGCCATGCGCCGTGTTGCTTCTGACACCTGAAACCTGGTTCCCAACTCCTTACCGCTCACCGCTTACCGTTCACCAACCTACGTGATTCGTTGAAGGATCTTATCCGGGATGTCGAAATTGGCATACACCTTCTGCACATCGTCCGCATCCTCGATAGCCTCCATTAGCTTGAGCACCTGGATTGCCATAGACTCATCATCAATGTTTACAGTATTCTGGGGCATCATGGTTATTTCTGCCATGGTGTAGCTTAGTTCCTGGTCGTCGAAGGCTTGCTTCACTGATTCAAAGGCGGAAAGCTCGGTGTGGACTTCATACTGATCCTCAGTGGCAATCACATCATCGGCACCGGCCTCGAGAGCCACCTCCAGAACCTCGTCTTCAGCTACCTGGTTTTGGTCAAACATGATTATGCCTTTCTTTTCAAACATCCAGGCCACACAGCCGGCCTCACCCAGGCTACCCCCACGTTTGTTGAAGACGTAGCGAATATCAGCGGCGGCGCGGTTCTTGTTGTCGGTCATGACTTCTATCAATAAGGCCACACCTCCCGGAGCATAACCCTCGTACATATATTCCTCGTAGTTGACCCCTTCCAGTTCGCCGGTACCCTTTTTAATGGCGCGCTCGATGTTATCTTTGGGCATGTTTTCAGATTTGGCAGCAGCGATGGCCTGCCGCAATCGAGGATTAGCTGAGGGATCGCCACCACCCATGCGGGCGGCTACCATTAGTTCTTTGTTTAGCCTGGAAAAAATTTTACCTCGTTTGGCATCAGTAGCACCTTTTTTGTGACGAATACTGTGCCATTTCGAATGTCCGGACATCTCGGTTCTCCCCACTTAAAATCGATCTTCAATAAACGCCTATTTACTTAACTCCCCAGAAAATCTCCTCTCCCCTTGAGGGGAGAGGATTAAGGTGAGGGGTGAACAATGAGCATACCGAAGCAGATACCCCCTCACCCCAACCCTCTCCCCCACTGATTGGGGGAGAGGGAGAATGTAGTTATCTTGCGGAGCTAAAGGCATAGTCGTTTTTAAATATTGGGAGTCATTTGTCATCCCATGTTTCAGGCAACGTCCTTCCAACGACGCGGAGACAGGGAGATCCGGTGACGCGATGAATATTGAAATTGTTATTGTCGCCGTCTCGCCCCTTCTTCGTGTCGCCGTGTCAGTATCTTACATCATATTTGTAACGAACTGGTAGTAGCTCGATTTTTAATAACACCAAAGCTTCACTTCTTCTTGTGCCTGGCAACAAGAAAAATTTCTTTACTCTCTTTACGCGTGGCGCGAGGCTTGATTCCCTTGACTTTACGAAATCTATGCTTCAGTTCTTGGACAATCTCGTCGAAACCTGAGCCCTGGAAGATTTTTCCCATGAAGTGACCGCCAGGCACCAAGAGGTCCTCGGCTAGAGCTAAAGCTTGCTGAAAGAGCATAGAAGAGCGGCTACTGTCCACGGAACGAATTCCGGTAGTGGCTGGTGCCAGGTCACTGAGCACCACATCAAACTCTTTAGAGAAGTGATGAAGGTCGGCGGGCGAGAGCTCAAAAACATCGGCCTGGATAAATTTGACATGAGGCGGCAACTCAACAGAGATCTTGCGGGTGTCTACCCCTACCACCAAACCGCGTTTTCCTACAACCCGGGCACAGTATTGCAACCATGATCCTGGATGACAGCCCAGGTCGAGGACCCGCTGACCTGGTTTCAATAACCGGACGCGCTGGTCAACCTCTTCCAGCTTGTAGACTGACCGGGCAATAAAACCTTCTTTTTTCGCCCGTTGGAAATAGTGATCTTGTGGCTGCCATTTTGTCATTGAGGAAATCAGCGTTCAGCTGTCAGCGTTCAGCTATCAGCCACCAGTGGGATGAAAAAACTCCGAGAATAAAACAGAGAGCTCGAAAATCTCAGATTTCTCTTGTTGACCCTCTAAGTGAAGCCCCAATGCTCTAGATTAGCGAAAGGTTTTTAAGGAGTTGTTTTCGCTGAGAGCTGAAAGCTAACGGCTGAAAGCTTTCGTTTTCCTTGTAACACGAAGCAAAAGGACTTGTAAAGGAGCAGCCCGTGGTCAGTAGTCAGTAGTCCGTTGTCCGTAGTCAGTGGTAAGCAGTAAGCGGTGAAGGGCATGGGGCATGGAGCATGGAGTGGGGGGCAGAAGACGGTGGCCATTCGGCCAGTTTGAGGTCGGAGGAGCAGTCAGGTCCGGTTAACGGACCTTCCCTCAAGGTTGGAAGCAAAAGCATTTTCCTTATATGAGTTGTTGCCTCAAACCTCCAACGTCAAAGCATATTGGGTTATGCCAGAGAAACTGAGAGAGCCTGCTGCCTGTCGATTTGGGTGTCCAAGAACTCGTTCTTGATCGTAATAATGACTTTTTCTTCGAAAAACAGCGAAAATCTTTGTTTGATTGTTTTATCTGCTATTTATGGAATATTTTTTCTATTTTAAGATTATAATGAGATAATTTAAGGTTTGCTTTTTGAAGGTGATCTGGATATCCTCCGCCATGTGTTAGCACTCATCTTAGGTGAGTGCTAACACTTTGGGAACTCATCACTCGTGGATCTGAGGTTTTATCAATAGCTGAAAAGGAGTCAGAAGACATGAAGCTACAACCATTGAATGATCGTATCATTGTCAAACGCACTGAAGAAGAGGACGTCACCAAAGGAGGTATCATCATTCCCGATTCTGCCAAGGAAAAACCCATACAGGGAAAAATCTTGGCGGTGGGCACCGGTAAGGTCATGGATGACGGCAGTAAGCTTCCCCTCGATGTCAAGAAAGGGGATACCGTACTGTTTAGTAGATATGCAGGATCAGAGGTGAAGATCGAGGGTGAGGACTTATTGATTATGCGCGAAGATGACGTGCTGGCAGTGATTGAGAAGTAGGCTGCTGGCCGCGTAAATTTACTGAAACCAATTCACGACAAGATCCCTAAAAACTCCGCCATCCTGAGGCAGATACTGTCTCACGACCTAAATCATGCACTTCTGCGGAGAATGAAAAAATGGGATCCGGCAAAAGAAAGAAGGAGTCTAAGAAATGGCCAAAGAATTGAAGTTTAAATCAAAAGCGAGGGAGTCCCTGCTTAGGGGCATAAATGCCCTTACCGATGCGGTTAAGGTGACCCTTGGACCAAAAGGCCGCAATGTGATTCTCGAGAAGACCTTTGGTTCCCCTACCATCACCAAAGACGGGGTGACGGTGGCCAAGGAAATCGAGCTCGAGGACAAGTTCGAGAACATGGGCGCCCAGATGGTGAAAGAGGTGGCCAGTAAGACCTCGGATGTGGCCGGCGACGGCACCACCACAGCCACCATCCTGGCACAGTCAATCTTTTACCAGGGTTGTAAACTGGTGGCAGCGGGTCACAATCCCATGGGTCTCAAACGCGGCATCGACAAGGCGGTTGCTGCTGTAGTGGTGGAGCTCGAGAAACTGAGCAAGCCCACCAAGGACCAGAAAGAAATTTCGCAGGTTGGACGCATCAGCGCCAACAACGACGAGACCATCGGCAACATCATTGCCGAGGCCATGAACAAGGTTGGCAAAGAGGGCGTCATTACGGTGGAGGAAGCCAAAGCTATGGAGACCACCTTAGAGGTGGTGGAAGGCATGCAGTTTGACCGTGGCTACACTTCCCCCTACTTTGTCACCGACCCCGAACGCATGGAAGTGGTGCTGGAGGATCCTTATTTTCTTATCCATGAGAAGAAAATAAGCAACATGAAAGACTTGCTGCCACTACTGGAGCAGATAGCCAAGATGGGCAGGCCACTGATTATCATTGCCGAAGACGTTGAGGGAGAGGCTCTGGCCACATTGGTGGTAAACAAGCTGCGTGGGACCTTGAAGGTGTGTGCGGTGAAGGCCCCTGGTTTTGGCGATCGGCGCAAGGCCATGATGGAAGATCTTGCCATTCTCACCGGTGGTCAGGTGGTTGCAGAAGACTTGGGCATCAAGCTTGAGAATGTGAGTGTCAATGATCTGGGTACGGCTAAAACAGTGCGGATTGACAAGGACAACACCACCGTGGTGGATGGCGGTGGTAGCCGGAAAGACCTGGAGGCCCGTGTAAAGCAGATCCGCGCCCAGATTGAAGAAACCACTTCTGATTGGGACCGCGAGAAGCTCCAAGAACGGCTGGCCAAGCTCATTGGCGGGGTGGCGGTGATCAATGTTGGGGCTGCCACGGAGACCGAGATGAAGGAGCGGAAGGCACGGGTGGAGGACGCTTTGAACGCCACCCGGGCGGCCGTGGAAGAGGGCATTGTGCCTGGCGGCGGTGTGGCCCTGCTCCGCTGTATTTCGGCCCTGGAAAAAGTCAAACTGGAAGGCGAGGAGCAGCTTGGAGTCGGCGTGTTGAAGCGGGCCCTGGAGGAGCCGATACGGCAGATTGCCAATAATGCCGGACATGAGGGTTCGGTGGTGGTAGAGCGGGTCAAGAAAGAGAAGGGAGCTCAAGGCTTCAATGCGGAGACCGAGAAGTATGAAGATCTGACCAAGGCAGGGGTTATTGATCCCACCAAAGTGGTGCGTTTTGCCCTGCAGAACGCTTCCAGTGTGGCTTCGCTACTCTTGACTACCGAGGCGACGGTCGCCGAAATGCCCGAGGAAAAGGAAATGATGCCGGCTATGCCTGCTGGAGGCGATATGGGTGGCATGGGTGGCATGGGTGGCATGGGCGGCATGGGTGGCATGTATTAATTTGCCGATTCGCTGCCCCAAAGAGGATGACTCAAAAACCCACATCCGCGAGGATGTGGGTTTTTATTTTGTCAGAGAAAGCCTGGTCCTCGGGGCCAGGTCAAATTTCATTAGCTTTGGCTGTAGACAAAGGGCATAGGGTAGAATTTCGAATTTCGAATTGCGAATTGCGAATTGCGAATTGAGGATGTGGGATGTGAGGTGTGGGATTCTGGATTTTGCCTTGTGCCCTGAGCCCTGCGCCTTACGCCTCCTGACACCTGAAACCTGCTTGCCACGCCGAAGCTCCTTAGAGCGTAGGCGGTACACCCTGAGACTTGGTACACTGAGCTCAATTCTTAGCAACTTTCTCCTTGAGCTTTTCCACCAATCCCTCGTAGGAGGAACTTAGAATAACACTGTCGAATTGTTTGCGGTAATTCTTGACCAGGCTTACTCCCTCAATGGAGACGTCATAGATCTTCCACTCTGGGCCTTTCTTCTGCATCTTGTAAGCAACGGGAATTTCAACTTGTTTATCGGTAAAGATCCTGACTTTGACGAGACTGTAATGACCTTTGACTTTTTCTCCGTCATAGGAGACCTTGTCTCCAGAGTAATTTTCGATTCTTTTTAAGTAGGCTCGCTCGAGTAGATCGGTAAACAGTGGGACAAACTCTCTCTTCTCCTCTTCGGTTCGCTGCTTCCAGTGCTGTGCCAGGGAGCGCCGTGCCATTTCTCTCCAGTCAAAACGCTCATTAGCAACGTGGCGCATCCGCGTCCTTCTCTCTTCGGCCTTGGCCGGACCTTTGAGGGCCGGATCATTGAGAATATCGATTATCTTATCGATCGTCAGCTTCATCTGATCGGTGGGTTCTCCAGCCTGGGTAGGAGCAGCCAGACCAAAGATCAACAGGAGTAGGACTGCACTGCGGCAGAAAGCTCTAAATGACATGAGTGTCTCCGTGTGAGAGTTAGTAAGCCTTTCAAAAAACGTGGTGCAAGATATAGCGCTTTCACCTTCAAATTACAAGTGAACCTTATTATATTAAGATCGCGGTACATACAGGGCTCAAGCGATTGATTTGAAACCGTACCTGTGACACACTCTCTGGGCAGAGGAGAGAACCTGAGAGAGCTATATGTGATGGAAACAATTCTAACTCTTCTTGCCATAACTGGAGCCGCCATCTGGCTAACCATTCTGCTCTTGCCGTGGCGTCCTTGGAGTACACGCGAAGTTCTGGAGGCTTCTGCTGCCTCTGTCGATGAGGATCTGAGTGACATCACTGTGCTTATTCCTGCCCGCAATGAGGCGGATATGTTACAGACCACCTTGCCAGCCTTGAACGAACAGGGCAATGGTCTCCATATCATTATAGTAGATGATCAGTCAACTGATGGAACTTCTGAGGCGGCGCGGGGAGCAGGAGGTGAAAATCTGCTTATTCTTCCTGGAAAATCAACACCTTCTGGCTGGAGTGGCAAGCTCTGGGCCCTCGAGCAGGGCCGCAGCTACCTCAGGACCTCCCTTGTCCTGCTGCTCGATGGTGATATTGAGCCTCTGCCGGGTATTATCGCCGAGCTTCGAAAGACGATGCGCGAGAAGAATGTTCAGCTGATTTCACTGATGGCAGTATTGCGCATGGAGACCTTTTGGGAACGGCTATTGATGCCGGCCTTTATTTACTTTTTTAAACTGCTGTATCCCTTTCATCTGTCAAATTCTTCGTCTTCCAGAGTCGCTGCCGCTGCTGGAGGCTGCATCCTCTTGGAAACCCGGGTGCTGGATGAAATAGGGGGATTCAATTCTTTGCGGGGAGCCTTGATTGACGATTGCGCTCTGGCGAAGAAGGTGAAATCGAGGGGATATAAGACCTGGATGGGCCTTAGCAATTCGGTGAGGAGCCTTCGACCTTACAATGATATTCGGGCCATATGGAACATGGTGGCGCGGACCGCCTTTACCCAATTGCGCTATTCAAAACTTCTTTTGCTTTTGTGCACAGTGATAATGCTGGCAAGTTTCGGAATGCCAGGAATTGGCCTCTTAATGTCTCCGCTTTCTGTTAAGCTTCTCTCAACATTCTGTCTGGTCAGTATGGTGCTGACTTACCTGCCAACGCTCAAGTTCTACCGCATGTCGGCTTGGTGGGCCGTGGCCATGCCTCTGATTGGCTCACTCTATCTGGCCATGACTTGGACATCGGCAATAAACCACTGGCGAGGGCAAACCTCTCAGTGGAAGGGCAGAACTTACTGAGGCACTGAAACCACTTCTTACCTGTGCCTAACTAGTACTCATACGTCAATAACCACTTGCGGATGAGCGCGATCAGCGATCAGCAATCAGCTTTCAGAAAACAATTTGATATCAGTGGGTTAGGCTGACGGCTGAACGCTGACGGCTGATAGCTCCATCGGTTAATCCTGCTTGCTTCACGGATACTAATCAGCATATTGATTGATCTTCTCATTCAGTTTCTTTAGGAGGGCATCGAAACTATATTTTTTGAGGTAGGAGGTGTAATCTGCCCTTTTTAAGGAGAGATCGCTGACGCCTTCTGCGATGACATTGATGATGCGCCACTGATTGTTGTTCCTATGTAGAATGTAGTCCAGTTCGATCTCTTCTCCGTTCGCTTTGATAAGTACAGTCTTTACCAGACGGTGTCCCCTTTTGAGTTCCTCTCCTGAAATCGTCTTGAAACGCTCGCCGGAATAGCCATCGAAGCGGTTGGCATAGGTAGCAATACTCAATTTACTAAAGATCTCGATAAATTGAGTTTTCTGCTCTGCAGTAAAGCTCCTCCAGTACCTACCCACCACAACCTTTGCAATGTAAGGAAAGTCATAGCTGGCGGTAACAGTCGGAGCAAGCCGTTGGTAGCGACCCGCATATCCGAGCTTCTTGGCTTGTTGCATGACAATGAGCAGCTCGGCGTGGAGGCCTTCTACTACCTGGGCCGCTGTATCAGCAGCAGGTACTCCCGTTGGTGCCAGCGAGAGTAGGACCAACAGGGCAAGCATGATTATCGGAAGCGATCGTGCTTTGTATTTTAAGCAACCTAATCGACTTAGACCCATGTTCAGCATGTTGAATCAATTTTTCCTAACTCTTGTAATCATTGCCAGGAGCGCCGGGACTAAGATTTCAGTGTCCAGGTTTCAGCTCTTTTGTTTCTTCCCTGACACCTGATCCGCCTCCGGCGGAACACCCGACACCTGCCTCCTCACATTTTGAAAAGTCGGGCGCCATGGGGCCATATGTGCGTGGTCCGCGGAGGGAGACCCAGAGGGCTTTCAGAGGATGTGTAATCATGTCATTCACTGCACTCGGCTCAAATCCGCTATGGAGCATACATTGGGCGCATTTGGGATTGCGCCCGGTACCATACCTGTCCCAGTCTGTTTCTTCTATGAGTTCCCTGAAACTGGAAGCATGGCTTTCTTCCTGCAATAAATAACAGGGACGCTGCCAGCCGAAGATGTTACGTGTTGGGTTGCCCCAGGGAGTGCATTGGTAGTCTTGATTGCCGGCCAGAAAATTAAGGTAGAGATTAGTGTGATTGAATTTCCACTTGCGCCCCTTGGCTAGTTTGAAAATGTCCCGGAAAAGCTGTTTGCTGGCTGTGCGCTGCAAGAATACTTCCTGCTGTGAGGCTCGTTCGTAACTAAAACCGGGGGCAATGGTCACTCCCTCTATGCCGAGGCCCATAGCGAAATCAAAAAACTCGGCGGCTTCCTGGGCACTCACCCCTTCGTAAAGAGTGGAATTTATGGTAACCCTGAAACCCTTCTGGTTTGCTGTTTTAATAGCATCCACTGCCAGATCGAATACTCCTTGCCGACAAACGAGGGCGTCATGTCGCTCACGATTTCCGTCAAGGTGAATTGAAAAGGTAAGGTATGGCGAGGGCGTGTAGTCCACCAGATGTTTTTTGAGGAGCAAACCATTGGTGCATAGGTAGACAAATTTCTTGCGACGAATAATCCCTGCAACTATTTGAGCCATCTCTTTGTGGAGCAGAGGTTCACCACCCGCTATGGAAACCACAGGGGCGCCACATTCATCCACCGCTGCAAGAGACTCTTCCACACTGAGAGTCTTGTCGAGAATCTCCTCCGGGTGCTCGATCTTACCGCACCCAGCACAGGCTAGATTACAGCGAAATAGAGGCTCCAACATCAAGACAAGGGGATAGCGTTTTTGCCCGCGCAGCTTCTGCCTGGTGATATAGCTGGCAACACGGTACTGTTGGATTAGCGGAACACCCATTCTGAGCCCCCCAGGAAGCAGTGGTCACAAAACGTTAATTCAATATCACGAACCTGGTGCGTTTGGTCAGTTCAGAGTTCAATGGCTTTACCTTTATTCAGGTTTCAGGTGTTCCGCCGGAGGCGGATCAGGTGTCAGAAAAAAGAAACATAGAAGCTGAAACCTGAACACTGAAACCTCGGTCAGGTCCTGGATTCTTTACTCAAAGATATGTTGATTTGGGCAAACGAAAGCGCATAGTCTCCTGTTTGCCATCCATCTCCCGCACCTGCAGTTTGTTAAAGTCGCCCAATCTGTGAAGAACCCCTTGTACCAGTATTTCAGGTGTTGAAGCGCCAGCGGTGATTCCTATCTTCGCCTTGTTCGTAAACCAGGCTGGATCAATCTCTTCCCCGTCCTCGATCAAGTATGCAGGTAGACCATTTTGTTCGCCTGCCTCGCGAAGACGGTTGGAGTTTGAGCTGTACCGAGCCCCCACTACCAAGAGCAAGTCAATCTCTTGCGCCAGTAACCGTACAGCGTTCTGTCTGCTTTGAGTGGCGTAACAGATATCCTTCAAATCAGGCCCAATGATAGGGGGAAAACGTTCTTTCAAGGCGTCTATAACGTGACGAGTGTCGTCCATGCTCAGAGTCGTCTGGGTGACGTATGCCAGACGATTAGAATCTCTGACAAACAATGATTCAACTTCAGCCACGCTTGATAGTACATGGACCTTGCCATCGATACGCCCCCTGGTCCCTTCCACTTCCGGATGGCCGGGGTGGCCGATGATAATAATCTCCATACCCTGGCGACTGTAGCGTTGGGCTTGCAGGTGTACTTTGGTGACCAGGGGGCAGGTGGCGTCGATAGCCCGAAGATTTCGTCGCTTCGCTTGCTCGACCACTTCGTTGGACACACCGTGGGCACTGAAGATGGTTACAGCGGACAAAGGCACCTCTTCCAGGTCTTCCACGAAACAAGCACCACGATCTCGTAGATCGCCAACCACATGCCGGTTGTGGACGATTTCATGTAGCACGTACACCGGGGTGCCATGGAGTTGGAGCGCGCTGTCCACGGTTTCTATGGCACGCACCACTCCTGCACAAAATCCACGGGGCTTAGCCAGTATCACTTGCATCATCTAACCTTTGCTTTAACCCGAATATTTCACGAATCGCCTGCTACGACCACAGATATGGCCGTCCTTCCGGGCGTCCTCGGATGTCGGCCCCTGCGACGTACCGTTCAGGTACGCCTCGGGACCAACACCCTGCGGTTGCCCGGTGGCACAGCCATCTCCACGGTCTCGCGACGGCAATTCATGAAACATCCGGGTTAGAACTGTAGACGAGACCCTAACATAATAATGTAGGAAAGCATAGGGCATGGGGCATGGGGCAAAGGGAACTATTGCGAATTGCGAATTTCGAATTGCGGATTTCGGGTATGAGATGTGGGATGTGGGATATTCAAGGCACAAGGTTGAAGAATTCAGGAGCTAGGAGATTATAATAATTGTTAAGGTCTTTTCTCCTGGATTCTGTCTCCTGACTCCTGTCTCCTATTAACGCAGATATCCGTGTTGCTGAAACCAAGCCACAGCGTCGCTTAGTGCTTCTTCCACTGGGCGGGGAGTAAAATCCAGTTCAAGTTTTGCTCTGTCGATAGAAAAGAACATGTGCTTTTTTGCCAAGCGTACGCCATCCACCGTGACCCGGGGTTCGCTGCCACCCACGAGGCGAGCCCACCCCTCGGCAACGTAGGCAATGGGTAAGATAAGATTATGCGGCAGCCGCACCTTCGGTGCCGGTCGGCCGGTGTGGGCTGCGATTTCAATAAAGATTTGCTTCAAGGTCAGATTTTGACCGCCTAGGATGTAGCGTCTGCCGATGGTGCCGCGTTCAAGAGCCAGCAGGTGTCCCACAGCCACGTCATCCACGTGAACCACATTGAGGCCCGTGTCCACATAGGCCGGCATCCGTCCGGAGGCGGCTTCAACAATCATGCGGCCCGTTGGGGTGGGTTTGATGTCGCGCGGTCCCATGGGCGTTGAGGGGTTGACAATGACCACGGGTAGGTTCTCTTCCTCCGCCAGTCGTTGCACCTCGGCTTCGGCAAGAAACTTGGAACGCTTGTAGTGGCCGATCATGTCGGCCAGGGTAACTGGAGTAGTCTCGTCGGCTGGAGTCCCATCGGAGTTGAGACCCAAGGTGGCCACACTGCTGGTGTAGACAACGCGCTTTACTCCTGCCTGGGCTGCCACGAGCATCAGGTTGCGGGTTGCGGTGACGTTTGTCTCATACATGTCATCCGGCCTGGGTACCCAGAGACGATAATCCGCTGCTACATGAAAGAGATTGTCACAGTTGGCAAGGGTAGGTGCGAAAGAGTCGGGATCAGTTAAATCACCGGTCACAATTTCAACTGGTAAGCCGTCTAGATTGCTTTGGTCACTGTTCGGTCGCAGTAGTGCGACTACGGTATGTCCTGCCTTAATAAGCTGGCGCAAAACCGCCGAACCCACAAAGCCAGAAGCTCCGGTGATGAATGTTTTCATGCTCTTTACCGTTCGAGTAAAAAGGCAAAAGCGAGTAGCCAATAGTTCAGGTACAGGGTGCAGGGTATAAGGTACAGGGAATTATGTGACTTCTGTTCAATGCTTTACCCTGTACCTTGCACCTTGTACCTTGTACCTGAATTTCCCCGGATTCTAGATTCTGTCTCCTGACTCCTAGCTCTTTTTGTTCAATTTTCAGGCGGCGCTTGTGTGACCTGCTGCCGCGCAAGCATGAGCGCCGGCAATACCACCAAAATGCAAAGTAAGGTGAAACCAATGCCAATGGTGAGCAATATACCCATGCTCGCCATTCCCCGGTGGGGAGACACGGCAAGGTTACCAAAGCTGCAGATTGTGGTCAATGCACTGTAGAACACCGCGCGCGCCGTACTGGTCTGCAACATCTGACCACTGGAAGGTGGCGCAGTGCGCATCCGGTGGACCATATGAATTCCACTGTCCACGCCAATGCCTAGCAGCAACGGCAGGGCAATAATATTGGCGAAGTTAAAAGGAATACGGAAAAGCACTGAGGCCGCTCCAGTGAGAGCCCCTGCGAGAAGCAAAGGCAATAGTACCAGAAGAGCGTCAGATTTGGGCCTGAGCAGGATCAGCAATAGCACAGTGATGGCAAGGAGAGATAACAAAAATGCTTGCTGAAAGGCTTTAACCACTGCATCACCCGCCTCGAGGTAGATAACCGGAAAGCCTATGGCATCGGGGGCCACAGAGCGGACCGCAGCAACGAAACGGCGCAAGGCCGCATCCTCATTGAGATTCTCCCTGGGAAAAGCCGCAACCCGATGACGGCCATCTTTGGAAACCCAGTGCTCCTTCAAATTTGTTGGCAAATCTTCCCTGGAGACCCTTTCGGCCTCCAGGGAAGTATTGAGAGCTTTCAGGCGAGTGGGCAGAGATCCCAGTAAACTGGTTTGAAGATTCTTCAATATCTGCTCTTGCCCGGCAACCTCTTGAGCCTCGAGACCAGTCAAAAAACGGTCTAAACTGTCGGAGAGCCGGCGGGCAGCAGTGGTAGTGGAGCTGTTGCTGCTGGTGTCTATGAATTTTCCTAGAGTTACCGAGAAATCATGAATAGCCCCGATTTGCTCGGCTGTACTTGGCTCCGGGCCACTGCTGATCTGCAAAAGCTCAGGGCCAACTATCAGTCCTATTTCTTCGATAATTGAAAGTTTTTCATCTTGGTCGCTGGGCACAAACGTGTCCAGGGTGACGCTCATCTCCACAGGCTCCAGTTTACTAAGGCTGTCGGCGTACCGAGTGGCATCCTCTCTGGTGGCGGCCAAGACTGTGAGCGTCCACGGTGAATTCCTGCTCTGGGCAAGCAGCTCCCTAAAGGCAATCACAGATTCGCTGTCAGGATCACGGAGATTCATGGGGTTGTTGTCGAAGGTGACATACGGCAGGAGGAGGACGGCTCCAACCCCGAGCAGCAGTGCTCCGATGCGGATGGATCTGGCATGCACTGTGGGCAGGGCCAGGAACTCGGCAACAACCCTTTTCTGCTCAGCTTTGGCACCCAAATCTTTAGCGGATAACGGCATTAAACTCAGCAGGGCAGGCAACAGCGTAAGGTTCGCAAGCAGACTGATGAACATGCCGGTGCCGGAGATGAGTCCCAGTTCTGCAACCCCTTCGAAAACAGTGGGAATGAAGGCGTAGAAACCGATTGACGTGGTAATACTGCACAATACCAATGAGCTGCCAACGTCCCTGGCAGTCTGCTGGAGAGCACTGGCGTGCGAGGAGGACTGCTGGATCAGTTCTTTATACCGCAAGCAAAAATGGATGGCGTAATCCACGCTGAGACCGATGTAGAGGACAGCGAAAGCTACGGAGATCAAGTTCAGGTGACCCACTGCGGCAGCGGCGAAAGAAGCGGTCCAGATGAGGCCCATAATCAGGGTTACCAGGCTGGTGAACACCAACCTGGGAGAGCCGAGTCCAAGGAAAAGCACGATGCCAACCATGATAAGTGCTAGGATGCCGGCCATCCCTGCACCCCGGGTCACACTGAGCAATTCCTCATATTCCAGGGCAGCATCACCGGTGATGCGTACTGTGATCCCGCGATCTTCGGTGAGATGGAGTTCCTCTGCCATAAGCCGCAGCCCTTTCATGGCAGTTTCAGCCGGCAAGAGCTTGGCATAATCAAGCCGTGGCTTGACCAGAATCAAACGGTGGCTATCCTCCGGAGTTAATTCTGCCCCGAGCATCAGTTCCTGCCAGGAGAGAGCGTAATATCGTTGGGCAAGATTGGCCTCAATCGCTCCCTTGATTCGATCAAAAACCGGAGTCAGATCCAAATCTTGTCCTTCCATAATTGCATCCACTCCGGCTGTCAGCATGGAAAAGAGTCCACGCAAGCTTTGATCCCGCGTCAATCTCCCCAACAATGGTTGGATAGTAGCCAGGTTGTCAGCCAGGTCATTGAGCTCGGTGAGATTCAGGAACAGAAGGCCATGTTTTTGGAAGAAGCTGTCACTCCCGGGCAGATAAACCAACGAGAACAGGTCAGTGCGCTGCTGCAGTTGGGCCGCCAGGGCTGTACTGGCATCCTGGGTAGCCTCCGGTGTGTCCGCATCGATTACGATGAGCATGGCGTCATCATACTGCGGGAAGGCTGTCTTGAAAGCACTGTAGTTACGGCGGAAGGGGAGGGTTTCAGAGAGCATCTCAGCAGTATCGGTGTTGATGCCGAGGTTGTTGACAGTATAGTAAAGCAGGGCCACTGTTATGATGGAGGCGAGTAAAACAACCCACAGGGCAAAACGGTGCGTCACACTCACCCACCTAGCCAGGGCCTGGCCCACGAGCTCTCCAAAGCTTTTGGCCACGTATGTTTGCTCTCCTTTCCTGCAGGTTTTGGTTCACCGAAGTGTGGCACAGAGGTGCGTTCAGGTCAATATTACATTGTTGCGATTGCGGATTGAAGAGAAGCGTAAGGCGCAGGGCTCAGGGCGCAAGGCACAAGGTAGAAGAAATCAGAAGCCAGAATTCAGAATCCAGGTAAATTTGGTACAAGGTACAAGGTCCAAGGTACAGAGTAAAACACCGAACAGAAGTCAGATAATTCCCTGTACCTTATACCCTGCACCCTGTACCTGAACTGTTGACTCCTGACTCCTGACTACTGTTTTCTTTGATTGGGGATTTGAGATAAGGGATTGCGGTGTTTATTTAAAAGGCTAACAGGTCGTTTCCGGCAAGTCGCACCACTGTCTCCAGAGTGGTTCGAGCTGCACGAAAACTTCGGCTAAGGCGAGCAAGCGGGATCAGATCAGACGGTCTTCGGGCCAGACTACTCAAAAGCCGCATTGGCCTTAATCTGCCGTATTCATCAATTGCATTGAGCCCGCTGGCGGGAATGGCCATGTCTGCGGTATCAGCAATTGCCCTGATGGCCATGAAGGGTAGGTTTGCCCTGCTTGCTGCTTCAGCCACCGAACCACTTTCCATATCCACCGCTATGGCGTCGTTTTGGTTGGAAAAGTTGAACTTCTCCATGGGGCTCGCGAGTATGCTGGGGCTTTGCACCAAAGGTTCACTGTGGATCTCCAGACGGTCCTTCAGTCGGGAAACCAGTCTGTTATGCCAGTCAGCATCAGTGGGAAAAACATGTTTCTGGGAAGCAATCACACTCGTGGGAAGGATCAGGTTGCCTGGAGAAAGCTTCGGATGAAGCGCCCCTCCACTGCCCCAGCTGAGCAAGGCGGCTGCCCCTTCAGCTATCAGGAACTCCGAAGCAGCCAACGCACGTTCGGCGCCAATGCCGGCGACCTTTAAAAGAGTGGTTCCGTCCAGCCGAGCGAGGCCGTCGGCTCCTATTGGAGCCATTGACAGACTCTGGGCCTCAGACTTCAGCGCTGCTACAATTCCTAGTACTCTCAAGGTAATTACACTTCCGGAAACCTGGTATTGCCCCGCCTAACGCTATCTTGCATAGGCAAGTCGGAGATCTCGCATCGCGGGGGTAAAGTTAGATGGCTTTGCCGGTAAAGATAGCGAGCTTTTGTGGAGGTTTTAGGTTTCAATGTTCAGGTTTCAGTTTTTTTGTATTTCTTTCCTGACACCTGATCCGCCTCCGGCGGAACACCCGAAACCCTGAGACTTGGTGCTTGGAAACCGGGGACCCGCCCGCAGGGTGGGGTGTCCGAAGGACCGATTTGATATTTTACAGTGCTCCACCCCTCTGGGGGTTGCTAAGTCCTCAGGGCTCATATTCTTTACTCTTCTAGCCTGAAAGGTTGCGGTAGCGAGCTAGGGCCCATAGGGGGAAATACTTGTCGTAGCCGTGATATTTCAGGTAAAAAACCCGCGGGAAGCCGGGCGCGGTGTACACCTCATCATGCCACAAGCCATTGTCCGTTTGGCTCTGTAGTAGATATTCGGTACCGCGTCGC
>JBFFBS010000010.1:0-35289 GCA_041560295.1 Syntrophobacteria bacterium | reverse complement strand
TATGCACGAAACAGATACTTCTTTAGGGAGCACATATCGTGCCAATTATTGACGGCTTCGTAAAAAGTCCATCTGCTGTGTTGCGCTTCATCTTTAGTCATTGCAGCGTACCTATAAGTACGCTTCATTCCTAAAGATTCGCGCGCCTTGCATCTGGAGCTTTTTACTGTGCCGTATCATTTGCGACTTTTCCAAGCCACATCGGGTTAAATATCCGGGCTAGATTCGTTCAAGAATGATACCACCCGCGACTCAAACCAGTATTCTTCTTTCTTATTGAAGGAGATAAATCCCACATGCCCTCCGGAGTCTGGCAACTCAAGAAAAAAGTTGGGGTTTGCCTCTGCTTCCTCAATGGGGTAACAGGGCTCGGCAAGAAAAGGATCATTCTTGGCATTCACCAGCAGCGATGGAATGGCTATCTTGTCCAGGAACTGTTTGCAGCTTGCCCGACGGTAGTAGTCGTCTGCGTCTCGAAATCCATTGATCGGTGCAGTGTAGCGGTCGTCAAACTCCTCGAATGTTTTGATCTGGTGGTAGCCCTCGTCGCTAATCCTGCCCGGCATGATGCGCATCTTTGCCTTTATTTTTTCATGGAGCATTCGGGTGAATCGTTTCATATAAAGCTTATTTGAAAACCTTGCCATCTTCTCAGCACCTGAGGCCAGATCGCAAGGGACTGAACAGGTCACTGCCCCAACAATTGCAGGATTCACTTTTTCACCACGCTCTCCCAGGTACTTGAGAGTCATGTTGCCACCCAAGCTGAAACCGACAAGGGCAATGGAACTGTACTCTTGGTCAGCGATTACGTGTTGAATGACCGCCTTGAGATCCTCGGAAGCCCCACTGTGGTAGGAACGTAGCTTATTGTTTGGCTCACCACTGCAGCCTCTCATATTCCAGGCCAATCCGTCCCAACCATTGCGGTTCACTGCCCTGATCATTCCCAAGATATACCAACGTTCCGAATCACCTTCCAAGCCGTGAGTAATTATGGCCAGTTTTTTCGCCCCCACCCTAGACCAATCGAGATCCAAAAAATCGTTGTCCGGTGTCCAGATTCGCTCCCTTTCATAGTGAACCCCTTTGACCCTGCGAAAAAGGGTGGGAAACAACGACTGGATATGGCCATTACTGAAACCAAAAGGTGGAACATAGCTTGATTTGGCAATAACAGGCATGTGACCTCTCACAGAGCTCACGAAAGCTTACCAGATGTGGGATATGAGGTATGGGATTGCTGATTTCAGATTTCAGATCACACATCATACGCCGCAGGCCGGCTATCTTTTAATTTACTTCACAACCTTCGCGGATGGAAGCCTATGTATCTTAAATTATTAGGACCTGATATCTCAGCGCTCGCTGCGGTTAATCTTGCTCCCCTCGGCCGGCGAGGTAGATGGCGGCGAGAATGAGTGTGCCGCCTACAAACTTCGTCCACGTTAGGGTTTCTCCAAATATGATGTACGCCAGTATGGTAGCGCCAATGGGCTCACCAAGAAGACTTACGGCGATGAGGCTGGCACTGAACCATTTGAGCGCCCAATTGTAGCTGCTGTGGCCAATGATTTGCGAGATCACGGCCATGCCGACAAATGCCGAGTAGGTCCCCGGGCTGAAACCTATAACCGGGAGATGCAGGACAAGAACCAATGACCACAATATGATTGCCGCACTACCGTAACAGAGGACTATATACGCAAGCAACGAGAGCTTCTGCCTGAGATTACGGCCCAGCAATAGATACATTGCAGCACAGACGCTGCCGAGCAAGGCCAAGAAATCGCCCCATAATGCCTGTCTTCCAATGGCAAAGTCCCCAAAACCAATAATAACGCCGCCTATGACGCTTATCACTATTCCGATTCTGGTCATCCAGCTCAGACGGTCTTTGCTTATGAGAGGCGTTAACACGCCAACCCAGATCGGATTGGTGTTTACCAGCACCACGCTATTGGCCACGGACGTATAGTTTAGAGACGAGATCCACGTACCGAAGTGACAAGCGAGAAAAAGGCCAGCCAATCCGGCCAGGAGATATTCCTTTTTCTCCAGACCAAGAAGTTCATCTCTAACCTGCCACCAAGCAATGGGAGCTAATATCAGTGAGGCCAGGCCGACTCGGTATGCTGCGATTACCAGGGCTGGTGCCTCGGCAAGACGCGCAAAGATGGCCCCGGTGGAAACCGCCAAAATGCCACTAATTAGCGCCAGCGAAGGATTGAAGGGAGCGTTGTCTCTCTGGTTCACATCCACCGATCCTACCAAAAATTCAGCTCCATGGTCGCCATTACACACATACCAAATTTCGAAATTCGAAATCCGAAACAAATTCAAAATTCGAATCTCTCAATGTTCAAAACAAAAAGGGACTGACATCTAGATTTCCTGGTTTTGGTCATTTAGATTTTGGTAATTCGGATTTGTTTCGTGCTTCGTGCTTCGGATTTCGGATTTAGATTGAGGAGATAGCAATCCTCAAAAGCTTCTAGTAGTAGTGAATCCCTAAATCCCTAAATTTCTCAATTCGCCTATTAGCCGGGAATGTAGCGCAAATGTGTGGCAAAGTCGATGCTGAGAGCAAGAACAGAGGCCACTAAAGGAGTGATAAACCAGGCAAGAACAATATGAACAAGGGTCCGCCGCTGGATGGTATTGACACCTTTAATGATTCCCACACCCAGGACAGCCCCGATCACCGCCTGCGAGGTTGAGACCGGAACCCCCACCAGAGCATAGATATGAACGGTTATAGCCTGAGCCAGTACCACCGCCAGGGCGGAGAAAGGGTCCAGTCTCACCAGTTTTTGCCCCACGGTCTCCATTACCTTTTTGCTGAAAGTGAGAATACCCAAGCCAATACTCAATCCCCCAACCAGGGCAGCCGCAGAAGTACTCAGCATTCCAGCGCCCACGAAAACCGCAGTCACATTAGCTACGTTATTTGCGCCGAGGGCATAGGCTCCATAGGATCCAGCAATAATGAGACATAGCCTCAGGAGAATGTCAGATTGAAAGATATTCAGATTCATGCTGTTGGCTACTGCAGCCAGTAGTTTGTAGATAATAATGCCTAAGACTATGCCTCCCACAGGGGTTCCTACCCAACAAACCACCACCTTTCCGAGGCCCGCGAAATTGAGCTGGCGGTTGAGAATTCCGACTCCCAGAATGGCTCCCACTACTGCCTGGGAAGTTGAGACAGGCAGTCCAAACAGCGTCATAATTGTTACCGTACAGGCTGCCGCTATGGAGGCTATTATTGCCTGGTCATAGGTGAAGCGGGTAAGGCCTTTCAGGGTTTCTATCCCTGATTGCCCCCCCAGGAGAGCACCAGCGAGGACAAAGCAAGAGGCTAAGATTGCGGCCGTCCAGAATTTGATCATTCTGGAAGATACAGCCGTACCAAAAACGTTGGCTGCATCATTGGCTCCCAGAGACCAGCCTAGAAATACTCCACCAAGAAGAGAAGTCATTACACCCGACGTTTAATATTGATTATGTAGACACTTCTGGATACACGATCAGCCTGATCCGAAATCTCGCCAATCTGGCCTACCAGTTCCTTGAACTGCATCTTTGGAAAAGGGCCCATATCGGAGTCAAAAATCTTGCTCACTATTTCTCGCTCCAGGTGGTCACATCTACTCTCGTGGCTGTCAATGGTAGATACCAGGGCTTTAATATCCTCAGTCTTTTTAAAGTAGGCTTCAACCTGTCTGATCACCAGATCACAGCATTCCAGAGAAACCCGGATGAACTCTCTCAAGTCCGGCACGATGAACTTAGGAATCTTTATTTTCTGACCTTGGATCATGAAGAGAACCGATTCAAAATGATTAAGAATAAGGTCAAGTGACTCGAGAAGTCTGAATATGTCACCACGAGACTCGGGAATCAGAACTTTAGAATACATCATCTCTATGATGTCGTTGCGGAGGTCATCAGCCCTGGATTCAAACTTGTGCGTTTGGGCAATAAGAAAATCGCAGTTTTCGCCCAAACCAAAGTCAAAATAGCAATCCATGGCTTTCTCAAAATGTTCCTGAGTCTTTTTTAGATTATCCAGGTACTTGAAAATTAACTCTTGAAATTGCCGCTCTTTTTTGAAAAGAAATTTAATCATGACGGACCCTTACAAACTGTAAAATATCAAATTACAAGCACCAAATCACAGGTTTCAGTGTTCAGGTTTCAGCTTCTATGGCAATATTTCCTGACACCTGACACCCGACACCTGAAACCTCCATTAGAACTCGTAATCTTTACCGGCAAATCCATTGAATTCTGACTTGCCCCTAAGTTCGATATTCAATAATTGAGACTATTGCCATCCTTGGAAATCAGCAAGCTTTGTGCCATTTTAACAGATATCTAGAAATTATAGGTTAAAGTGGTTGCCCCTATGCTGTCAATGGACGAAGTATACAACCTCCTCGGTTGGGAGGAACTGCCGGGAACTCGCGATGAACGAGAAGTCCTCCGAATCTGGATTGATGAATTAGCCCAAAATAAGGGGGACCAGTGGGTGCGGCGGCACAGGGTCATGCTCAGGGACCAGTGGAGGTATTTTGTAAAGCATGGGGTGGATAAGGTGGGCAAGCCCCCAATCGGGTAAAGAATCCGCGCCCTGAAGCCCCGGCTTTCAGCAGCACTCAGAGGGGTGGAGCACTGTAAAATATCAAATTGGTCCTTCGGACACCCCACCCTTCGGGCGGGTCCCCGGTTTCCAAGCACCAAACCATAGGGTTTCAGGTTTCAGGTTTCAGGTTTTTGTTTTCTTCCCTGACACCCGACACCTGAAACCTTCACAACAACTCGTTGCATTCAACCAACACATGTGTAGATTCCCCTACAGCCTTTTCAGCAAATCCTCAGGCAGAAAACCTGCTAACTGCAAGAAATAAGAGACAATTGCCAAAATGTCCTAATTGGTATGTTTCTTGTTTAATGATTTATTTTAGTAGCTGTGTGGGCAGGACATCCTAGGCCTCCTGTGCACTCCCCCAGCGGCACCCAATGGTAGTCGCTGGGGGTTTTCTTTTGTTTATCCCCATTATTTGTTGACCACCTGTGAGAAAAAAATAGTATTTATTCTCTTGACAAGTCCGTTTTCGTTTATGGTAAAGTCTAGGTGCTGCGTTTTTTTGAGTTTTACACTCTTGATCCAACTAAATGGTCCTGCATTGCTCCTTTCTGTCTTGCCCATCTGCGGAGTGAGAAACCTTCTCTATCATTATCTATTGGCGTGATGTTCGTTGCTGACCGAAGCATCAAACGGATTATTCGACCTCAATCTTTGCTACGATTAGCCTGGATTATTCATGAATCTGTGTAGTGAGACCGTGAAACTGGGAACCCGCTTGCGGGACTGAGCGGAGCGCAGCGAGCGCGAAGAGGATGGACGTCCCACCTGGCAACCGCAGGGGCTTGAATCCGAGGCGTACTAGTTTAGTACGTCGCAGGGTTCAAGGCCCGAGGACGCCTGGAAGGACGGTCATATCCACGGTCGGAGCAGCCGATTCATGAATAATCCAGGCAAGGGGGAGTCGACAATGGAAATGCGCAGCACCAAAATGCTGATGGAACTGGAGGCCCTGGCAGAGAAACTCGGTATTCAAGTCGTTTACGAGAGGCTGCCTCGAAGCCGCAGTGGCCTGTGTCGCTTATATGATACGTACATGCTCTTTGTTGAGAGGAATCTTGATGAGGATGAGCAAGTTAGGATTTTTGTTGAAGCTCTCTCTCGTTTTCATATCGACAACATCCAGATGTTGCCGAGGATTAGACACATTCTGCAGGAGTATAATTCCGCCATTCAGCCTCAGTAGCCAGAAGGGAGGGAAGAGGTGAACGGCAAGCGCTGTGTGACCATTCTCATGGCTGCCTTAATAGCTCTCTCATGTGTCATAATGTTTAGCGTTGAGGCTGAGGCAGATGGCTTTAGAAAGAAATTGATAAAATTTGATGGTCAGGTCGCCAAGGGCAAGCTGGACAGCAGCGGCAATCTGATCTTCATTGGCAGAGGAACATGGAATGCACCGCTTAAGATTAGATTCAGTCCATTCGTTAGAGTGTACTTCGAGTTGGTGCCATTCATTGAAACTGAATCTCATGGAATATTGGGCGAATATACTATTACCTTTACCTTTGTCCCAAAGGCCCGTGGCGCTTCCCATCAGAATTTAAGATTTGGAATCACAAACCGCGATGGCGTGGAAATAACCAGTAATGGTGTGGCAGCCCCAAACGGTTCAGGGTGGGCAATTGGACTTGCCACTGAGCAAAAACCTTTCGAGATACACGTTTCCTACTCGTCAGAAAAAAGCAAAGACCTGACTCCGGTAGTCTCCGAGTAAAGTAATCCTTCATAGTTATCTCAATAAGTTATGTCACCAAAAGCACTTCCATGAAACCTTACGCCATTAAGAAAACCAATCGCATTCCATAGCAGCACCACACGAAAATCTCCAATCTTAGCCCGGATGTTTCATGAATCGCTGTCGCGAGACCATGAAGATGGTTGTGCCACTGGGTAACCGCAGGTTGTTGGTTCCGAGGCGTACCTGAATGGTACGTCGCAGGAGTCGACACCCGAGGACGCCCGGAAGGACGGCCATATCCAGGGTCGCAGTAAGCGATTCATGAAATGTCCGGGCTTTAGGCGGCTCTACTCTTTGACGCCCTCACCAAGAAGATTAGGCTGGTATGGTATGCATTCCCCGTTTATAATTTTGTGGACGTGCTCATGTCAGAATCCAGGGGATAACCGGCTAGTTCTTTGCAGGAGAAAAGAGATGGTGAAGAAAAGGTTTGGATTGGTATTTGCTTTGACCTTAGCATTCCTGTTGACGACGGTGGGATCCACTGTGGCTGTGGAGTCCGGCCGTTACCAAGCTATGCAAATAAGCGTAGGGAAAAAGAGCGAATACAACATATTTATCCTTGATACCAAAGAGGGCCACATGTGGCTGTTGGAAACCAGAGAAAGCCGAATCGACGGCAAGCTTTTCGGCGGCCTGAAGTATCAGGGAAAGCTGCGTCCCGGCAAACAAGCTGGAGATGTAATCTTCCAGTTTGGAAAAACAGAGTAAAGTATCCGGACCTAAAGGACCCGGCTTTGAGCTGCCCCCTGAGGCGGCTTCCATACTCTTTCCCCCTTGCGGCAGTCTGCTGGAGTGATGGAGTGGTGGAGTAATGGAGTCAATGAAATCCCAAGCTCCAAGCACCAAATTACAAGGTTTCAGGTGTCGGGTGTCAGGTGTCAGGGAGGAAAAGAAAAAACGCTGAGCCTGAATGATCACATTTGAAACTTCCGTCTCTGCTGAAACCTGAAACCTTCACAGGAGCTCGCACCTGTACCGGCAAAGCCATTGAACTCTGACCTGGCCCAAGGACCAGATTTTCGATGTTGAATAAACCCTGCCCCTCCAACCTCGCCCTCTGGTTTCTGTGCTGTGGTCTATCATCGCTTGAGCAGGTTTTGTCCGCATCTTTGGTCTAGTGGAGTATAATAGACCGTGGGTTACTGGAAGGACGGCTTCTTGAACACAACATTTAAAAGACTACGTCTTCTGATTTTTGCCGGGCTAGGGATTGGGACATTACTATTAGGTCTTAAACCTTGGCTCTTCTCCGCCAGTGAACCGGTTGTCGAGATCCCGGTAAAGGTGGCCAAGATTCAGCAGGCGAAAAACGGGTTGTGGTTAATCCCCAGAGACGGACTGGTAGAAACACCTGACCAGTCCAAGTCTTTTGTGTTCCGTCTCAGGCATCTCCGCACAGAACGGTTGCCTGTAGAGATAAACGACTATACCGACGATAGCATCCTGGTTCGAAGCGATGATCTCAGAGCGGGAGACTTGCTGGTAATTGAACCCGGACCGAACCAAGCAGGCCAAGCAGTAGCTCCCACAACAGGGGTAGACGATGAGGGACTGGTCCACTTGACCTTATTGGCTGGAATCGAAGCTGCAATGGCAGAGGATGTGGATGAGAGTGTTCGCTTCATCTCGCCCAGCTATCATGATAGTGTGGGGTTCAATTTCATCCTTATGAGGAAGTTGCTGGAGCGAGCGTACGAGGAGTTTGACCAACCCCAGATCGAACTTGCTGAGCCTTCAGTTATCCAGATCAAAGGCAGCAAGGCTCTGGCTCAGGCACAGGTCAGGTTAACCGCCACCTACCAGGGCCGCCGCAATTATCTGCTTGGTGACCAGGACCAATCCAACACTATTTTCATAATGCTGGAAAGATCCTCCGGTTCCTGGAAGGTTTCCCAGATTGAAGGGCTGCGTCCCCTGGGCTTTGAGGAGGGGCTTTTAAAACACTTGGGTGGCGATCTTGGTCTACCCCTTACCCCTGCCGAACGCGAACAAGAAGACAGGTTCTGCATGCCTTGTCGCCAAAGGATGAAGGAGCGCTTCTCCGCTGAATCCTGAAATGCAGGGGCACACCTTGATTCTTAACCCGGATATTTATGAATCACTTGCTGCGACCATGGATATGGCCGTTCTTCCTGGCGTCACTGGGTGTCAATCACCCATTTGTTACGTATACATAGCAGTTATCAAAAATACAGGGTCGATCAGAGAGTATACAAGATATGGTAATTTATAAGAAAGTAAGGATTCATTGCGCGGTAAGAAGAAAAGAATTGTTTGCCTCAATGGCTTTTCTTACTGCTCCCTTCAGTTCTGTAAGATCAAATGATTTGACCACATAGTAGTCAGCAGCCAGGGCCTTCTGGTCATATTTATATGTGTCGTAGGCACTACATAAAATAACCGGTAGGTTATGGTAGGCACCTCTGATTTCCTGCAATAATTCAAGACCGTCGTAGTCAACTAGTTTGATATCTAAAACCACCACTTGAGGTTGAAGGAAGGCAATCCTCCTCAAGAGTGCATGTCCCGAAGCTAAAGTCAGAACCTCATGCCCCTCTTCAGTCAACTCATCCGTATACAACTGACGAACATATTCTTCGTCGTCCACCAAGAGGATTCTTGCCATGATGATCCTTTTGCTTTAAGGAGGATCAAGGGTCTTTCAGCTCAGACAGTCAGACAGAAACAGGCAGTTTGTCTGGTCGCAGTAATCCTCAGCAGTTCCAAAACAGTCGAAATTCCCCTCAGCTCTTTGGATCTCCTTGATCAATTCAGCTTTGTGCAGTCTGCTTGTGCCTACACCCAAATCTTTTGCCATGACCTTTAACTCTTTGACCGTTATTTTCATGGTTTAATCCTTTCTATGAATTCGAGTAAATAGCTTAAGCCGCTAGCCGCCCTCGCATTCTGGCCTGTCTTTCTAGTTCGGACTGGCAGTAAACGCACAACAAAGCAACGGGCATTGAGAGTAGCCGTTTTTCGTTAATAGGCTCTCCACACTCTGCGCAGATGCCATAATCACCATTTTCAATGGCATCGAGAGCCTCTTTTATCAGATAGAGTTTTTGCCTTAGCCGTTCACCTATCATGTAAATATAGTCGGCTTCCATATTACTTACGGCCCAGTCACACAGATCGCCCAGATAATCTCTGCCAGAGTTCGATTGACGGTTGGCTTTTGCTTCGTTAACCAGGTCACGACGCATCTCCTGGAGCATTTCACGGCATTTTTGTTTGGTTTCTTCTGAAAAAGTCATTTCTTTCTCCTTTTCACCAAAGCAGATTGGCTAGCATTTTGCGCTGTGTCACAAAAGTGCGAAGTCTCCTATCTCAAAAACCTTTATTGGTCGTCGTCATCTTCCATCATGCTGATTAGTCTAAGATACTTAAATGAGGACTTGGAGTTGTTGCCTGAGACTATCAGCGCATCTCGCTTCTTGCGGATGTCGTACATGAACTCCCACTGCCTTTTGGGGTCTACGTTTTTGTGGCTCATTTTCTCCTCATGCCGCGACAGACCAGCTGTGATTTTCTTTTCCCGGCAATCCCGACACCGTTTTGGTTCGTCAAAGCCGAGAGCAGAAATACGCTCTTGCTGGCTACCGGTAAGGATGAAAGGCTTGCCACATTGATTACAGGTTATGGTTTTTTCTTTCATTTCGCACTCCAACAACGAGGTTGGATTCCGCATCCTCTTTTCCCACCCTTTCCCGCAGGTTCACAGACCATTCGGCTCATCATTCAATCTCGGTGGATTCCCATTGATGCCTGGGTTGCCTTCTTTTATGTCTAGATTTCACCTCATGACGCGATGGCTCCGGCTTCAGCCTGTTCTTGCGACACTCTCGACACCGCTTCGGCTCAGTAAAACCAAGAACGACAAAGCGCTCCTGTTCGGCAAGGGTGAACACAAAGGGATGGCCACAGTTAGAGCAGATGATCATCTTCTCTTCCATCTTGAGCTCCGCAACAAAATCCAGATCAATAGATCAATAACGTAAAAGGCGAGGCTGTGCCCGCTTTGGAAACAACCATGACGATTGATTTTCAATCTTATCTTTGCTAGCACGGAGAGGAAGGAAGTGCTTCCTCTCCGTGCCGTTGAGACGCCATTGTGGTCTCTGTTCGTTCAACTCAAAATGTGATTGGCGGTTCTACTCCTGGAGTACGTATTTGTTTACCGTAATAGTCTTCTTGCCTTTTTCATCCAGGGCAATAAAACCCGAAGCCGTCACACTTTTGTCTTCAAGTTTCAGGAGTTCCGTCCCTTTGCCCGAGTTGGAGACTGCTATTTCTTCCCCATCGTCAGTTGCTATGATCACTGCCGTAGCATTGTCGTTGGCATCCCACGCAGTGCCAAAGACGGTGCCGATGATCTCGACCTCTTCTGTGGCTGCAAACAGGGGAACCGCTCCCAATAAAGTCACAATCGCAAACACGCATAACACCTGCAGCAAAGTTTTTTTCCTCAGCATCATCTTTCCTCCTTTTTGTTATTACTTGTGACGTCAAAAGCAGGGCCGTTCACGGCTACAACCCTTGAGGCCAATCCTTCAGTACTTCGTAATGCTTTACCGTGATGGTCTTTCCACCGTTTTTGTCTATGGCAACTGTTCCAATCACTTTCACGAACTTATTCTCATGCTCAATGAGTTCTACACACTTTCCATCGATTGAGACCGCATACATTTCTCCATCTTCACCTGCGAGAACTACAGGATACACATCTGCAACATCAGTAGATTTTGGGATAAAGATAACGCCGGTGATTTCCACTTCTCCGAATGTCGCAGACAGGGATGCCACACATACCAAGCTGACGATTACCGATACAAAAAGTACCCTCCGAACAAGGTTTTTCTTGAGCTTCATCATTGATCCTCCAATGCGCTGATTGGTAGTGTAGTGATCTTGAAGACGGAGCCATTCCCTAAATTTCAACTCTGAAATTATTCTTCAAATACCTCATAATTCTTTACTGTAATAACCTTCTTGCCACTTTCGTTTTCCATTACCAATCCGCTAACCTTCACCTTCTGACGGAGGAAAGCCAACAACGCTTCCCCCCACGCGTTTTGCTCTATCAAATACTCTTCTTCAAAGTGAGTTGAAATAGCCGCGGCCAAGACATTGCCCTTATCGTCCCATGCTACTGGAGCCACGAGGCCTCTAATGGTTGCTAGTCTGCCTTCATTATTACTCTCCATTTTGAGCACCTTTAGGGTGATGCCAACTCAAACCATCATGGCACAACACCAGTTAGGATCTTCTGAGAAAGACCATCCAGATTCAAACCCTCCCTCACCCGCCGGAGTTAAATCACCGGCTCATCTATTCTGCCCACAACGGGGCATTACCATCGATATGGCAACAGACGTGCCATTTTGTTAAGTTATTGTAATCTCTAGATTTAATAGGAGAAATGAGACAGGTAATCGGAACTCGAGCTTCCGATCAATAGAGGGAAGAGAGTTATTGTGGTGCGAATTAATGTTGGGTGTAACTTCTAATATTTTGAAATCATAATAGAATCTGATAATGAGAACTGGCAGGACCTATTCTGGCCCTGTAGGAACCCGCGATTCCGATTCAGATAATCTGTTGCCATATCAACCTTTTAAAGGAAGAGCGACCTGTTAGAGGTACATTGAGAGTGTATGCTTGTCGTGAATTGTAGAACTGTCGATTCCGATGCAAATTTGACGATAGCAAAATGAATAATGAATTCAATAGTTTGATTTTTTGGCATGAGTGATGCTCAAGACATCTTGAAATCATGAAACGTATCTTCGAGTCTTGGGGCTAACTTACTGCTTGTGTACCTGAGATGTGAGGGCGCACTAATGCACAAGGATAGCAATCTGACAGGACTCTCCGAAAAGGTGTGATTATGACCAAAACAAGAAAGATTTTGATTGCCGTGGATGGTTCACTGGACTCGCTTGATGCGGTGAGGTATGTCGGCCAAACGTGTACGCCCGAAGCTCTGGAAGTTAGCCTCATGCATGTCAGGTCCTCTGTTCCTAAAACACTCAGGGATCTAGACAAAGAAGCCTTTTTCAGAGAGCAAATGGAGCACAAATATAATCAATGGAAAAGGAAGAGGGAAAAAGCTGTTGAGGCTTTCCTAATTGATGCCACCGATTTACTAGTGAAAGCCAGAGTCGACGAAGATCGGATACGGGTGATCCTCCAGGACGAAAAAGTGGGCGTTGCCCGGGACATTCTGGCAGAAAGCGGACGAGGTTATGATGCCATCGTCTTGGGGCGGAGTGGTTTCAGCAAACCTCAAGGATTCTTTCTTGGCAGCGTTTCCAGGAAGATAGCCGAGGGAGTTAAAGGAGTTAAAAATATCCCGGTATGGGTGGTTGGGGGAGAAATCAAGTCAAGAAAGATTTTGCTGGCAGTGGATGTTTCTGAAAACTCTCACAGGGTAGTTGTTTACGCTGGTGATTTCACTGCCTCCACCGAAGCCGAGCTTACCCTTTATCACGTGGTACGGAGTTTTGGAGTCGGAATTGTGGATGAAAACTCTATCCTGGATGAGGAGATGAAAGAGCGGTTTGTGGAAGAGGTGCAGAATGATGTTCCGCGCATGTTTAGGAGATACACAGAAACTCTTAAGAAGTCTGGTGTGGCCAGCACCAAGATATCCAATAAGCACACCTTTCCGAGTTACAGCCGCGCAGGAGATATTCTCAGGGAGACTGAGCGAGGAGGCTATGGGACTGTCGTCCTTGGCCGTAGAGGACTATCCACGGCACCTGAATTCTCTATGGGTGGTGTCACCAATAAGGTGCTCAGCCGGGCCAAAGGCTTTGCCGTCTGGATCGTGCCGTGATGGAGAACTCGGTTCCGAAACTTGATTATCTTCTTCTACTCTTCGATAATTGCCTTTTGGTGACATCCGCCACACAATATTTTAGCGCCTGGTATTAAACTTTTATGTACATTAATCACCGCCGAGCAGACATGATCTTCGTCGATTGTTAGATCACCCATTACAGTTATGGGCACACCTACCAAGCGAAAACCAACATTCTCATACCTTCCGGCATTACAATTGTTAGGGCACACCAGTTTCATAATAGTTTTGACCCTATTTCATTTGGGTTCATCCTCGAGATCAGCTACTTCCTGGGGCACGCACAGAACAGGACAGGGGAGTAACCGCACTACCCTTTCTGCTGCACTTCCGAAGAAGATCTCGTCGATCTCGCCGTTTCCAACTCTCCCGTGTCCACCCATGACTATCATGTCCGCAGAAATTGCTTGTGCTCTCAGTGCTATGGCCTGAAAAGGGGTCCCCACACTTATCTTCTTCCCGGCCATTAGTCCATTTGAATTATTGTGAGTCAGGAAACTTTCAAGTTTTTCATTGGCCAGTGAGCAGAGTTTTTCACTCACTTCATCTTCTGGCTCACCATTGAGTTCAGCAATCTTTTCGACGTATCTCTTATCCACAACATGGATCAAATGAATGCTGGCGGAGAATTTCTTCGCAAGAAATTTGGCATATTTGAAAGCCATTTCAGAACCTAATGAGAAATCAACTGGTACTAGCAGCTTCTGCAATTTCACTTTCCAACTGCTTACACAATAATTTTATTTACACAGATAAATGTTCTGATTACCATTCCTCGATATCACTCAAATCTATTTCGACCGCTTCTTTCTCATTACATAAAAAAAATACTAGCTTTAAAATCAACATAGTTACTAACAGAAGCACCGCTATAATCTCCCCACAAACACGTGAAAACATCTTAAACCTCCGAGGCCCAGAACCAGCAGCTGGCACTTCACCAAAGCGACTCATTCTTCAATTACTTCATACTCTTCCACTCTCACAACCCTCCTCCCGCGGTCATTCATTCTCACAAGTCCAATGACCTTCACCTTTTGGCGAAGGAAGGGCAACAGCGCTTCTCCTCTGGCATTCTTCTCAATGAGATACTCCTCTTCGAAGTAAGTGGAAACAGCAATCTCGGTGATGTTGCCTTTCTCATCCCAATCGATGGGAACAAGCAGTCCTCTGATGGTGATAGAATCCTCCACAGGGTTTTTTTCCCCGCGTATCATAAGCTTTGGCCTCCTCTAGTAGACTCTGCCGAGAAGCAAGGGAGTGATTACTCTCTGATTATTCTCTGAGTAAAGACGGTTATGAAAACCCCGGCCAGTTGACCCTGTCTCATCCCTGAATCACATGACAACATTAAATTGTTGAGGGTATAGCGCAAGAGCCGTACCATCTCGTTAACATATTGAATTTACAGAATTTCATTTGATGCGAGAGAGGAGCAATCGGAACTAAAGGTTCCGCTATGGGAGGGAGAGAGCGTGGTACAGTTCGGGCACAGTTTAAATTGAGTTTTTAATATCTTGATTTATTTAAATAACTTCAGAGGAAGAACTTGAAGGACCGATTCTTTGACAGTCGGAACTCATGGTTCCGCTTTGCTTTATTGATGGCTGGTACGGGTCTTGAAATCCTCCTTTTTAATCCCGTATTTTGTTAGCAACTTGTGCAACTGGCGGGTGGTAATGCCGGCGACCTCTGCTGACTCTCGTATTTTCCCTCTTTTGTTAGCAAGGAGCTCTTTCAGGTAGCGCTTCTCAACCTCCTCTAAGGTTCTTCGTCTGACCTCAGCTAACGTGTATGAAGAATCCAACTCCATCTGTGCCGAGGGAGCCTCTAGAGCAAAGAGTTCCAGAGGAAAACTTGCCGGCGTCAATATAGATGAGTTTTCAAGAATGTAAGCTCGTTCTATAAGATTTTCGAGTTCACGAATGTTTCCCGGCCAGGGGTAATTGAGGAATCCTTCCATTACATCCGGGTGGATGTCGCGAATTTCCTTGAGGTGGAATTTATTAAGCCTGCCAACAATGACTTCTACAATATGAGGTATGTCCTCTTTTCTCTCCCTCAGGGGTGGAATTTCTACTGGAAATACATTCAAGCGGAAATAGAGGTCCTTTCTAAACTGGCCCTTGTCGCACATTTCTTCGAGATCCATATTGCTAGCCGTAATTACTCGCACATCGGCATTGAAGGTCCCTTCACCACCTACCCGCTGAAAAGTTCCATCCTGCAGTACCTGCAAGAGCTTGATCTGTGCGGAAGGTGTAATAGTACCGATCTCATCCAGAAAAATCGTTCCCCCTTTGGAGATCTCGAATTTTCCCAGTCTTCTTCTGTCGGCACCTGTGAAGGCCCCCTTCTCATGTCCGAACAGCTCGCTTTCCAAAAGAGTGTCCGGAATCGCACCGCAGTGGACACTGACAAACTTGGCATCTCTCCGATTGCTGTGTTGATGGATGAGACTCGCAAGCACACCTTTACCCGATCCGGTCTCACCTGTCAGTAAAACGGCACTCTTGGTCGGCGCCACAGATCGGATTTTGGCGAATACTTCTTGCATCACGGGACTCTTGGTCTGAATTATTGCCAAGGAACTCGGTTGCCAAAATTGGTCTTTTAAATAGTCAAGCTCGGACCGCAATAAGATGGCTTCATTAATGCTCTCGATTACGTACTTCACTTCCTCGGGTTCAATTGGACAAGTGAGGTAATCTGCAGCTCCAGCCTTCACAGCCTTTACCGCTTCTCTGATCATTTCCTGGGGAGAGATGACAATAACTTCAACCGCTGGGTACGCCTGCCGAAATTGCTGCAAGGCTGCTTTATATCCGTTTGCTGTAACTGCCTTTCGGAGGATTTCGACATCAATAAGAACAATGTCGTAGCGCGCCTCCTTGAGCATATTGAGGGCGGCATCTTTGCTCTTGGTATGTTCTACTTTAGCGCGGGGATCAAGCGTCCGACGTAACAGATTTAAAATTTCTTTCTCCTTTGATACAAGCAAAAAGGACCTCATCAGCTTCTCCCTCACCCAAGATTTACCGAGCCCGTATGTTTCATGAATTGCCGTTGCGAGACCGCGAAGACGGGCATGCTACCTGGTAATCGCAGGGTGTTGGACCCGAGGCGTACCTGAACGGTACGTCGCAGGGGCCGACACCCGAGGACTCCAGGAAGGATGGCCGAATCCGCGGTCGCAGTAGGTGATTCGTGGAACATACGGGCTAAGCTCCAAAGTTTTCAACCCATGATTTCCGTTGGGTTTTTCAAGAGATTATAGCGCGAATAATCTGAAACTGGTTTTTTAATCAATCTTCTTTTCTCTTTTTTTCCTCCCAGAGGTTTTTCGCTCCCTATCTGCAATGCGGAACCTGTAGTTCCGAAAAAAGGAATAGAGGAATTTGAAATTCCATTATCAAGTTTTTCGTTCTTTTTCAATATATTAGAATGCCCTTCCTGGCTATGACTGATGCGAGGGGGTTGTCTCCTCCCCCAAATATCGGAACTCACAGTTCCAGTCTTAAGGTACCTTTATGAAATTTATTCAATAATTTCAGTTGATTAACTTTGTGGCACGAGTAATGCTCAATGAAGAGTGGGATGTTGAGATGAGGTGTTGTTGTACAGGAGGTGTAAGCCATGAAAATTAGACCTTTGCACGATCGAATCCTTATCAAACGATTGGAGGAAGAGGATAAAAGCACGGGGGGAATCATCATTCCGGACACGGCCAAAGAAAAGCCCATTCAGGGCAAGGTCATTGCCGTTGGCAAGGGTAAAATCATGAAAAATGGTGATGTTATCCCCCCGGATGTCAAAAAAGGTGACAAAGTGCTGTTCGGCAAGTATGCCGGCACTGAAGTCAAAATCGATGGTGAGGAACATTTGCTCATGCGTGAGGATGACATTCTGGCGGTGGTTCAAAAATAACTACAGGCCAACAGTTCAAGAGGAGTACGAGATATGGCTGCAAAAGAAATCAAGTATTCGGAAAAAGCCAGGGCGAAAACTATGAAAGGCGTCAACACCCTGGCCGATGTGGTGAAGTTGACCCTTGGCCCCAAGGGCCGTAACGTAATCCTTGAGAAGTCTTGGGGATCCCCTACCATAACAAAGGATGGGGTAACCGTGGCCAAGGAAATCGAGCTCGAGGACCACTTCGAAAACATGGGCGCCCAGATGGTGAAGGAGGTGGCCAGCAAGACCTCGGATGTTGCCGGCGACGGTACCACCACGGCCACCGTACTGGCCCAGTCCATATATCGTGAAGGGTGCAAACTGGTGGCAGCGGGCCACAACCCCATGCCTCTCAAGCGCGGTATCGACAAGGCGGTCGTCGCTGTAGTGGAGGAGCTCAAGAAGCTGAGCAAGCCCACCCAGGATCAGCAGGAGATCGCCCAGGTCGGTACTATCAGCGCCAACAATGATCAGACCATAGGAAACATCATTGCCGAGGCCATGAACAAGGTGGGCAAAGAGGGAGTGATCACCGTGGAGGAAGCCAAGGCCATGGAAACCACCCTGGATGTGGTGGAAGGCATGCAGTTCGACCGTGGCTACCTCTCACCGTACTTTGTCACTGATCCGGAGCGGATGGAGGTGGTTCTGGAGGAGCCCTATATCCTCATCCACGAAAAGAAGATCAGTGGTATGAAGGATCTTTTGCCCCTTTTGGAGCAGATTGCCAAAATGGGCAAGCCCATGTTGATTGTTGCCGAAGATGTGGAGGGTGAGGCTCTGGCCACCTTAGTGGTCAACAAACTGCGAGGCACCCTCAAAGTCTGCGCGGTGAAGGCTCCTGGATTCGGTGATCGGCGCAAGGCCATGCTTGAGGATATCGCCGTTCTCACCGGTGCTCAGGTAATCTCCGAGGATCTGGGCATCAAGCTCGAGAACGTGACTCTCAACGATCTGGGTTCAGCCAAGACTATTCTCATTGACAAGGATGACACCACCATCATTGATGGCGCCGGCTCCAGGGAAGATATCGAAGGCAGGGTAAAGCAGATCCGCACTCAGATCGAGGATACCACCTCTGACTATGATCGGGAGAAATTGCAGGAGCGACTGGCCAAGCTGGTTGGTGGTGTTGCGGTAATCAAAGTGGGTGCCGCCACCGAGACCGAAATGAAGGAAAGAAAGGCCAGGGTTGAGGATGCCTTGAATGCCACCCGGGCAGCGGTTGAAGAGGGTATTGTGCCTGGTGGCGGTGTGGCCCTGCTGCGCTGCCTCCCCACCCTTGAGAGTATGAATCTGAGCGGCGAGGAGAGGTTCGGCGTTAATATCGTCAAGCGAGCTCTGGAGGAGCCGTTGCGGATAATCGCCAACAACGCAGGCCATGAGGGTTCAGTTGTTGTACAGCGTGTAAAGAATGAGTCCGATTCATTGGGATTCAATGCTGAGACTGAGATTTATGAAGACCTGATGAAAGCGGGGATCACAGATCCCACCAAGGTGGTGCGATTGGCCCTGCAGAATGCTGGGAGCGTTGCCGGGCTACTGCTTACCACCGATGTTGTGGTTGCAGAAAAACCGAAAGAAAAAAAGAACGCAAAGATGCCCGAGTATCCGGATGAGTACTAGGGCTCGCAAAGCATAGCCTTCGACAAGCTCAGGCAAGGGAGAGCATAAGGCACAGAGTTGGATAGTGTCGCAATGACACTTTAATGAACCAAATGTTCAAAAGGGAGGAAAGGTAAAATGACAGACTTGATTCGTTGGAGAAAGGGGGAGGACTGGGACCTCACCCACATGCGCCGCGAGATGGATCGGCTTTTCGACAGGTTCTCGGAAGCGTGGCCGTTCCGCGGTGTCTCAGAGACCGGAAGGTGGATGCCTTCAGTGGATGTGTCCGAGACTGACAAGGAGCTAGTGGTCAGGGCTGAACTGCCGGGAATGGATCCAAAAGAGATTGACATCTCCTTGAGCGGAAAGGTGTTGATTATTAAGGGAGAGCGCAAACACGAGCGCGAGGAGAAGAAAGAAAACTTCCACCTGGTTGAGCGCAACTCCGGCTCCTTTTCACGGTCGGTGCAATTGCCTGTCGAAGTCAAAGCAGACAAAATCAAAGCCAATTACAAGGACGGGGTTCTCAGCATCAGTATGCCCAAGACTGAGCCTGAGGCCGTCAGGAAGATCGAGGTGAAGGCCAATTAAGTCTACTGCTCCACCTAAACTGAGGGGAAGGCGGGCGAAACAAGCCCGCTTTCTTTTATCAGGCAGTGGATTTCATCCTGCTTTGAAACTAGGAGACCGAACATGCTGGTGAAATTCTGGATGACGGATAATGTCATCACAATAGATGAAGATGTCTCAATAGTGAAAGCATTAAAGTTGATGAAGGAACATGGTATACAACATCTTCCTGTCATGAAAAACAGCCCCAGAGTTCTGAGGTGGAGGAGAACCTCTTATCCTCTTGATCTCCCAAAGATTGCCTTGCTCCTGGTTTCTGGATGATGAGAGGGAAAACGGTTCACTTACGTTCTACAGGTGAGAGAGGTTAACGGTAATGGACTCGTCCCGTGATGAATTAACTGCACAGAGAAGAAAAGCACAGCTGCAGACAACGAGCCTTGACAGTCTCGACCTGCACCCTAATGACTCCATAACCTTCCTCTTGGATGGGGCAAGCCCGCAAATGCCATTCGTTGCCCCAGAATTGGAGACTCAGAGGCGAGTAGCAGGTGACACCTCTCGTCCGCTACCAGAGCGTTTGGAAGCCTTTGAAGACATCATGGATTCTGAGGTGGGCGACACCACCTTGGTGCGAGCCCGGAATGTTGAACGTGAGATGGGGTTGCGTCAGATCTACCTAAAATTCGAAGGCGGCAACCCCACCGGCACGCAGAAAGATCGCATCGCTTTCGCCCAGGTAATGGACGCCATGCGGCGGGGTTTTGACGCCATCACCGTGGCCACCTGCGGCAACTATGGGGTAGCTCTAGCCCTTGCCGCTTCAATGGCCGGCTTGAAATGTCTCATTTACATCCCCGAAGGATATCACACCAAGAGGGTGCAAGAGATGACTGACCTTGGGGCCAAGATAGTCCGCGCAGCAGGAGACTATGAACAGGCGGTTATAACCTCACGCCAGCACGCAGAAGCCGAGGAGATCTATGACGCCAACCCAGGAGGGGCCAACACTGCGCTGCAATTGAAAGTCTACGGTGAGATAGCCTACGAGATTTACGATGAGCTCCGAGATGCCCCCGCCGCCGTGGCTGTCCCCGTTTCCAATGGCAGCACCCTGGTTGGCATTTACAAAGGCTTCTTGAGCCTTTACCGCAGAGGCAAAACCTCGCGCCTGCCCCGAATGGTGGCGGGTTCCTCCCACGGCAAGAATCCGATTATCAGGGCTTTCCTCAGAAATACTCCCGCTTGCGAGGACCTCAAGCCGGAGCAAATTCGCGAAACCGCCGTTAATGAGCCTTTGATCAACTGGCATTCCTTTGATGGCGATCTAGCGTTGGAAGCAATTAGAAAGAGTGGTGGTTGGTCATTATACGCCAGTGACAAGAGTATGCTTACCTATTCGCGGCTGTTGAGAGAGAAGGAAGGTTTGAGCATACTACCGGCCTCGACTGCGGGTTTGAGCGTGCTCCTGGAACGGCATGGCAAGGAACCACTGCCAGGAGATCGCTATGTTGTGATTCTTACGGGGAGAAAATAGTGAATTCTTTTCCAGAAGGTAATGCCATCGTCTATTGCCAGGGAGCCTTTGCAACCCCCAACGGCAAAACCGCGCACGGCCTGGTGCGCCGCACCCAGCGCTACCGAGTTCTCTCGGTGGTGGATTCGCGCTATGCTGGCAATGATGCCGGAACAGTCCTGGACGGCACAGCCAGGGACATTCCTATCCACGGAGAACTGGGTTTGGCAGTTGATGAGGCCCTATCACAAGGAAATTCCGCTACCCACCTGGTAATCGGGTTGGCCCCTGATGGTGGGCGCCTCAGCGCCGAAGCTCGCAGCGACGTGATCAGGGCCATTGCGCTCGGCCTCAATGTGGACTGCGGTCTCCATGATTTTCTCTCGGAAGACGCTGAGATCTCAGAGTTGGCCGCCCAAAAAGGTGTAACTTTGCGTGATATCCGCAAGCCCCCACATCGGAAGGACCTCCACTTTTTTTCTGGAAAGATCGAGGAGGTAACCTCTCTAAAGGTGGCAGTTCTGGGCACGGATTCGGCCATTGGAAAGAGGACCACCGCCTGGGTTCTCCTCGATGGTCTGCGTGAGGCTGGATATGACGCAGAGCTTATCGGCACCGGCCAGACCGCCTGGATGCAAGGGGCCAAATACTCCATCATCCTCGACTCCTTAATCAATGATTTCGTCGCTGGAGAGCTAGAACACGCTGTGTGGGCCGCCTGGAAAAAGACCCAGCCCCAGGTGATTGTCATCGAGGGCCAGGGGAGTTTGATGAACCCTGCTTACCCTGGCGGTTTTGAGATCTTGGCTGCCGCTAGGCCTGATGTGGTGGTGCTCCAGCATGCTCCTGGGAGAAAGGAATATGATGGCTTCCCCGGCTACCCTATTCATCCCCTTGAGACACAGATTCGGGCCATCGAACTACTGTCCGGGAAACCGGTGGTGGCAATAGCCATCAATCACGAGAGCCTGGACCAAAGTACAGTGGCAGAAGTGTGCCAAGAAATAAGCAAGGAAATCCGTCTTCCCGCCTGTGACCCTCTTCTGAGCGGGGCGGGACCGTTAGTCGCTGCACTGCAACCTTATCTTGAGGGGAAAATCCCCCCTCGCTCCCTTCTTTAGAAAATGGGGGAGGTGATCAGGGTTGTGACGAATCAAGAAAATGGCTCAAAAGTCCCCCTTTGGTAAAGGGGGATTTCCTTAAGCCCTTGTCTGGAATATTAGGAAATTTCAAATGACTATAGATAATCCAAAGAAAGATCGATTAAACGTTCTAGGGGTTATTCGCAGACTGGAAGTAGGGCCGGTGCGACTGAAACCACGGGTCATGACAGCTCCATACCGAGTGACTCAAGATGGTGAGGTCCATGAAAACGAACTGATTTACCGGTTTGAAGAAGATGTGTTCCTACCCGATGAGCCTGCTTCACTCAACCTCGCGAGTATGATGGCCGCCCAGGTTGCCCTCAACTATGGACTTTTTTGTGATGAGATGGTTTTTCACGGCTGGTTCGACCAACATGACCGTGGATTTATTGAAGAGATGGCCCAGAACACCGCCCGGGAGATATTTGTAAAAAAATTTCTCGAGCCAAACCCATTTCTACGCGGGCCGGCAGCTGAACTTCCTGCGGTCAAACTGGAAAGCTATCTCAGGGCTAATTTAGTCTTCACAGATGAAGATCAGAGTAAAGTCAGGAAAGATAAGAAGTGGACCCAAGGGTGGAAAGGACAACGGAATCGTCACGCTGTTCTTTCCAGCGGCGGCAAAGACAGCCTCCTTACTTTCGGCCTTTTGAGGGAGTGCGGCCATGAGGTCCATCCGATTTTTGTCAATGAGTCAGGCCGGCATTGGTTCACCGCTCTCAATGCTTACCGATATTTCGCCGCACATATAAAAAACACCGCGCGGGTTTGGACAAATTCCGACAGGTTGTTTAGCTGGATGCTCAGGCATCTGCCCTTTGTGCGTAAGGATTTCTCCAGAATACGATCTGACGAGTATCCGATCCGATTGTGGACCGTGGCAGTGTTTCTTTTTGGGGCTCTGCCCATACTGAGAAAGAGAGGGGTTGGCCGACTCCTCATTGGTGATGAATTCGACACCACCTACAGATCGTCTCATCGCGGCATCACTCACTATGATGGACTCTACGATCAAAGCCGTTTCTTCGACCATGCTCTTACCCGCTACTTCCATCGCAAGGGCTGGGCAATAAGCCAGTTTTCAATTCTCAGGCCCCTGTCAGAGCTCTTGATCCAGAAGATCCTGGTGGAACGCTATCCTGATTTGCAGAGACTTCAGGTTTCCTGCCATGCCACCCACAAAGAGGGAGACCGCGTCCATCCTTGTGGCCGCTGCGAAAAATGCAGGCGTATCGTGGCTATGCTTGCGGCTTTAGAGGCAGACCCTTCCCACTGCGGGTACAAACAGGAGCAGATTGTCTCTTGCCTAAAAGATCTTCCAGCTAAGGGGATTAGTCAGGAGAGCCCGAGCGTCCAGCATTTGGGCTCTATTTTGAAGGAAAAGGGTCTCCTGACTGAATCGTTCATAGGAGCATCGAAACCCCGTCGGCGACCTGAAATAATGAAGTTGCGTTTCGATCCGGAAAAATCGCCCGTGGAAGACATATCTGTTGATTTGCGGGAACCTCTCTACTGGCTCTATCTGGAGCATACCGCTGGAGCAGTCAAGAGAAAGGGGCGGGTGTGGATAGACTTTGACCCCCTGGACGATCCGGCCATGACAAGACCCTACCACTTTGAATCTACCGGTGCGCGAGCAGGAGCACCACCATCTTCAACAGGTGATGCCGCGAAATCTTATCTATTAGGAGAGTTGACCTGGCCTGAGGCGGAGAAACGTCTTGAGGAGGTGGATGTGGCCCTGCTCCCGGTAGGCTCAATCGAACAGCATGGCCCGCACCTACCCTTGGACAGCGACGCCTTTGACGCTGAGTACCTAGCCCACAAGGTGGCGGAGACATGTTCAGACCCTAAACCATTGGTTCTGCCACTGATTTCATACGGGGTCTCCTACCATCATGAAGATTTTTCCGGCACCATCAGTATCAGCCCCGATACCTTGTCCCAATTGGTGTACGAAATAGGGATGGGTGCAGCTCGCCAGGGGATAACAAAACTTTTAATCATCAATGGGCATGGTGGTAACAGTCCAGCCTTGAATTTCGCTGCCCAGATGATCAATCGAGATGCTCACATCTTCACCTGTGTGGACACGGGTGAAAGCAGCGAACCAGACGTCGATGCAATGGTTGAAACCCCGAACGACGTCCATGCAGGAGAGATCGAAACCAGTACAACATTGGCGGTCCGGCCTGATCAGGTGAGGATGGAAAAAGCGCTTACTTTCATACCCCAGTTTTCCAGCCATTATTTGAATTTTACCTCTAAGAGACGGGTAAACTGGTACGCCTACACCGCCAAGATTTCACCTGAAGGTATCCTCGGTGATCCCACGAAAGCAAGTGGTGACAAAGGAAGACGAATGTGGAATTTGATGATTAGCAATCTGGTGGAACTCGTCGAAGATCTCAAAGGGTTGAGTCTGGACGAAATTTATCAGCGGCGGTATTGAGACAATGAAAATCAGCCAAGTAGAGGGGTGGGCCGTTACCATGGAACTGGCCGAGCCCTACTCCATCGCATACGAGAGGGTTGAGGTAACTACCAACATATTCCTCCGGGTTGAGAGCAGCAGTGGGGTGACAGGCTACGGGTGCGCCGCACCGGATGAGCACGTCACCGGTGAAACAGTCAAGAGCGTACTCACAGCTCTGGTGGATATAGTTACACCTTCCATCAAGGGATCCGATCCCCTACGTCCAACCATGCTTCTCGAACGGCTCAAACCTCTGCTGCGATCCCAGCCCTCTGTCCTTGCCGCGGTAGACATGGCTCTTTTTGATATTTTAGGAAAAGTATGCAATCTTCCTTTGTGGCGGCTTCTGGGGGGATTCAGGGATCGGATTCGTACCAGTGTTACTATCGGAATACTCCCGGAAAAGGAAACAGTTGAACGGTCCCGGGAATTGGTTGCCCGGGGATTCAAGTGTCTCAAGCTCAAAGGGGGAATTGACCCTCAATCTGATATAGCAAAAGTATTGAAGGTCAGGGAGGCGGTGGGTAGCAGGATCGAATTACGTTTTGATGCCAATCAGGGGTACACGGTGGAAGACTCAATTAGATTTGTCGAACAGACACGTCGCGCTCGCCTGGAGCTACTTGAGCAACCGACGCCCAAAGGACAACCAGAGCTGCTGCAACGAGTAAGCAGCGGAGTACCTATTCCCATCATGGCCGATGAGAGTCTTACATCCCTGAGGGACGCCTTCCGCATCGCTCGTGGCGGGTTAGCCGATATGGTCAATGTGAAACTCATGAAGGTCGGCGGTATTTCCGAGGCGCTTCATATAAATTCCGTCGCTCGAGCGGCAGGACTGGAAGTCATGGTCGGCTGTACGGATGAAGCAGCACTTAGTATAGCTGCCGGTCTGCACTTCGCTCTCGCCCGCCCTAATGTAATATATGCCGATCTCGATGGCCATCTTGACCTCCTGGAGGATCCTTCCGATGGAGCGGTTACACTCCGGAACGGCACCCTTTTTCCGACTGATAAGCCGGGACTAGGCTTCGATATGGCATGATGCCGGAACAGACAGACATTGGAATAATTATCACGAGAGTATTGTGTTGGCTTCGCCTCGTTCCCTGGCTTCGCGGTAATCTTCATGCCGTTGTTAGTCAGGTAATCAGATTAAACTGCTTCTCATTTCAATCATTATAAGGTCTTCATGAAGCGGTGGTAGAAAACTCTGACAAAACGTTATTTAACCTATTGACATTGTGATGCATGCGATGCAGATTTTTTGCAATAGCTGGGTTCTTAACCAAGAATGAAGTTCGCAAGGTGAGAAAAATCCTCGACCCTGAAGAGAAACGTGAGGAAATGGTGAGCCGCAACTATGAAATCGCCAAGAAGCACTATTCCTATGAATTTCTTCGAAGGCGGTTAAATTTTCTCCTCACGAATTTCTTTGGAACTGACTTATAGTAAGGCCGTTTTCAACTGGTTAAAATACTGAATCCCCTCGTAAGGTGGCAAAGTTGGATACCTTCAAAATGCTCAAGCTAATGCTCGACTGGAGGGTTATTTTAGATATTCTCCTGATAGCAGCGGCATTGTTTCTTTTGTATCGCACGCTGCACAGGTTTGGTGCGTGGAAAATCGTGGCCGGAATATTCCTGGCTATAGCCATCTTCGTTGTTGCCAACATTTTAGACCTCAAAGGAATACGCTGGCTCTATTCAAATCTGAGCCAAGTAGCGCTGATCGGATTTATTGTCATCTTTCAGCCTGAAATTAGAAAGGTTTTTGAAAGGGCAGCGTCTTTTAGAGGGAGAGGGAGAGGAAGAGATCATACGGAATTTGTCATGATCATAGTTGATACTGCCTTCGCTTTGGCCGAGAAAAAGAGGGGGGCAATATTCGTAGTGCCAGGGAAAGAACCTATCGAGAGATGGCTTTCCGGCGGTTTGGATCTCAATGCTACCCCCACTTTTCCACTTATCATGAGTATCTTCGATCCCCATTCACCTGGCCATGACGGTGCTCTGATCATTGATGGCGGTAAACTCACTCAATTCGGCGTGCGTCTCCCTTTAGCAAAAATGGGCAATTTAGCCGATGAATTTGGCACGAGGCATTACGCAGCCTTGGGGCTTTCTGAAGTATCGGACGCTTTGGTGGTGGTAGTGTCTGAAGAAAGAGGGGTCATTACAACCTTTCGCGACGGAAAACCCCAGAGAGTACATGACAGGAGCGACCTATCGACAAGATTAATCTTTCACTGGGAAACTATTGCTTTTCACGGAATCGAAGTGTCTAAAGGAACCAAGACTCGAGAGTTGGTTTCTCAAATATCTTTGAGTTTAGTTTTGGCTCTTGTCTTTTGGTCAACTGTGATCCTGGGACAGATAGAGATACGGGAAAAAGCTTTCACCGTTCCTATAGAGTACATTGGTATCTCCAAGCACCTTGCGCTAGCGGGAGACAAGCCATCGGAAATCAAACTACATCTTACCGGACCCAAGTCAAATCTCGATGCCATCACCCCTGCAAATCTAAGCACTCGGATCGACTTGTCGAAGGCGTTGGCTGGTAGACAGGTTTTTGTTGTGTCGCAAGAAAATGTGTTGCTCCCAAAAAGCGTAAAATTAGTGGGTGCGAGCCCTCCCAGCATATCGGTGTCCTTAGAGGAAATAGTGGAGATCGAGGCAGAGATACAGCCACAATTGGTGGGCACTCTGCCCAAAGGTTTGGAATTGGTATCGGTAACAGTGGAACCTAAACAAGTGAAGATATTGGCTCCTGCAGGTGACATACAGCAAAGAATCAACTTAATGACCGAGCCAATTTATCTGGAGAGCATTAAGAAAGATGTTAAGTTCTCCAACAGGATAGTGGCGCCTCCCAACGTTCAACCGGCAGGCAAAAAATGGCCGGATGTTGAAGTCCTGATTAAAGTGAGGGTGCGCAGCTAATCAGTCTCATAGGGACGGTAATCGGCTACGATCCCAAAACGAAACGTCAATACACAATTGTTACCCGAGAACACGATAAATTCTAGATGTGGTAAAAGCAAGACAATTCTCTCTGGTTCTTTTCAAATATCTGAGGTCTTTCTTAGTCACTCAGCCATTTACGCCCACTTCGGGTGCAGTTCCGTGCTTGAGTTGGTAAAATACATCCTGTGCCGCCATTAGTTGGTCGTATTGACCCATCTCCACAATCCTACCGGCTTTCAGCACAGCAATTCGGTCGTAAGCCCCCACCGTATCCAACCGGTGCACCACCGCCACCACCGTGCACTTTCCTTTGAGATCGGTCTCGAGCATATGCTGGACGCGTGCCTGCGAGGTATTGTCGAGACTGGCGGTGGCTTCGTCCAAAATGAGAATTGGTGCTTTTTTAAGGAGAGCTCGCACTATGGCTACCTTCTGTTTCTGCCCGCCTGATAGTCGATCCCCTTTACTCCCCACCTGGAAGTCCAGGCCGATGTCCAGCACCTCATCCAGGAGTCTTCCCTCTTCCAGGAGCTTCACTACCAGTTGCTGCATCTTCTCCGTTGCCCCGGGCTGATCCCCTTGTACCCGACCGAAGAGGATGTTGTCGAGCACGCTCTTCGTGTAGAGGTATTGCGAGGGGCAGTAGATGGAAAAGTCGACGGTTTTTCCTTTGTCAGTTTTCGTTTTGATCTCAGCCGGTATATCTCCCTCTTCACCGAATTGACACTGAAGCAAGTCTTTGCCTCCAATCTCTTCAATAAACTTATGCCGAACCTCCAGGATCTTTTCTTCGAGGGGAACGGGCAGAGCCACAATGTCATGTTCCGCGGGTATGAACTGCAAAGCCAAGCGGAGCACCAGTTCATTGTCTCGCCCTGTCAACTGATTCAGCTGTTCACCGTACATTCGACGTACCAGCTCCCGGTACTGTTCGAACTGATCCGGAGCTATAGGAATATCCTCCATGAAAACAAGATCTCGTTCCAGATCCTTCGACAACAGCACGCTCTGCTCCAGGAGTTTTCTCCCAAGATCGAGAAGCGGTTCATACAGAGCGGTATCCTTGAGAAGCTTGAGAAAGACAGGATTTTTCGGCAAATTGTTTAGTTCGTACTCCTCGCGCTCGGGATCGCCAAATATTATGTTCCCGTAAATGGTACGATGATAGAGAAAGCGCCTTACGTCGAAAAACTCAACCATGTCGGCAGCATCGCTTCCCCACTGGTGTTGGAAGCGTTCTCTGAGCTTAATCAAGAGTGGAGCCAGAGATTCCTGCCGGTCCTCTGCCACCACCGCATTAAGACCGAAACGAAGGATGTCCTCTTCCAGCCCCACTTCACGCACTAACTGAAGAATCTGCTCGCGGTCTGGTAAGGATTCTTTCTCACCAGGACCACCTGCTGCAAACAGGGAGGTGCAGGCATAGAGGAGGTTTTCACGAATGGTACCATCGAAGATGAAAGGCTGCTGGGTCACAAAGCCAATATTTCGACTGGTATCCATTTTCGTCAGGGTTTTCAACTCCTTGTCATCGAGCAGAACATGGCCCTTGTCGTAGGAATACAGTTGGCCCAGCACTAACGCCAGTGTGCTTTTTCCACTACCAGAGAAGCCGACCAGCGCCAGCTGCTCGCCCGGTTCAAGGTGAAGTGAAATTCCATCTAGCAACTGTACCTGCCCTTCGGCCACGTAGTCGACGTCTTTTACCTCAATTCTACCTCTCAGTTCATAAGGCTCGCGATCAGTTGGGGCCAGGGAGAATTCTGGTTCAACATCAAAGTAGTCCATTACCCTCCTATATCTGATCCGGCTGTCCTGAAAATCCTGATAATAGTTCATCAGTTCTTTCCAGGGGTCATACAGCTTTTCATAGGCCGAGAGAAAGGCCACCAGTGCACCCAAATCAAAGCGCCCGGTCATGGTCAGATATCCCCCCAGGAGAAACAGTATGAATGGTCCCAAGTTTTGAAAGAAATTGTTGGTGAACTTGATGCCGTAGTTGATAATGTTCATTCGCTGACGAAGAGAAAACACTTTGGCGGTGAAGCCTTCGAACTTCTTTTTCTCGATGAGATATCCCCCGTGTGCCTGAATTTCCCGGACTCCTGCAACTGCCTCTCCTATGGTACTGCTCAGGGAGCGGGTTACGTCGATGCGCTCCTGATTGAGCCGGTTGAGCCGATTCTGCAGCATGGGTATGATGGCAATTTCAAAGGGGTAGATGGCAAAACTCAAGAGAGCCAGCAGGGGATTGAGATACATCAGGTAACCGGCAAAGGTGAGGAGCGTCAGTACATTGATTACGGGTAATGCCATGGCGCTGCCCAGGAAGTCACCAACTCCGTTCAGTTCCGAGGTGAGGGAACTGATTACCATTCCCGGGGGAGTGCGGCGAAATAAAGGAAGGGGCAAACGGAGAACGTGCTGGTAGAGTTCACTGCGGATCTCATAGAGAAGCTTCTCGCCAAGGTAGCCCTGGAGAACATTGATAAGGTATTTCAACCCTCCGGCCAGCACCACGGCTCCCAGATAGAAACCACAGTAGACCAGGAGCAAATCCATCTTTTTTAGAGTAATGGCCCTGTTTACAATCCTTTTTTGCAACTCCAGGGGAACAACACGAAAAAAAACAGTTACGCCAATAACAACGAGCAAGAGAAACTGGAGACCACGGTAACGTTGGAAAACCCAGAAAAAAAGTGGCTTTTTTGTAACCATTGGCTCTGACTCCTGTAATTATAGTAAACCGAAATAATCCTCAATTCTCTCTGATTAGACATTGCCGAAATGGTCGAAAACAGCAGTACCAGGGGCGAGGGCTCTGAATCCTGGTCAATGAGCAGGCAGGTAACAAGGTGAATAGTGATTACAGGTGCGCACCCACCTTATTCAATTTGTATTCAATCAGGAATGGGATTGTTGTGATGATGTCAAAGGCCTTTGCGCTCGAACCATCTGAATAAGGCCAGGCCGGCAAAGACGAAAACCGCGATAATAATCCACTGGTTGATACCCATCACCTCTCAGTTTACTTATAGTTCATCCATCCAACCTCTTTTCTCTTGCGTGTGACGAAACCGTGGATAATGCTTGTTTAGAAAATCTCGGTAGTTCACGTAAACTGCTTTTTCAACATACACTAATCTTGTCCGATAAGGGCTAGCTTTCTGTAATTCAATGTAGACATTATCTTTTTGCCATAATGCATAGGGATAATCGGTAGAGAGATATTCACCCTTCAAGCTTTTTTGAACAAGCTTATATTTACTATTTAGCTGCTGGTACACGTCTTCAAACAACTTGGGATCCAAAATGACGATCACTGCATCAAGAGTTGATTCGCCATTAAAAAATATCAGGATGCTTCTGGCCCCCTCAATACTTCTGGGTGTTGCTCTTACAAAAGTATTCTTACCACGAGCAGGATCTTTCTTGCTTATCGGCTTGAAGTGTCTCTTCTCATACTCCTGATAGCTCCAACCCCGCTGCTGGGCAGTATTTAAAGCCTCTTCATATGAGGTTTTCCCTATGGCGAAATCGAATGGCCCAACAGCACCAGGAGATTTTGCGCCAGCCATCGAGCACAACGTCAAGAAAAAGAAACCGACAACATAAACAACCGACCTTTTCATTCTGAACCTCCCTCTGATTAGTCGTTTTTGAATTTGTCCCAAAATCCACCGCGGTACTGCCAGTATGGAAGCGAATTGGAACTAATCCACTATTGCACAATCCAAACAGCCATACTTGCATGGTTCTGCAGAACTTTACTGGCAGTGCTGCCCATAAAAAACTCCTTCACCCCTGAGCGGCCTTTTCTGCCCAGAACAATGGTTCCATAATCTCCACTCCAGGCCTCTCTCAGAATATCGCTGGCAGCATCCCGGCTTCCATCTGCTACCTTGGTACTGAGCTTAGCCTCAGGAATGCCAGCCTTAAAGAGCATTTCTTTCGCCTTTTTCATGTACGGAGCAATCTGATCCTCCGCTTTATCTTTCCACAGCTCCTCGAGTTCTGGGGCTGCCTCAATTATCTCCTGAGGTACAAAGTGTTTTAAATGTCGTTTGGAATGAAACAGGGTCAACTGACAGTCGGTTCCGAAAAGCATGAAACCCGCATGATCAACGGCTCTGAGTGCATTCTCTGAACTGTCCATTGCAATGAGCACCTTTTTTGACTTGACCTCACCCTCCACTATCCATACAGGACAGACACGGCAGTACTCTAATATTTTGTTTGCTACTTCTCCTGAGAAAAAGGCCTCCAGTCTGCTTCTACCTTTAGCACTGATGAGCACACTGTCTGCTTTTTTGCCCGCTGCGAAGGTACATATATCAGGGGCAACACCAACTCGCTTCTTCCGATGCACGGTTTTAATGTGGTCCTCTTTGAACCCCTTTCTTAGGAGAATATCCTTTGCCTCTGCGAGGATTTCCTCTGCCATGAGAATACTTTTCTTTTCGACAGCCAGCAGTCTTAACTTGCTCTGGCGGTCATCATCAGCGACAAGTATCTGCGGCAAAGTTGGCAGCACATGCAAGAGCACCACTTCCGTATTGTGTTTGGGCCCATAGATTAGACTCAGGTAATCTAATGATTTAAGAGCATTTTCGGAACCATCCACGGCTACGACTATCATTTTGGCCAAATCAGCCATACATTTTCTCCTGTCAACCTACATGCAATCCGATAACAGATCATCACAGACTGATGAGTCTTTTAGCAACAAGAATGCCATGTATTTAAAATATTGAAATCATAGAATTTATTCTAAAATATACAGGGACAAATCGGAATTGTTGATTCCTGTATCAGAGGGAAGAGATAAAACTCCGTCCTCGGAGGAGATATATGCAACGTAACTTATTGAATATTTGGGAAAAATTAGAATAAGAACCTGCATTACCGATTTTCAACTTATCGGAACTCAGGATTCTTTTTTAGAGCATTGGCCACCGACTTGGCCCACTTGAATAACTACAAGAGACCTGACTTTTTAGAATCCACTACATGCAGGGATAGGTCCCCTTGGCAAACAATTAAACATATCTTGCCAAGATGTGAACTTGGCCAGAATTAAAGGTATGAGAAGGAGATGTGAAACAGAATTGGAAGCACACAAAGTCATGATGGTGCGTTCCAGGAGGTGAGATTCTTCCGGTAAGTACGAAGTGCTCATCGCGGATTAGGGGGAAGGGGAAGCAGATTACACCCACAAATTTACTCCCACAAAAAAGAAAAAAGGAGCTGGCGAAATCTTCGTCAACCCCTTTGTTTATCGTGGTGGGCGGGGAGAGATTCGAACTCTCGACTTCCGCCGTGTGAGGACGGCACTCTCACCACTGAGTTACCCGCCCACGACAGTCCGGGTAAGTGGGAAATCTATACCTCAAGAGGGTAAAACCTGCAAGAAAAAATCTGAGGACAATGCCTGATTAGTTGCCAGGTGTCGGGTTTCAGGTGTGAGGAGGCGTAAGGCGCAAGGCTCAGGGCACAAGGCAAAATCCACAATCTCACATCTCACATCTCACATCTGCAGATCCGCAATCCCTTACCCTCCTATCTCTTGCATCTTCAAGCGCAAATAACTCTCCTGGGCTTTGGGGTTTTCAGGATCCAGATCGAGAACCCTCTGATACGTTTTTAGTGCCTTCTCTGTCTTGCCGATCTGTTCATAGAGCCCGGCGAGATGAACGAGGTAATCAATGTTCTTGGGGGCCATTTTTACGAGTGCCTCGAACTGGTGAATCGCCTCCACCAGAAGATTCCGTTTCTCATAAGAAATACCGAGAAAATATCTTAGTTCAGGCTGTTCAGGTGCTTTGCCCACGGCACGGGCAAGCGTCTTGGTCATCTCTTCGTAGGCCTTTAGTTGGTCGTAGAGCTCAACAGCCTTAGCATAATAGGGCCAGTGGTCTGGCCGCAGTTTGATAAGTTCCTCAAGAACAGTGAGAGCCTTACGAGGTTTTTTCTGCTGGCGATACACCTCCACCAGATATTCCCTGGCATCAATATCCTTTTTGTCCAACTTCAATACCTGGGAAAAGGCTTTGGCAGCCCGGTCGTATTGTTTCATCTCGTAGTAGAGCACTCCCTGGTTGTAATGCACTACCTTGTTATCAGGAGACAGTTTGGCAATGGCTTCATAAACAGCCGCAGCCTCTTTGTCCCTGTTCAGTTTTTCGTAAACATCCACCAGGGCCAAATGAGCTTTCAGTGATTTAGGATTGTCTTTGATCAGCCCCTTGAGGGTTTTGATGGCGTTCTTATTCTTGTTCCTTTTGCGGTACACCGCTGCCAGCCTGAGCCTGGCATCCACATCTTTGGGCTTACTCTTCAGGTAAGTCAACAGGCTTTTCTCAGCCTGGCGATAATTGCCAATCCTGCTGTATGCTTCACCCAAATTCAGATGGATGAGCGGATTATTAACGCCACCGGCCAAAGCCCGCTTGTAGGCATTGATGGCCTCAGTCCATTCCCCCTGCTGGCCATACAATGTTCCCAGATAAGTGTGGATCTCAGGTCGGTAGGATTTCGGGAAAGATTTCAAATTGCTGGAAAGAAAAGAGGCTGCTTGCGCCGGGTTCTTTTTCGCATTTAGATATGAGATAAAACCGTAGAAAGGCTCTTTGTCTGTGTCGCTTTTCCGGATCAGCTTGATATATGCAGCCAGAGCCTTGTTGGTTTTGCCTGCTTTCTGGTAAGCCTCCACCAATTTCTGCAAGATTGGTATCGTATCGCTGGTGGCTGCCACTTTTTCATAGGTAGCGGCAGCCTTAGCCCACTGGTCTTGCTCGGCATAGAGTTGTGCCAGGTTTGTCAGGATCAAGGCGTTATGCGAAGCCAGGCGCGCAGCACGCTCATAATAGCGCACTTTCTCTTCAGGGCTCTTGGCCTCCTGTGCCTTCTTCACCCAGTCTCTGGCGCGCAGTCGCACTACCATATTGAAGCGGCCAATGGATTGAGAACCGGCCATCACATCCACTACAACCTTCAAAGGGTCCTCACGTTCAAAATCCGGCCAGAACTCCTTGATATCTCGACGTCCCTCCAAGAGATCGTTTGCTGAAAATTGCTCGGAAGTCAACCGCAAGCCCCAGTTGAATTTGCCGTCGGTATGGATATCATCAACTGAGACGACATCCTCAGGATGCACCACCAAAGTACCCTCGGCAGGCACTGTGTGTGACACGCCATTTACAATGAAAACAACGGTAATCAACTTATTCGGTACGGGCAACATGCTTCTAAGAGCGGTGTAAGGTGTAAAAAAAACCCCGTATGTCACCCCAGCAATAACTGCCGCAAGCAGCAAAAGCAGAACACCCCATTTGAACTTGCTCGACATTCTTCGCCGCCGCTCTCTGGCCTGAAGAGCAGCAAGCCTTTCCTTTTCCAGTCGCCGTATAGGAATTTTTCGTCTCATTGTTTGCATAATTAAAGACTCAGGGTTTCAGGTGTCAGGGTTCAGGTGTCAGGGAAAAGAAACAGAGAATCCAGTAGTCAGTAGTTAGGGTTTAGGGTTCAGGGCATCATGCCTTTCTTGTTCTTTACTCCTCCCTGTACCTTGTGCCTTGTGCCTTGCACCTTGCGCCTTGTGCCTTTCATCAATCTACTATCTAAATTCCCTCTACAGCCCTACTTTTGCTCGTAAGTTTCTCACTTCCCGTGATTTGAGTCGCCGAATCTCACCTGGCCGTAAATCATCTAGCCTTATTGGGCCTATCTTAGTTCTTCTCAATTTCAACACTGGATGTCCCACGGCCGCGCACATCCGCTTAACTTGATGTTTTCTCC
>JBFFBS010000009.1:0-35490 GCA_041560295.1 Syntrophobacteria bacterium | reverse complement strand
GTCACCAGATTCATGAGGCAGGAGTGTATATCCTCTACATCCACACTCACCGAAGGTAAGGACGAATCCAGATCCCGTACCAGGTCGATCTGCCGCTCACGGGCTTTCTCGACCATCAACTCACAAACCTGGTCGACAATTTCGTTCAACGAACAGCTTTGGCGCGCTGGTGGACTGCTGCGCGCATAGCTCAGCATATCCAGGGTCATACGGGAAATGCGGTTCATATTCTTACCCACCAGGTTCCAGCCTTTGCGGAGCAAATCAGGTTTCTCTTTTTCAAACCCTTTGTCCACCATGAAAGCACCCAGCTTCATAGCGTGAAGGATGTTCTTCACACCGTGGGCGATACCTGCTGTGGCCTGGCCCATGGCGGCCAGCCGTTCCCTCTGGATGAGTTCCTTTTCCAGCCGTTTGACCTTGCGCATATCCTTGAAGTACCCCACCATAGCCACCTCACGCCCCTCCTCGTAAAGCAGAGTGGCAGAGAGCAGAATGGGAACGGACTCGCCATTCTTAGTGAGTACCTCTGCTTCGTAGTTGACCAAGCGACCGGGACCACCGTGTTCAGGGCCATAGGTCAGTTTCTTGATCCTTCTGGCTTCACCCTCTGGATAGAGCCGGGTGACACTCATCCCGGCAAGCGCCTCCTCGGGGGTATAGCCGTAAATGCTTTCAGCACCTTCATTGAAAATTATGATGTTTCCCTGCCGGTCATTGGCGATAATGCCGTCCATCGATGTCTGGATGAGATTGTGTTCAAACTCATAGCGCTTCACTAGCTCTCGTTCCAGCCGTTTGACCTCGCGCATGTTCTTAAAGTACCCCACCGTAGCCACTTCTTGCCCCTCCTCGTAAAGCAAGGCGGCAGAGAGCAAAATGGGAACCGATTCGCCATTCTTGGTGAGGATTTCCACTTCGTAGTTGACCAAGCGACCTGGGCCACCGTATTCAGAGCCGTAGATCATTTTCTTGATCTTTTTGGCCACCCCTTCTGCATACAGTTGGGCCACATCGATAGTGGAAACCGCCTCCTCGCGGGTATAGCCGTAAATGCTTTCAGCACCTTCATTGAAAATTATGATGTTTCCCTGCCGGTCATTGGCGATGATCCCGTCCATCGATGTCTGGATGAGATTGTGCTCAAGTTCGTGGCGCTTCTCCAACTCTTCCGTGGTATCCCTGATCAACTTTTCCAGGTTCTCCACATATCCTCGAAGTTTGTTATCCTTCCAAAACCTTTTTTTTGAGCGCAAAAGGGCAGCGGCAAGTGCTTCTTCACTAATGGGCTTACCAATGAAATCTGTTGCCTCGTTCTGTAAAGCCTTAATCGCCAGATCCACCTCACTATCATCACTGACAACTATGACTTGCACATCAGGATTCTGCTCTTTAACTCTTTTGAGCACCTCGATACCATCGATGTCAGCTATGTTGATCTCCACCAGGATTATCGCCGGAAGTTCCCTGGCAAAAATCTCGAGTCCATCACGACCTGTCCCGGCAGTAAGTACCTCGTATCCTTCGCCTTCCAAGGTAGCTTTCAAATCTTGCCGGATGCTCTCATTATTATCGATCAGCAGAATTTTCATCGTTCTGAGCTTTCCTCTCAGTCAATTCTTCTTTCGTCCGCTGTCCTGAGAGGGGGTATAGAACTACTTGTATTGAAGGGTTAAGACGAGACAATAAATGACTCTGTGTCAGTTACTACTTCTTAAGGAGAAGTTCCACGTTGTGAATGAGTTCCTCTGGCTCGATAGGTTTTTCCATGAAGATATCTGCGTGAATCCAGTCGAGGTCTTCTTCCAAGGTCCGGCCATAGCCTTTCTCAACGGGAGGGCGAGCGGAGACGATAAGTACGGGCATTCCGTAAACTCCCTCCCTTTCCTTTATTTTGGTCGCGAAGTCCAGACCCTCATGCATGGTTGCCATCATAATGTCTAGAATAAGAAGATCCGGCCTCTGTTCCAAAAGAAGCTGGTAGCCTTGTTTAGTATCCAAGGCAGTAAATACCTGGTAGTCATACTCGGAGAGGATTTCGCTCATCGCGTCACAGATTTCCGGATCATCATCAATAATTACGATTTTCTTATCACTCATTGTTCTCTCCTTCTTTGCTCAACGGCCAGCTTTACCTTGCTAGCCAGGATACAACGTTAGCTCTTAAAATTCCAGCGGAAACAACACCATGGTGCGCCTTAGGCCTAACCTATTCTACGGTCTTGGCGAAACTTTTGGTGTAAAAAGGTTAGCAGGATGGTTGCTGCCAGGCTCTAAATGATACAGACTCTTCGGACTTGAGTAAAATCAGTCAATCCCTCGAATACCTTTCTTATGCCATCTTGCTTGAGGGTACGCATGCCCTCGTTTACGGCAGCCCTGCGGATCTCTTCCATGTGCGCCCGATTCTGGATCAGTTCTTTGATTTCCGGACTGGCCACAAGCAACTCATGTATGCCTGCTCTGCCTCGATAACCACTGTCGTTGCAGTGGTCACAACCTTGCCCTCGTTGTAACTGCAGGTCCTCGCTGTAGTTAATCTCGAGTTCATCGAACATGTCCTCGCCATATTCTTGCACCAGCAGGTCAAACTCTTGCTGATCGGGCTTATAAGCTTCTTTGCATTCAGAGCAGATTGTACGTACGAGCCGCTGGGCCACAATACCCAATAAGGCGTCGGCGAAGTTTAACGGATTCATGCCCATGTCAATGAGGCGGGTGATAGTTTCGGGGGCACTATTGGTATGCAGGGTACTGAACACCAGGTGGCCCGTGAGGGATGCTTCCAAGCCTATGGCAGCAGTTTCTGCGTCACGCATCTCACCTACCATGATCACATCCGGATCGGCTCGAAGGAATGATCTCATGGCATCGGCAAAGGAGTAACCGATCTTGGCATGAGTTTGTACCTGGCGCAGGCCGTACTGGGTAATCTCAACTGGGTCCTCCGCGGTCCAAATCTTCACTTCTGGTCGGTTAATATGTCCTAGAATGGAATGGAGCGTAGTAGTCTTCCCTGAACCTGTAGGGCCAACCACCAGTATGATTCCATACGGTTTTTCGATCAGTTCGGTCAAGTTCTTTATGTTTGGTTCAGAAAAAGCCATCTTGTCAATGGCCAAAGGCTTTCCAGAAGCCAGGATACGCAAGACAATGTCCTCGCGTCGACCGGTAGTGGGCGTAACCTCCACCCGAAGTTCTATGTCCTTCTTGCCATACTTGAGTTTGATCTTACCGCTTTGCGGCAGCCTCTTTTCGGCGATGTCCAATTTGGCCATGATCTTGACTCGACTGACCAATGGGTTGGAATGGGTGGGGGGAACTTCCTGGTACTTGTAACAGGCCCCGTCCCGTCGAAAGCGGATTTCAGTGGGCTGTTTTCCTGCGTAGGGCTCAATATGAATATCTGAGGCACCTTGGTCATAGGCATCTTTGATGATCTGGTTGGCCAAACGAACTATGCCTGCATCACTTTCGTTAAGAAGCTCATCATCCTCCTCATCCCTCTCATAGCCTTCATCCTTCAGCTCACCAATGATTGTGCTTACCGAAACTTCATCCGCCCCCCTGCCAACAGCAGTATCAATGAACTGGATAATGTCTTCCCGCAAGGCCACTCTAAATTCGTAGTCCTCAGCCTGCAACAAAGCCTTGATCTCTTTCACTCGCTCGGCGTTGTGGGGATCATCAATGAGGATTACCATTTTGCCATTATCACGTTGCAAGGGGACCCAGAAATTGCGTTTCATATAACCTGGATTGAGGCCTTGAACCAGGTCGCTGGGAATAATGATTCTTTCCTCGTATGAGATAAACTTAACTCCATAGTAGGCCTCAAACGACTTGCCCAAAGCTTTTTTGGGGACATCGAATTCATTCACCAGCACGGTGGGCAAATCAGTCTTCTGTTCTCTCGCTCTTGCTATCGCCTGATTGAGATCATCTTCACTGATGATTTGTTGACTGAGCAGGGAATCAAATTTCGTGGGTTGCTTCTGCATACGGCCCTGATTATGAAAAGCAAGCCCGAGCACGTTGCAGATCTCGCCCATATATTTCTCGTCCTCTTTGCTGAATCCCTCAGCCCCAACCTTATTGATCACCTCCAGAACCCCTTTTAAATACTTGCCATTGTAGAGAATGGGCCCCGAGAGAAGTTGTCTGGTTTTGAAGCCGGTAAGCTCATCCCACTGGGCATCAAACGTGAGTTCGGGGTCAAGTCTTTTCAGTTCATCGGAGTCGTAGACATCGGCAATGTTAAAAGTTTTTCCCGACACCGCCGTATGGCCCGCCACGCTGGTTTTCACCAAACCTACCCGAATCTCTTTTACTTCTTCCCCTTCCTTTACCTTTGAAAAGATCTCTCGCTTTTCGGTATCGACACCGTAAACAGTGATTCTCTCCGCATCAAAGAGTGCAATGATTTCATCTTTCAGGTAGAGCAAAATCTCATCCAGGTCCCTGGCATCATGCAACTGATGGGTAATGCGATTGAGAAGCCGCTCCTTCTTTAGTTGCTCTTGAATAACAGCTTTGGTAGCCACGGTTACCTCTCAGTCTCGCAAAGCGCATAGCGCCTAGCGCATAGCGTAAAGATTACGTTGCAGTTTGTTCTTGACGGTATTGGCCTACAGGAGGTCGTTTTCGGCTAAGATGCAAAGATCCTGCCACCAGTCTTTGACTATTTCATGGTTATCATTGGAATTTTTTTTGATACCGGACGCTAGAATACTTGGCACACAGCTTGTCCTAAACAGTGAAGTAGTAGACAGATCTCAGATGGTTAGGCATTCGAAATTGCTCTTCAACTACATACTCGGTTTTTTCCACCTCCTACAGCAATGTTTGTACGCTCTGCGCTTTGCCCATTACTCTCTGCACTATGCTCTATGCGCTTTACTTTTTACTCTATGCGCCATGCGCTATGCTCTATGCGTTGACCCTAATGTCGCAGACCTAAATTTAGGCAAAACGTGCCAGAGTGCGTCAGATGTGGCTGCGCACAGGCTCGGACAGGATGAAGCGTACTTGACCGTACGTGATAGCCTGTCCGAGGCGAGCACGGTCGCAGATGCCGTGCTATGGTGCGAGCGAAGCGATTTTGGCCGGTTTTGGTTTGCATCATTAGGGTCTAATAGAGAAACATCGGTTTTCCCATGACATGGCGAACTTTGGGACGGTATTGTTCCGCATCGTATAGCTCTCGCACGTCCACCCTTTTTTGCCCGGCTGTAATGGTGCTCATGGGTACGTCCGTATAAGTCCCTTGGCTTAGGGCAACCATGCGGCCGCTGACCTTCTTGAGGACAAGGTCGATGGCCATGTTGGCATAGTTCACTGCAACCATCAGATCAAGAGAGTCCGGTGCGCCACTGCGCATAAGATAGGAGAGCTGCTGGTAGATAATATTTTGACCTGTCAGTTTTTTGAGAACTTCACCCGTTTGCATGCCAATGCCTCCCAGCTTGCGATGACCATAGGCGTCGGCCTCGCCGGTTATCATCATCTCGCCGCTCACCATTTTGGCCCCTTCACTGATGGTGAGCATTGCATAGTTACTGGGATTGGCCCGTTTATCCTCCATGATAAAGCGAGCAAGTTTTTCTGGGTCAAAAGGAACTTCAGATATTATGGCTCGATCCACACTCGCTAAATACGCGGCAATCAAGGAGGTCTCACCACAATAGCGGCCAAAGAGCTCAATTACGGCAATACGCTCGTGGGAACCGGTAGAGGTTCTAAGTGAATGGATAAAATTAACACTTCTGGTCACAGCGGTGGAAAAACCAATGCAATAGTCTGTGCCGTGGACATCGTTATCCATGGTTTTGGGAATAGCCACCGCGGGGAAGCCTTCTTCATGGAGACGCTCGCCATAACTGAGGGTGTCATCTCCGCCAATGGGAATCAGTACGTCAATGCCCAGGTGCTCCAGGTTGTTGAGGACATGCGGGGTAAAGTCGTTGAGTTCGTCCTCTTTTGCTTGCTCTTTAAGAAATTCCGGCACGTTCTCGTATTTTACTTTCCCAGGATTTGTTCTCGAGGTGTGGAGATAGGTGCCTCCAGAGCGATCTATTGTGCGAACCTTTGCTTTATCCAGGTCTACAATATTTAGCGCTTTACTTTCGGGGTCGTCGGGGTTGAATTCAAGGAGACCTGCCCAACCTCTTCGGATTCCAACTATCCTGAGGCCCTCCTCGACACCCCGGTAAACCACTTCTCTGATACATGGGTTCAGTCCGGGAACATCTCCACCACCAGTAAGTATTCCTATAGTCAAAGCCTTTTTCGCTGCCATGATTTTGCTCCGCTAGTAGTGAGAAAGAATACGGACGAGTCTGTCCGCAACCATGATCGGGGTATCAGGGAACTGCCCCTGGCTCCAACCACAAATGCTGATACTTTTGACTATGTTCAATTTAATCTGAATTATGCGGTATAGTCAATAAAAAGGGGAGTGTAGATTGCGGATTGGGGACAGCATGGGGCATGGAGCATAGAGCATGGGGATATGCCGTTGGAGGTTGGAGGCAAAAGTTAATGTAAATTACAAATCAAAAAACCCAAATAACAAACAAATTCCAATGACCGAAATTGTCCGCGCTTCGCTTGGACTCCCCACCCTACGGGCGGGTCCCCAGTTTCAAAATTCAAAACACCAACATGATCTTAAAAAAGAATCACAAATATGTTTGGGTCATTGAGTATTGGAATTTGAGATTTATTTGTAATTTGGTGCTTGGGATTTGAGATTTCGGAATACGGATTCCAAAACAAGCGGAAGGCAGAGATTCTGCTGTGGGAGCGGCTTTCCAGCCGCGATCTCCAGCCTTCAAAGATTTACCGTTTACTACTAACTACAGGCTACTGGATGTGAGATTGCGGAAGGCATAGGGTAAATCTATATTTGAGATCCCCTACCCTATGCTCTTTGCTCTGTGCCTTATTTGTTCCTACAAACCCAAACGAGCGATCCAAGTTCCCCGGCGTGCCGCACGGTTCTCTTTATGAATCCGTTCGATCTTCTGCTCGTAGTATTTCTTGCACTGTTTGATAAAGTATTGGGATTTTCTCTGATTAGAAAGTCCTCCTTTATCGAAGGGTGCATCCCAACACCCCAGCTTTAAAAGAGTTGGATCCAAATTTGGCGTTTTCAGCAATCTAATTTTGCTCTCGTAGTATGAGATTTCACCAGTGCGTTTCTTTTTCATCTTGCCCCCCTCACCTCATTATGTATCTTATTGTATACACAGGTAAAAATGCCAACGCCCCCCAAGGCGACTATTCCTCTGAAATATCAAGTATTTATAAAATTTAGCTCATTTCGGATGTCTCTCATTATTGCAACCAGTGTGCCAGAAGTCAGCAGGCAGATTGCAGCTGACAGCCGGCAGCCGTTTCAACTAGGAACTAGGCACGACACAGAATTAGTCAGTAGCTAGTAGTTGAGAGGAATTCAATTTTGATTACTTTTCCCCTGGATTCTGGATTCTGACTCCTGACTCCTTGCCCTTTCATGGTATGAGACATGCATGCTAGCCCGGATATTTCATAATTGCTGTCGCGAGACCACGAAACTGGCTTTAAGCACAAGGCTTGTCAAATCTGCCGAAGTCGTGTAAGTAAGTGAAAAAGAGGTAAAATAGTTAAAGTCCCTCCATTTATATCGTGTGCTCGCTGGAGCACTTTAAGCCTGGGAGGATGGAATGCCCGAATTATTTGGCGGTCCTGAGGTAAGCCAAGAGATGATAATCGCAACCATCGGCAATCAGAATAATCCCGCACAAGTGGTGGAGATTGTACATTTGCCCGAAAAAGGAGTATTCCTTACCCGTGGCATCTCCACCCACTTTAACCTCAAGGAGATAGCTGTTCCCCAATACCTCATGCTTCCCGCAATACAAGAGATAACCGAGGTGGTGTCATACCTTTTGGAGCGTATAGCTACGGCTGATGATCTTAAACTCCCTTTTCGTTATGAGCCTGAATTCGAAGTGGGAGACAGTAGATTTACTCTTCAGGAAAGCGAAGATTTCATGATGCTCGAGCGCGAAGAGTAACCGGTTTTTTCAAGAAATTTCCGGCGGGATTTGATCCACTGAAAAGTGTAGGAGACCTTGATGACAGGGAAGTTTCGGCCAATAGCTGGCTACTTGAAAGAAGCAGCGGGGCTCACTTCCGATCAGTTCTTGGCAAAGTATAAACATCCGGTGCTGCTGTGGCCACAGGCCGGAGATTGGATAGAGGACACAGCTTTTCAATTTGAGACTTATTCTAGCGAGTACACCGACGAATTGCCTGAGACGATCTCTCCTAGTACCGAATCCCAAATCACCGAAACCGTGGTTGTCGAAATCCTCAAACAAGCCAGTTCAGCTCCTACCAACATGATCTGCGTTGGCCGAGCTGCCAATAATGACATCGTACTGGCCAACAATACCGTTTCCAAGTTGCATACCTATTTCCTGATGTCAGAAAAGGAGGATGCTTACGATATTGTCGACGCCAACTCTACCAATGGTACCGTGGTAAACAATAAACAATTAGTTGCTTATAAGAATCAGCCCCTGGTGAATCGCGACAACATCCAATTCGGCCCTTCCATTCAGATGGTGTATTTGACACCGCAGGGATTCTATGAGCTATTACAACAATTGCACAGGTCTGGTCTCACATAAAACCCCTAAATCATAAGGAGGAGACTATGTATGTGGGTCGGAAAATGACCACTGATCTCATCACGGTAACTCCTGACACTCCCCTGGTACAAGCACGAGACCTCCTGCGGGAGAACAACATCAAACAGCTGCCCGTCGTTGACGAACAGGGCAGTTTAGTGGGCATCCTTACTGATCGGGACATCAAGCAAGCCTGGGCTTCACCAGCCACCACCTTGAGCATCTATGAGCTCACGTATGTCCTGCAGAAACTGACCGTTGAAAGTGTCATGATCAAAGAACTTATCACCATAAACCCGGGCGCTACAATCGAACGCGCCGCCAGTATTATGCATGACCGCAAGATAGGTAGTCTGCCGGTTGTAGAGGGCGACAAACTGCTGGGCATCATTACCAGTACCGATCTCATGGAAGTGCTCTTGGATGGCCTTGGCATTAAAGAGGAGAGCGGTCGATTGGTGGTTCTGGTTAAGGATCGAATTGGAGTGCTAGCGGATGTCTGCACCTTACTCAAGGACGCCAACATCAGCATCGTGAGTATGATTACCCTGCCTGTGCATCAGTACCCAGATATCCATGAACTGGTCATGCGGGTTACTTCAGGCAAACGGGACGCAGCTGTGGACTGCTTAACTCAAGCGGGTTACAAAGTGATCACCGAGTACAAGAAAGACCTGGAACCATATTTGCCAACTTAATAATGAATCCGTGTTCAAAGGACATGGTATTGATGTGGTGTTATAGAGGGTTCGGCAATCCTTCCTTTCTTAGGGCATCCTTGGAGTAATGGAGTAGTGGAGTGATGGAGTAATGGAGTAATGTAAAACCAAAGGACATAACAGCTATGTAATCTTTTCCTTTTCATACCAATATTCCAGTACTCCAATACTCCAGCACTCCATCTTTAACCACCTCTCTCCTCCTGTTCCACTTCATCATCCACCTCTTGATCTTCCGTTTCCTCCGCCTCTATTATCGTCCGAGGCCGGCCCACGGCAATGTAGGCAAATGCGCCAATTGGCGGCAGGAGGGTTACCACCGCTAGCCAGATAGCTTTTGCCTTAGTGGAGGGAAATTTTCGGTGAGCAGCATCACGGATGGCCCACACGGTGGGAGCAAAGAGTAGTGCCGCCACACCGATGAGCAATAGGATTCTTAAAATAACTCCCTTGTCCATATCGCAATATTATCCTTCTTTAAATCATCTCCTGTTGCGGTCGAATTAAAGCAGCGCGATTCTATCATAGTCAAGGTCATTTATCATTTGGCATTTATCATCTTTCAACTGTCAATCTAGTACAAACGTTTTCGAGATGGCATGCACCAATTTTAAATGCGCGATGAGAGATGTGAGATGCGAAATGAAGTGGCGTTAGTCGCCACTTGTTCCTTCCAAGTAGCTCTTGAGATAACGCGCTGTGTAAGACCGCTCCGTCTGCTCGAGCAACTCCCTGGGTGAGCCGCAGGCCACCACCTCACCCCCGCCGTCACCGCCCTCTGGACCCAAATCAATGATGTGATCGGCAGCCTTGATCACCTCCAGATTGTGTTCGATGACCACCAGGGTGTGACCATGATCCACCAAGGCCTGGAGTACTGCCACCAGTTTCTCTACATCAGCAATGTGGAGCCCGGTGGTGGGTTCATCGAGAATATAGAGGGTCCGGGCTCGATGGTTTTTGGCCAGTTCGTTGGCCAACTTTAATCTTTGAGCCTCACCGCCGGAGAGGGTTGGGCTGGATTGCCCCATATTGAGATACCCCAGCCCAAGGTCGACGAGGAGCCGGAGTGAGCGTTTGATCTTAGCCACAGCTCCAAAGAAGTCTGCCGCCTCCTCCAGCGACAGCTCAAGTACTTCCGCTATGTTCTTGCCTTTATAGCGCACCGCCAAGGTTTCGCTATTGTAGCGCTGACCGTTGCACTGTTCACACCGAACATACACATTGGGCAAGAATGCCATTTCCACCCGCACCAGACCTTGGCCTTTACAGTTTTGGCATCGTCCGGTGGCGACGTTAAAGGAAAAACGACCTGGTCCGTAACCCCGGGCCCGCGCCTCTGGAGTCAAAGAAAAAAGGCGCCGGATATCATTGAAAACCCCCACGTAGGTGGCAGGCACAGAGCGAGGGGTCCGACCGATGGGGCTGTGATCCACCTCCATAACCCGGTCCAGGTGTTTCCAGCCGGCAAGTTCCTGGTGCTCTCCAGCCTGAAGTTCAGGTTTGCTCAGTTTGTTGGCAAGTGCTTTGTACAGAGTTTCTTCCACCAGAGTACTCTTACCAGATCCGGACACCCCGGTTACACAGGTAAAGGTGGACAGAGGTACGGAAACGTCAATATTTTTGAGATTTCGTGCCCGGGCCCCACGGAGCAGAAGCCAGTTATCTGAGGACGATTTTCTCTCCTGAGAAGTTAGGCTCCTGCGGCCGCTGCCGTTGAGATACGCTCCGGTAACGGATTGGGGTGTCTGCTGTAGATCAGCCAGAGTGCCGCTGGCTACCAATCCGCCTCCGTGTCGTCCAGCACCAGGACCGAGATCTATGAGGTGATCTGCCCTGCGAATGGTTTCCTCATCGTGCTCCACTACAAGAATGGTGTTACCTTTCTCCTTCAGTTCGGTGAGGGTGTCCAAGAGTTTGTCGTTGTCACGGGGATGGAGACCGATGGTGGGTTCATCTAAAATATAGCAAACTCCTCGCAGATTGGATCCCATTTGGGCCGCCAACCGGATCCTCTGGGCCTCGCCCCCTGACAGTGTATCTGCGCCGCGACCAAGGTGCAGGTAATCCAAACCCACCTGTTCGAGGAAGTCCAAACGGTTGAGAATTTCATCCAGCAGGGGCTTGGCTATATAAGCATCTCGTCCAGAGAACTGCCAGGTAGTAAAAAGGTCTCTGGCGGCCGACACCGATTGATCACAGACCTCCCATATATTCCTGCTGTTTATTCTCACGCTCAAAGCAGTCTCATTCAAGCGAGCACCTTTGCACGCCGGACAAACGTCGCCATCACCAGAACCTCCCCGGTGGCCAATGCCTTCGCATCGGTCACAGGCACCGTGCCTACTGTTGAAGGAAAACAGCCTGGGATCAAGACTGGGCATACCCAGATGGCAATGGCCGCATGTTAGACGACGACTGTAAAATACTTCGCTCTTACTGCCTCCCCACGCCACAAGTTGGCCATCACCCACTGCCAGCGTCTCATCCACCATCCCAGCCAATTCTGCCTCACCATCTTCGGAAAACCGTTTCCACTTTCGTATGACTATTTCCACATCATGTTCCCGAAATCGTGCCAGTTTTGGAATAGGATTCAGTGCATATATCTTCCCGTCTATCCTGGCCTCCTCATATCCTTGAGCCACAGCTCGTTCCAGCACCTGACGGTGAAATCCTTTGCGACCTATTATTTTCGGGGCGAGCAGGATCAGAGGCTTATTCTCAAACCGTTGGCGGAGATCACGGGTCATTTGTTCAGGACTCATGGCACTTATGGTCTGCCCACAGGTTGGACAGTGTGGTTCCCCTACTTTACTGAAGAGGAGGCGAAGGTAGTGGTAGACCTCAGTAATGGTGGCCACGGTAGAGCGTCTCCCCATCTGACTACTGCGCTGATCAATAGCAACAGTTGGTGGCACACCGCTTATTTCTTCTGCCTCGGGTCGGTCGAAAACTGGTAGGTATTGACGCGCAAAGGTAGAAAGGCTGTCTAAATAGCGGCGTTGACCCTCGGCAAACAGAACATTAAAAGCAAGAGTAGACTTGCCCGAACCCGAAACCCCGGTGACTACTACGAGTTGATCCCGAGGCACATCCAAGGTCAGGTTTCGTAGATTGTGCTCGCGGGCGCCGCGAATCCTCATTGCTCCATTCTGCTCTGGGCCTCGTTCCATGTCGGCTACGGGAGCAGCAGTTTCGAGGTCTTGCCAATACCTGAAAAGAAAACGACCCGTGTGTGATGCAGAGGACTCAGCAACCTCCTCTGGGGTACCCGCGATAACTACTTTGCCGCCCTCTTCCCCGCCTTCGGGTCCAAGATCTATGACATGATCAGCGGCTTGGATCACATCCAGGTTATGTTCCACCACCACCATTGAGTTGCCTGCGTCAACCAGCCGATTCAAGGTTTTCACCAATAGCCCGGTGTCGTCGGCATGGAGACCGGTGGTTGGCTCATCAAGTATGATGAGGGTGTTTGTACGACCTTTTATTCCCAGGGAACGGGCGAGCTTCAATCGCTGGCTTTCACCTCCGGAAAGGGTGCTGACGGGTTGTCCCAGACGGAGATAGTCAAGTCCAACATCACGTAGCGGTGAGAGCGCTTTGATAATACGATTTTGATCCGCAAACAGTTCCATGGCCTCAGCCAGGGTCAAATCCATGACTTGTCCAATGGAAAACCCGCGGTAGCTGACCTCCAGAATATCTTCCCGAAAGCGGCGCCCCTTACACACAGCACATTCCAGATAAAGATCAGCGAGAAATTGCATTTCGACTTTCTCAAATCCCTGTCCAGCACAAGCCTCACAACGACCTCCTGTGGTATTAAAGGAGAAATGGCCAGCACCGTAGTTTCTGAGTCGCGCCAGATCAGTTTTGGCAAAGAGCTCACGAATGGGGGTCAAGGCCCCACTATAGGTAAGCAGGTTGGCCCGCGGAGATCGGCCAATAGCCTGCTGATCCATAAAGACCACGTCATCGATATACTCCAAACCCTTTATCTCGCGGCAGTAACCAGGTGTTTCGGTGGCGAGTCCCTGGCGCCGCAGCCAATTCCGATAGAGCACGTCCTCCACCAGAGTACTCTTCCCTGAACCGGACACGCCGGTGACAGCAACTATGAGGCCCAGGGGAATATGGACATCAAGGGTGCGCAGGTTATGAGCGTGGATACCCACAAGGTCCAACCGGTGATTTTTTCGTGCCCTCCTTCTTTTTGTTGGAGGAGCGGGACGGCTGCTGCCTGTGACATATGCTCCAGTACGTGAGCTCTTGGCCGAGGAAATTTCAGAACTGGGGCCGGCAAACACCGCTTTTCCCCCGCGCTCGCCAGCTCCTGGTCCTAAATCCACCAGATAGTCGCTGGCACGAATAATTTCCGGATCGTGCTCCACAACCACTACCGTGTTGCGTTGACGCGTCAGGGCCCTGAGGATTTTCACCAGTCTGCGGTTGTCTCTGGGGTGCAACCCCACACTGGGCTCGTCCAAGACGTAGAGAGTATTTACCAGGGGTGAACCCAGAGCTCGAGTGAGGTGTACTCGCTGTACTTCACCTCCGGAAAGGCTGCGAGACTGACGGTCCAAGCTCAAATAGCCAAGTCCCACCTCAGACAAGTAGGTAAGTCGCCCGACAATCTCTCTGTAAACCAACTTGGAAGCAGGATCCGGTTCGAAGGTTGCTGCCATATCCAGAAAAAAAGTCAGAACCCGGCTGATGGGTAACTGGTTCATTTCAGCAATGTTCTTACCACCGATGCGGTAGAGGAGCGATAGGGGCTGGAAGCGACTGCCATTGCAGGAAGCGCACGTGCGGTAGGCACGGTAGCGAGATAGAAAAACCCGAACATGCATCTTGTAGGTCTTGGTTTCGAGCCAGTGAAAGAAACCGCGGACCCCATAGAATTCATCACTTTCTTCGATTACTGCTTTCTGCTGGGTTGGCGATAGTTTGTTGAAAGACAGATCCGTAGGAATACCTACAGCGTCGCAGAAATCCATGAGGTCGTAGTATTCCATCCGCTCTGTGGACCATGGCTTGATTGCACCTTCTTTTAAGGTCAACCTTTGGTCTGGAATCACCAAATCCAGATCCACATCGATAACTCTGCCGAAGCCACGGCAGGTCTCGCAGGCACCCAAGGGACTGTTAAAAGAAAAGAGATGGGGTGAAGCCGAGGGATAGCCAATATCACAGCTGGCGCAGTGATAGGTTGCAGAAAATGAATGTATTTCCGCGGGAGGGAATATCACTTTCACCTTACCCTCGCCGAAATGATATGCCTGTTCTATCGAATCGAGAAGCCGTTTCTTATTTTTCTGCCCCCACACAGTTCTATCCACCAATACATCAAGATGGTTTTCAGCGGGAATCGGCTCATCATCCAGGTGGAGTATCTTCTGCTGGTGCCACAACCGACGGAAACCTTGACGCCACAAAGAGCCATGAGTTTCCTCTGTGGTTCGACCTTTGATGTCCAGAGGAAAAACTATCAAGACTGGGCTTTCTTCGGGGACCTCGGACAGCGAAGACCAAATGGTCTCAGGGGTATCTTGGTAAACAGGCCGGTCACATTGCTGGCAATGCAGCACTCCGGTCCGGGCAAAAAGCAGTTTCAGATGGTCTGCAAGTTCCGTTACTGTACCCACAGTTGAACGGGAACTCTTAATGCGATTTCCTTGCTCTATGGCTATAGCTGGAGGAATGCCAATAATGGACTCAACTTGAGGCCGGTCCAACCTGTCCAAAAACTGGCGAGCATAGGGCGAGAAGGTTTCAACGTAACGGCGCTGTCCCTCAGCATACAGTGTGTCCAGGGCCAGACTTGACTTGCCGGATCCGCTCACTCCGGTTATGGCAATGAGCTGTTCCCTGGGGAGATCCAGGGCCAGATCCTTCAGGTTGTTCTGCCTGGCACCGATGATCCTGATACAGTTATCATTGCTCATTTATCAATTCTCATTTCGCATTTCGCATTAGATCATACTCAAAGGAAATTCCACAGCTAGTAAGTAATAATGATAAATCAGAAATGAAAAATGACAAATGTTTGATTGAGGAATTGAGGAATTAAGGGATTGAGGGATATGAGATGTGGGATGTGGGACATGAGATGTTCGCTAACGATTTACTGTTTACCGCTCACCGCTTACTGCTTACTGCTTACCACTGACTACTGACCACTGACCACTGAATTCTAGGTCCAGGTAATGGGAGCGAATCTCATTACATTGGCAGCTAGGGCCGCTAGCCCGGGAGCCAATAGATCGCTGAGGCCAAGATTCAGGTGTCCGTCCAGTTGCTTCAGTTCTTCCTCAACTTCACCATGGGGATTTAGATTGACACGAACCCCTTGAGAGAAAAGATGATGCGTGGGATCACACAACTCTGGTGGAGTGAAAGCAAAATGCATCTTGCAAGCCAGCGGCCGGACCGAATAGATGAGGCACTCTTGGGTATCACTTAGGAAGGAACAACCGTTTTTCGCCAAGCTGTAATTGTGCAAGAGGGTACCGTCGTTGCCCTTGCTTTCAATCTGTTCTTCACTCCTTTCATTAAGCAGCTCCCTCTTCACCCGATCGAGTACTTGGTAGCTTTCAAGACTTCTGCGGAAAAATTTCTCCAACTGTCCAGCCTGTTGGATATGGTCATAGATGATAAGAAATTCCCAATTACTAATTCCGGCAGGCATGTTAAAACAGCAGGCAGCACAGCCAGGCCCACAGTAAACTCGCCAGCCTTTCTTCTGCACTTTGCCGACGGTGTAGGTGAGGTACTCATCGTACAGCCGGAAGGCCCGCTGGCTCAAACGTCTGGTATCTTCTGGCAAGCTGAGATGCTGGCGGAATCGCTTCACCTCACTCATAGCCCCAATTTCACGGAAAGTGCGTGCCATTTTTGCCATGAGTGGTCTGGTCTGGTGGTCGTCCAGTTGCGGGATGACAAGAGCAGCATCGGGCTGCTGCCCAGAGACGGGGAATCCAGACATGCGTAGAATCTCAGTAACCGAAAATATGGGAGTTAGACTAATTCGAAATCCGAATATCGAAATCCGAAACAATGTTCAAATTTTCAAAATTATCCTTCGGAGTCCCCACTCAGTGGGCGGGGCTCCGGTTTCAAATTACCGAAACTCTGATCCCAGAGTTTATCTTTGTTTTGAACATTCGAACATTTGGATTTTGGATTTGTTTCGTTTTTCGTGCTTCGATATTCGAATTTTAATAGACACGGCTATGGTAGGCAATGGGTGCCGCAAGATTGACCGAGAAACGCAAAATACAAAAGGGCGCTCTGCCCGCTCCCTACAGGAGTGCCTTCAGATCCTGAAGACTGCCTTCCTGGAGCGCTTCACTTAATTCTTTAAGTTTGAGGCGGTAGTAGGCCAGAACATGCACCAGCGGTTTGCGGTTCGCCCACAACCGCTCTGCCGCGTGTGGTGATATTTTGGAAACAAGTCTGGTAATCTCTTTGAGTTCTTGACTCGAGTAGTCGCCTATCTCGTCTACATAGCCACTCACCTGACCAGCAGCTTTGCTAACAAGGCTGAGAAATATGACGGGAAGATCCTCGAGGACCGCAAAAAGGCGGTCGTGAACTTCTGGATCCATTTCCTCGACCTTAGAGCCAGCCCCCTCCCAGACTTCTCTGATCCGCTTGACAGCTTCCTCGTCGCGCCGATCGCCTGAAGTTAGTATGCAGGGTTTGTCCTGAAAGAGAGCAGGATAGGCTTCATCAATATCTTTCTCCTCCTCGAACACAACCGGATGGCAGCCGACAAAAGGATTTTCTTCTGGTAATACTTCTGCAGCTTTTGCCAACACAGGTCCTTTTATCCTACCGAGGTCGCAGACAACGGCTCCGACCTGGAGATGCGAGGGAATGTCGGCCAAAACATCCGCAGTAGAGTGCGCGGGCACCGCCAGGACCACTAGATCGGCCTGGGAGAGACCTTGTTCGAGGTCGCTCACCGCCTGGTCGACAATGTCGCGATGTAATGCCTTGGTAAGTGCGGTCTCATTTGTATCTATACCGATGACCTCCTTGACTAGACGCCTCTTACGAAGCACCATAGCAAGTGATCCACCCTTCAATCCCAAACCAACGATTGCTGCGCGCCCAAACTGTTCTGCCATACTCCTTCACTCCATTATAGTGGTGCGGCCGAAGATGACATATTACCCCTGTATCTTTTCCGATTGTCAGGGATCGACCTCACCTGATTACCATAGTTGGGCACGGGTGTCAAAGCTTGCTGACACTGTCAGTGGTCAACAGACTATGGACTTCGGTGCCCCCTTGTAATTCCAGAAAAAGCTTTTCATACCGTTTGCTTCTCGGTATTATGATGCGCCTAACGGTGCAAGACTCTTTGGCTTTTCCGGCGTTGTCCTCTCTGATTGGGTCTTGCCGCGGAGAAAACCATCTATGGTCATTCGCTGCCCTAACTGCAAATTTACTGGTGCGCTCAGAGAAAGAAGTCGTGCTGCTGCTGATCATATCCTCTATTGTCCTCGCTGTCAGACACCCATATCTTTTGCCGATCAACCAGATCCCCCAGCAACAACTGGTGCTGAGGCTGAGTTACAACCTCAAGCACACCACAAGATTGACTGGGAAACGCGAACCTCATGGCTCGACCTGGTTGCCTTTTGGCGGACCACCAAAAGCATTCTCTTTCGTCCTGCAGCAACCTTTACAGCTTTCAACTATGAGGCTGGGATACGCAGTTCCATGGTGTATCTGCTTGTTTACGGGTCTCTGGGCCAAATAATCGGCCGCTACTGGTTTACTCTTCTCGGTATTCGATACGGCATTCTGGAAGGCGACGCTCTTGCCAATACCATACATTTTGCAGCGGCCGTGTTGCTTACCCCCATTGTACTGCTTGCCTTTATTCTTGCAGTTGCAGGTTTGGTTCACCTTGTTTTGCGAATCCTACGTGCGACCCAACGCCCTTTCACAGCGACATTTCAGGTTATGGCCTACGCTTCCGGGGCTATCTCTCTTGTCAATGTCATACCAATTGTCGGCAGGTTTATCATGCCAATCTGGGCCTTGGTTTTGTACTTTGTTGGCCTCGCCAAAGCTCACCAGACTTCAAAGACCAGGGTCTTTTTCGCACTCTTGGCGCCGCTTGTCTTAGCGGGTCTGTTTATTAGCGGTATTGTGTTACTGCACATAGTTATGCATGTTATGGATCTCTTGGAGGCAATCCAACAGACCATTTAGTATCCCGCCATGGGCCTCAGCTTACACTGCAGGCCTCCTCTCGTTTTCATTTAACCTGAAGACGAGACACACAGTCACGAAAGCCACGTGCTCGAGCCGAAAATGCTTGACTCAGTGGTATTTAGCTGAATATAGTTTGTTTGTTATAGTTTGTAGAGATTGCTTCACCGCTTCTTTACTGATTTAAATTTACTGATGAGCTGACCCGGCCGCAGCGTCGGCGATATTTTGTACACCTTCAATGCTCATTCCCCGTCAGGCTTTGATGCGGGATTATCCATACCTGAGTTGGTTGGCGTCTCTTGGACTGGAGGTTATAGCGGTGAGGGAATTAATTGAAATAATGGCGAAGGCGCTGGTTGAATATCCTGATCAGGTACAAGTGATTGAAATCGCTGGAGAACACGCTTCGGTCATCGAACTCAGAACAGCCAAAGAGGATATTGGCAAGGTAATCGGCAAACGAGGACGCAACGCCCAGGCAATGCGTACCATCTTAAACGCTGCCTCTGCAAAGCTCAGAAAGCGCGTAGTACTTGAGATTATCGATTAAAAGGGCTTTTGACGGTTCAGCTTTGTCTGGTGCACACTTTCTCGATCTTTGGAGTGGAGAATATGCCTGATAGCAGGCCTTCTTGCTTTGGTATTTCTGAACACTGTATGCCCAGAGATGAGAACGGCATCATTCAGCCACAAGAAAACTGCCGCGATTGTGACCACCTGCGGGAGTGCCTCCAGGAAGCTATTGAGGCTTGTGGCGGGGTGGAGAAGCTCAAAGCTGATAGTGGTTCTCAATCCGCCGAAGAACAGGCGGAGCCAAAGGGCGTTGTAGGAGCGATTCTGCGCTGGTCTGAAAGAAAGCGGGCAGCACAAAAAGACGGGACCACATCCAAATAACATCATTTACCTCCGCACGATGAATTCCATCCTCATTGTCCACCAGGGTGCCATCGGCGATTTTATCCTCAGCCTACCGGCGGTGGAGGCTATTCATCGCTTCTATCCTGGGGCCCATTTTACCTTCATCGCCCATCCTGCCATCGTAGAAATTATCCAAAGACGCCCCTACTTCAAGCAGGTGTTTGACTGCTCCGACAGGTGCTGGACCTCACTCTATAGCTCTGAAGGGAACGTTACCGGAGTTGTTCATGATCTTCTGCCCCAGGTGGAAAGCAGTTTTGTTTTTGGTCGTCCAGCCAGCCAAATAATAGCTGATAATCTTGCAAACCATTTGGGGAATCCAGCACATCGACTCGATCCCTTTCCCGAGCCTGATCATCGTCTTGGCGTCAGTGATTATCAGTGCCGTCAACTGGAAAAGATTGGCATTTCAGCCACTCCTCCCCCAGATGCGATTATCGCTCCGCCGCATCACAGTGTTCTCGAGGTCCGTGATTTTCTCAGCCGGAACCTTGGACCAAAAGATCGGTTTGTTTTGTTGCATCCCGGCAGTGGAAGTAAACAAAAGCTATGGGCAGTTGCAGGATGGCTCAGTGTTATCAACAAACTGTCAGCCCACCCTAATATTCGCTTCGCTTTGTTGCAGGGACCAGCCGACGCTGTTATTGTTCAGCACCTGCGTTCTCAGCTGGAATCAAATTTTCTCATCCCAGTGGAAAACTGGCAGCTCGGGACGCTGGCTGCACTCATGCGCGAGGCCGATCTCTATCTTGGTAATGATTCAGGAATTACCCATTTGGCAGCTGCCAGCGGTACTCCCACCATCGCCCTTTTCGGTCCCACTGACCCGCAGGTTTGGGGGCCACAAGGCCCACGAGTTAGCATTATTCGCTGGCCACCAGGAAGCTCATTCAGCGAGCAGGAAGAATCAAGAAAAATCTCTGAGCCCCCATTGGAAGCAGAGCTTGTGTGCACAAAAGCAAGGGAGTTGCTGAAGAGATGAGTGATCAGAAAAACCAGGGTGACAGGGACTATCTTGCCATCGCTGTGTTTATTACCGTTTTGGTGGTCTTTATTGTCTCTGCCTTTTACCTCGTAAAAACTATGAGAAAGCAGGACTTTGACGACCCGGTTAAAATAGTCTCTAGATGGATGAACACCCACATAGAGAAATACCTGGAGAAAAAGAAAGATACACGGCCACAGAAAAAGGAAGATAGGAGGCTAGAAAAACATGTTAAAGCTGGCCGCAAATTCTACAATAAAAGAATGTTCAACAGAGCACTACAGGAATTTGACAAGGCACTTAAGATCGACCCACGTAACTTCAGAGCTCTTTACTGGAGAGGACGCGTATATCTTAAAATGGGACACTATGACAAGGCGGCAGTTGATTTCAAGATGGTAGTTAAGCTGAAGCCTCATTACGTTAGACCATATCACAATTTGGGGTGGATCTATTATCAAAAAGGAAAATACGAAGAAAGCATTCAGTACCTGAATAAAGCAATCGAGCTAGAACCCAATAACGGTTGGGCACATTATACCAGAGGTCGTAGTCATTTTAAAAAAGGCGATCTTCACGGGGCATTAAGAGATACCAAGAAATCCTGCGCCCTAGGTTATCAGCAGGCTTGCTCGGTTCAAAAAAAGTATGAGAACGAAGGAAAAGAGGGGAATATATAATGATAGAATTATAAACGAGAATGTATGCGTCCCGATTTTTTCAACTGGGAGTTTTGACCTATGAACACAGAGAAAAGAATATTATTTGGGATAGACGCTTCTGAGTTTGCCCTACAAGCCGTTACTGCCGTAGGCGGACTGCTGGCAAATAGCAAGGACTACGGGATAACACTGTTCTATGGTGCCCCTGACCCAAATCTCCCTTTCTTATCAAAGACGTTAGGGTTAAGTGCCGAGGCAATTGAAGAGTTCGAAAAAGTGTGTACTTTGGAGGAGCAAAAGGTCTTAGATCGCTGCAAAGAAGCCTTAACAGACTCCGGTTTCAATGCCGACAGAGTCGAAATGATCTGTGAAGCGAAATGCTCTGACCCCGCCTACCATTTGTTGCAGTTGGCTACCGAGCAAGGCTTTGAAACGCTCGCCTTGGGACTTCGTGGACCCGCGCGGGCGGAGCGTAAATTGATGGGCTCAGTTGCCTACAAACTTGCTCACACAGCAGAAGACCGGGCCCTCTGGGTTATCGACCCGCGCATCTCTTCTCGGGACGTGCTGGTGGCACTGGTCGGAGCGCCTATCAGCAAACGGGTGGTGGAGCACGTGGTTACATATTTATCCCATCTTAAAGATAGCAAATTCACCTTCTTTCATGTTACTCCCCCCTTGCCGCCCCAATATTGGGACGAGGCCCGGATTCTAGATGCGAAAGAACGCCGGGAGCGTGAAGAGCAGATTGATCAGTGGATGAGGGGATATGAAGACAGGGTTAAAGCGATAGCGCTGGAAGGTAAAGAAAAGCTGATCAATGCGGGTGTGCCTGAAGAGAACGTGACCTTCAAGATTCAACCCCAGGAGAGGGGCATTGCTCGTGATATTTTGGAGGAACTGGAAAGCAATGATTACGGCATTTTGGTAATTGGTCGTAAGGGTTCCAAAGAGATCGACCAGTTTGGGCTGGGCAGTAAAGCCCACAAGATGCTACATAACGGTCATGCCCTGGCCATCTGTGTAGTCAATTGAGCAGGCACCAGATTTCAGTGTTCAGTGTTCAGTGTTCAGGTTTCAGCTGCCTTGTTTCTTTTTGCTGACACCTGACACCTGAAACCTTTTTTTCTATGTCCACATTGAAACCGGGAGGTGTTAGCAATGGCTGTCCACCACGTTGCAGTGTTTCGACCCTACCCCTTTCAGGTAGGGCAAAAAATCAACATTGAAACCGGGCCACGGAAGGGCGACTGGGAGGTTATTGGGGTTAGTGATCGCAAGGTCAAACTCAGATGCCCGGTGTCACTACGAGAGTTTGAGTGGAACCGATTCTGTTACTTTAAGGAAGACCGTGAAATCGATCAATGGCCTCAGGAAGACTAGCTACTTCCGTGCGCAAGCTCCAAGAGCAAAATGGGTTGACAGAACGGACTTTTTCTAAGACGGTAGGAATTCGATCTACGTATTTGCTATAATATAAAGGCTAAAATGCTTGTCATAGAGCGTAACTCTTCGAACCAGTCAATGTTACCTGAGTCTTGCTGAGGTGATGTGCCATGGGAAAAAATGAGCGAGATTCTGAAACGGCTCAGCCGCTCAACAATGATGATCAACTGTCCGCAGAGATGGCAAATATGAATTCAGATCTGGACAAGCGCGTTGATGAATACCAGATGTTGTTCGATCTTGTACCTTGCATAATTACGGTTCAAGACAAAGATTACAAACTAATCAGGTACAATCGGGAATTTGCCGACAAGTTTGACCCACAACCCGGAGACTACTGTTATCAAGCTTATAAGGGGCTTAACCAAAAATGCCCGGTCTGTCCCGTTGAAAAAACCTTTGAAACCGGCAAGTCTCATTGGAGCGAAGAATCAGGACCGGACAAGGCTGGGAGGCTTAGGCATTGGGTTGTCAAAAGTTGCCCCATCCAAAACGCTGAAGGTGAGATCGTCGCCGTTATGGAGATGTGTCTTGACATAACCCACAGAAAAGAACTGGAAGAAAAGCTGATCATATCGGAGAAGAAATATAGCTCAATTTTCAGTAACATCCCCAATCCAGTCTTTGTCTTGGATCTGGAAACTTTCGAGATACTCGACTGTAACGAAAGTGTTGAAACCGTATATGCCTGCGACAAGAAAGACGTTACCAGCCGATCCTTCCTCGATATGTTCAGCGAAGAAGACAGAGACTACTACGCTATAAAGCTCAGAACCTCCACCTTTCTGGGACAGGCAAAGCATAAGACCAAGGACGGCAGGACCCTTTACGTGAATATCAGGGTTTCACCTTCAGAATATAACGGTCAGAAGGTGCTTCTTGTCACCACCAGCGACATTACCAAACGGTTAGAGACCGAACAGCAGTTACTGCAAGCCAGCAAGATGGCGACCCTGGGTGAAATGGCTACCGGCGTTGCCCACGAACTCAACCAACCTCTGGCGGTTATGGAAAGTGCCAGTAGCTTTTTGATGAGGAAACTAAATAAAAAGGAAGAGATCGAGCCTGAACACCTTCTGATCATGGCACAGAAAATAAGCGGTAACGTGGACCGTGCCACCAAAATCATAAATCATTTGAGAGAATTCGGTCGGAAAGAAGACGCCGGACTTGAGAAGATCCACGTCAACGATTTACTGAAGAGGGCAAATGAACTTCTGAGCCAGCAGTTAAAGGTAAGGGGAATTGATGTAGTCTGGCAGCTTGGAGAAGAATTGCCTCCGATAATGGCAGACCCCGGTCGCTTGGAACAGGTATTTGTAAATCTCTTGTTGAACGCCAGGGATGCCATCGAAGATAAACTGGCGACAAAAGTAATGAAAAAGGGCTCTGAAAAGATCACCTTCACAACAAGCTTTGATGGAGACAAAATTATTGTCGAGATAAGTGATACTGGTGTGGGAATTCCGAGAGATCAACAGGAGAAGATTTTCGAGCCTTTTTTTACCACCAAGAGTGTCGGCAAAGGAACAGGACTCGGCCTATCGATAAGTTACGGTATTATAAAAGATAGCGGTGGGAACATCCAGGTCAAGTCCAAGAAAGATAAAGGTGCTCGTTTTATCATCGAATTTCCTATCCCGACTGATAAATGATGGATAAAACAGTCTTATTTGTTGACGATGAAAAAGACATCTGTGATGTTCTTAGCATATCTCTGTCTGACCTCGGCTACAAAGTTTATACAGCACAAAATGGTCAAGAAGCCCTCCGGATCATCCAAGACGTCAGCCCACCCATAGTGCTCACCGACATTAGAATGCCGGTCATGGACGGCATAGAGTTGCTTCGCAGAATCAAGAGTCAATTCCCTGAGACCGAAGTAGTGATGGTTACCGGACACGGTGACATGGATCTGGCCATTGAGAGCCTCAAAAACGAGGCAACTGATTTCATTGTAAAGCCGATCAAGGACGAAGCTCTCGAAATCGCTCTCAACAGAGCCCTCGAGAGGATTTCCATGAGGAGGCAATTGCGGGAATACACTGAGAATCTCGAGGAGCTGGTGCAGGAAAAATCAGCCAAGCTGGTGCAAGCCGAGAGGTTGGCTGCCGTAGGGGAGACAATTGCTGGGCTGTCACACGCCATAAAGAATATCGCTGGAGGGCTTGAAGGCGGCACTTTTGTCCTGGAAAAGGGCATAGAACTAGAGGACAAGAACTACATACATCAAGGTTGGGAGGCGGTTAGGTTCAATTTCGAGAAAATCAAAGACCTGTCCGTGGATCTTCTCAACTATGCCAAATACACCGATCTCGACTTTCGATTGGTAGATCCCAATGAACCCGCCCGGGAAGTAATGGAGCTCATGAAGCCACGGGCTGCAGAACACGGGATCGATCTTAAGACAGATCTTGCCTCAGATCTCCAAGCTTTCTGGTTCGACCCCGATGCCATCCACCACTGTCTTCTCAACCTGGTCACCAATGGTATCGATGCTGCGCTCAGCGACAACCCCTCAGGCACAAAGAAACAAGTGGTTCTCGAGACCAGCAAGCCTGAAAGCTGGGGAGTTGAGTATACGGTCACAGACAATGGCTGCGGCATGGCAGCAGAAGTTAGAGAGAAGATCTTCACCAGCTTTTTCAGTACCAAAGGTGCCACCGGCACTGGCATCGGGCTCATGATCACCAAGAAGATCATAGACGATCATAATGGTGTGATTGAATTCGAATCGAAAAAAGGAGTTGGTACCACCTTTTTCATTAGACTACCGCAAATAGATAAAGATCTCTGATTCCAAAAGTTGGGTAGTCCTCCCCATCCAATTTTCTCTCCCCTTCTCGTATAACCAATTGTAACTAAATGTAATTTCGGAAAAAAACACCTGGTGAGGTTTTTTCCAAACGAGGTGATTTTTGCCTTGACAATTGGTTCAAAGATGGGCTAACTTTCATACCGTTTTATTCTAGACAAAAATATTCTAGATTATTTTGTTCTATAATAATGCATACTAATTCCCTGGGAAAATGAAACTATCCACTAAAACTCGGTACGGCACAAGATTGATCCTTGATCTCGCCCGCCATCACGGTGATGAGCCGGTGACCATAGGAGACATCTCAAAAAGACAGGACATTTCGGTTAAATACCTCGAGCAGATAATTCGACCCCTGAAAAAGGCAGAGTTAGTGGCAAGCACGCGAGGTCCCAAAGGCGGGCACTCTCTCACAAGATCTCCTGACAAAATCACTCTGGGTGAAATCGTCAGAGTCCTGCAGAGCTCGGACGTCCTGGCAGAGTGCGTGAGCGAGCCAGAAAAATGCCTCAGGTCTAGCGATTGTTGCGTGCGAATCGCCTGGCAGGAAGCCACGAAAGCTTTGTATGAAAAACTCAACTCCATCACCTTAACCGATCTACTGACATATGAGGACCGAGGGGTAGGCTTTCCGGAAGACTGCAGTTCTCTTGGTGCAGACAAGACTTAATGGTTGCCACCCGACGGGCTCCCTCAGGAGACGAACAGAGATTCGAAGTCTAACTGGATATATTGCCCTGCTAAAACAATAACGAATAGGGATTGACCATGAAGAAGAGAAGATCACTGCTATTGCTGTCTGGAATCTTTTTTGCGGCTGCCATTGTTGCATTTTTCACAAGCAAAGTTCAAGGCGTCGAGGAGGTCGGCAATGATTCTCCTCTGATGCGAGCCGACGTCATTACAATTGACGCCTTGAAAGGTTTCGGTGATCTTGAACAACCACCGGTGGTGTTTTTGCACGACTTACATACCGACGCTGTGGAAAAACAAAACAAAGATTGCTCAGCCTGCCATTTGTCTGAAGAAAATCGTCAATCCCCTAAATTTAAACGGCTCAAGAATACCAGTAGACAACAGGTGATGGATATTTACCACGTCGACTGCATGCAGTGTCACAGGGAGGTGCAGAAGGCTGGAGAGAAAGCTGGACCGGTTGAAAAATGCGGTCAGTGCCACCAAGGCAAGCCCAAGGCTATCTCTGACAGGGAACTCATCGTTTTTGATAAATCTCTCCATTTCCGTCACACTGAGGCGACAAAAGACACGTGTGAAACATGCCACCACCGGTATGACGAGGTGACCAAGAAACTATTCTACGCCAAAGGAAAAGAAGGTTCTTGTGTTTACTGCCATAAGCAACAGACAGAAGAGAATCGGATTTCCAAGAGGCTGGCATCTCATCTTTCCTGTATCAAGTGCCACAGAGAGACCTTGGCCAAAAAGAAGACGACGCCACAGGCCAAAGACCAGAAGGCTGGGCCAATTAAATGCAGCGGTTGCCACGCTTCGGAGCAGCTTCAGCTGATAAAAAAGATCAAGGACGTTCCCCGGATGAAGCGCAATCAGCCCGATGTCGTCCTCATCCAGGCAGTTCAGATTGACGCCAACAAAAAAGGAGCCCCAGCGACCATCCTGATGAACGCAGTGCCCTTCGATCATAAATCTCATGAGAAATACAACGACACCTGCAGAGTGTGTCATCACGCGGATTTGAATACCTGTAGCAGTTGTCATTCCGTCGCAGGCAAAAAGGAAGGCAACTTTGTTCGGTCTGAGCAGGCTATGCACCAACTCAATAGCGAACGGAGTTGTTTGGGATGCCATGGTTCCAGACAAAGCAAACCAAGTTGTGCGGGCTGCCATGCTTCCATTCCACTAGAGAGTAAGCAACAGACCTCTTACTGCGTGCAATGCCATGCCAAGCCGCCGCAACGCAGTACTGCCAACCCGAAACCCGAACAGCTAGCCCGCATGATGCTGAAATCAAGAACAGCCATGACCGACACCTATCGGGACAAGGATATCCCGGAGACGGTTACCATCAAGGACCTGTCGGATCAATATGAGCCTGTTTATTTTCCACACCGCAGAATTATTCGAAGGCTCGTAACGGAAACTAAGAACGACAAGTTGGCTCAATACTTTCATAGCCAGAAGGGTACCATTTGCCAGGCATGTCATCATAATAGCCCAGCTACCAAGAAGCCTCCCCGTTGCTACAGTTGCCATGGCAAGCCCTTTAACGAAACGGAAATTCTGAGGCCTGGAATGAAGGGCGCCTATCATCAGCAGTGCTTCGGATGTCACCAACAGATGGGTATCAAAAAGCCTGATTCCCTTAATTGCATAGAGTGTCACCGGGAACAGAAGAAATAGCTAGCCAATAGTTCTCATTATCTGAGGTGTGTTTATGTCCATATCGCGACGAAAGTTTCTCGGCTGGTTAACCGCTGCAGGGTTGAGTAGCAGTGCCTTTGGCAAGGTAGCTCATGCTGCCACCACCAGACACTTTGAGGGTCATCCTGACAGCCTCGGGGTGTTGTACGATAATACCAAGTGCATAGGGTGCCGAACCTGTGAGGCGGCCTGCAACAAAGTCAATGACTTACCTCCGCCAGACCGCCCGTTTGATGACCTTTCAGTCTTGGATAACAAGAGAAGGACAGATCCCAAGAAATATATGGTCATCAACAAGTATGACGGCAGCGTGAATGTCGAGACCCCATTGTTTGGTAGAACAGGGTGCAATCACTGCTTGGAGCCTGCCTGTGCCTCCTCATGTTTTGTTCGAGCATACACCAAGACAGAATCGGGAGCAGTTACGTACGATTCCTCTGTTTGTGTGGGCTGCAGGTATTGCATGCTCGCCTGCCCATTTAACATTCCAACCTTCGAGTATGATGCAGCCCTCACCCCGCGGATCAGGAAGTGCACCATGTGCTATGATACGCGGCTCGTCAAGGGAGAACTCCCTGGATGCGTAGAAGCTTGCCCCACAGAATCTTTCACTTTCGGGAAACGCATCGACTTGCTCAGGATAGCCCGCGAGCGTATCCGCAGATACCCTAATCGCTATCTGGATCATATCTATGGCCAGAACGAGATGGGAGGAACCAGCTGGCTGTATCTATCAGGAGTCCCCTTCAAACAAATAGGAATGCGTGAAGACCTAGGGATTACACCTGCTCCTCAATTCACCTCAAGTGCCCTGGCTGCGGTCCCAATGGTGGTGGGAACGTGGCCGCTCCTGTTAATGGGCATTTACGCGGTGTCTAAGAGGAAAGATAAGATTGCCAAGGAGGAGAAAGAGCAGGCCCTTGCTGAAGTCACAGCACAAGTAAAAGCAGAGGCTGATCAGAAGGTTTCTGAGGCCTGGAAAAAGGCTGCCCAAGAGAAGGAAAAAGCCATAGAAGCAGCGGTAAAACAAGCTTTGGAAGCAGCTGCCGACGTTGAAACCGAGGAGAATTCCTAATGTCCCAAGAAGCGACTACAAACGAGAAATCATTTATCAGCCCCTTCAATATCATTGCCGGCATCATTGTGCTGATAGGATTGTACCTCACTGTTCGCCGGTTTACCGGAGGCTTGGGAGCGGTAACCAATCTTTCCGATAATAATGCTTGGGGTATATGGATCGGCTTTGACCTCCTGACAGGAGTGGCTCTGGCCGCTGGCGGCTATGTCACTGCCGCTGCCGTTTATATCTTTGGCATGAAAAAGTACCACTCTGCGGTACGTCCCGCTGTGCTTACCGGGTTTTTGGGCTACGCACTTGTGGTCCTGGCTCTTCATTATGACGTTGGTAGACCCTGGCGATTGCCTTATCCGTTTGTGGTGCAGCAGGGAACATCCTCGGTACTGTTCGAAGTGGGTGCGTGTGTCGCCCTCTATCTCACTGTTCTCTTTCTGGAATTCGCACCGGCAGCGCTGGAATGGCTGGGATTGAAGAAAGCGCGCAACCTGGCGGTGAAATTTACTCTGGTACTGGTGGTTTTTGGCATAATACTTTCCACCCTGCACCAATCGTCCCTGGGCGCACTTTTCCTCATCGCCCCTTCCAAGCTCCACCCACTGTGGTATTCATCCTTTATCCCAGTCTACTTCTTCGTCTCGAGCATCATTGCCGGGTTGTCTATGGTGATCTTTGAATCTACCCTTTCCTACCGCTTTTTCGCTGACAAGATGGATGAAGCCCACCTGAGAGAAAAAGACGACATTGCTCTCGGATTTGGTAAAGCCGCTTCCTATGTCATAGCGGGCTATATTGCCATCCAACTGATGGGGATTGGAGCGGATAATGAATGGCAACTGCTCGGAACAGGTTTCGGACTCTGGTACCTGGTGGAGCTCTTCGGATTTTTCGGCGTTGCCTGCTTGGGCTTTGCCATTGGGGCGCGGGAGAAAAATGTCAAACTGATCAGATGGACCTCCGCCTGGGCCGTGCTTGCTGTGATAGTAAACCGCTTCAACGTCTCACTGGTTGCCTTCAACTACCACCTTCCCGCCAGTGACCGTTATTTTCCCAGCTGGATGGAAATCGCTATTTCAGTTTTCCTGGTTACGCTCGGTCTTATCGCTTTTCGATTCATTGTGAGCAGGATGCCCATTCTGTATGAGCATCCAGAATACGAGGATGTGCACTAGTAAGCAATCCGGGAGCGAGGGCTTTGGTCTCCCGCCTGAGTGGTTCCGGACCTTTCGCTCTTTACGAAAGTGTGCTGGAGTAATGGAGTGATGGAGTAATGGAAAAACTATTCAGAGTTGATTCTGCTTGTTTGCCTTACTTCGCACTGCAGTACTCCAATACTCCAAAACCACTGGAGATCTCCCCGGGCAATGACATTGAATTCTTATCTGGCTCGGAGAACAAGGTTTCTTGGATTTAACAAAGTTGAACGGGAGCTGATGAAGGTATGGACACCGTATTTTATACTCTACAGGATTTTTTCACGCACACGAAAGCTGTCGTTTACATACTGATAATACTAACCCTGTTTGCCTTGGCTGGATTCTGGAGCTTTCTCACTGAAAGGGATCAGGATTAAGAACCGGAAAAGGGTCTTGATCTTCCCCGAGATTGCTCGAGGAGTTATAATTGCTGCCCCAGTCCGCAGCAGTGGCATGCAGTAGAAATCTTACAGTAAATTGCTGAAGTTTTAACTGAGTTAAGGGGTGTAAAATGTATCAGTTTCTAACAGGTCCGCTGCTGTGGCTGTCATTTCTCATCTTCTTCATTGGTTTGATAGTGCGCGTGGTCTGGTATGTCAGGGGCCTCAGCTGGCAAATGGATAGGGTTCCCTACACCAAGCACGTTTCCTACGGAATTAAGGGGGCCTTGAGATCAATTATTTTTTGGCTGCTTCCCTTTGGAACCAGAAGATGGAAGACCAGGCCAGCCATGACCATACTTTTCTTTGTCTTTCACATTGGTATCGTGATTACCCCTCTTTTTCTGCTGGCCCACAATATTATTCTGAAAGAAAGGTGGGGAATAAGCTGGGCCACACTCCCAGGCCCCATTGCTGACGCTTTAACAATCGGAGTCCTTGTCTCTGCGCTATTTTTGGTGCTGCGACGTGTTGCCTTTTCAGAGGTCAGAATACTGACCTCAGCTTATGACTATCTGCTTCTGGCCATCACCGTAGCACCATTTTTCACCGGCTTTCTTGCCAGTCTGAAGGTGGCAGGCTACACGTTCTGGCTCTACTCTCACATTATCAGCGGCGAAATTATGCTGATAGCCATACCTCTCACCAAACTGTCCCATATCGTCCTCTTTTTCATGTCAAGGGGGCAACTTGGCATGGATTACGGCATTAAACGAGGCGGGATGAAAGGAAGAGGTTTAGCCTGGTAATTAGTGCTTAAGCTTTGTGCAACGAGGAGGAACAGAAGATGCCCGAAGGTACACTCTGCAATAAAATACCAGTAGATACCATGGAACAACTCCAAGCCCTCTTGAATGACCGGCGTGGGGTAACGTACTACGAAGAGATGGATCAACTGGATGTGAACAAGGAAGCGTTGGCCACAGCAATCCAGAATACCTGTAAATCCCGGCTACGCACCTGGCTGGAGATCTGCGCTCACTGCGGTCTGTGTGCTGATGCCTGCCCGTATTATCTGGTCAACGACAAGGATCCCAAACAGGTCCCAGCCTACAAAATACAATCCACTCTCGGGGAAATAGTCAAGCGCAAAGGTGATGTGGACAACGATTTCATGCAGTACGTCATGGACACGGCCTGGTCCAAATGCACCTGCTGTAACCGTTGCGGTATGTACTGCCCTTTTGGCATCGACATGGGGATCATGTTCGGATATGTGCGAGGCCTTTGCTTTGCCCAGGGTTTTGTACCTTGGGAATTGAAAATCGGCTCCGGCATGCACCGGATATTTCGGGCCCAGATGGATGTTACCAAGGAAGACTGGATTGAAACCTGCAAATGGATGGAAGAAGAGCAGGAAGATGATTGGCCGGGATTAAAAATCCCCATAGATGTGGAAGGTGCAGACCTGCTTTACACGGTCAATGCCAGGGAAGTGAAACACTATCCGGAAGATCTTGCCGAGGCTGCCATCCTCTTTCACATTGCCGGTGAAAATTGGACCGTTGCCAGTGAGGGCTGGGAGGCAACAAGCCTCTCCATGTTTGCCGGCGATTGGGCTGCCTGCAAAATGCAAGTGGAGACGGTCTATGATTCCATGAAAAGGTTGAAACCCAAACGGATGATTACCACCGAATGCGGCCACATGTACAGGGCTACTGTTCTGGAGGGACCCTACTGGGCCGGCTATGAAAGTGGACAACCCCCGGTGGAATGTATCCACTATGTGGAATGGGTAGCCGAAGCCTTGAGAACTGGAAAGCTCAAGATAGATCCCGCCAGGAAGATCAAGGAGCCTGTAACATATCAGGATTCGTGCAATTACATCAGGAACGGAGGGTTAGGTGACCTTGCCAGGGAAATCATCAGCTATATTGCCGAGGATTTCAGGGAAATGTCACCATGCCGTGAACACAATTTCTGTTGCGGGGGTGGCGGCGGCCTCAACGGTATAGGGAGGTATCGACCGGAGCGAAACAAGGGCCTTGAAATAAAGCGGGACCAGATCCTGGCCACCGGGGCTAAAATTGTGGTTGCGCCCTGCCACAACTGTTGGGATGCAATCAGGGACCTGGAAGAAGTATTCCACATAGATATTAGTTGGTCCTTCTTGAAGCCCCTTCTTCTGAGCATGGTTGAAGTACCTGAACATCTAAAGCCCGCGGAGGACTAAAACGATTTTAAGGGGGACGAGTATCGTCAGTTCTACGAAAGAACAGCCATCTCCAAGATATTGCGGATGGCAGTTGACCCTCAACTGGCTCCGATATCAGAAATTTCTAGCCTTGATGCTGCAAGCACTGGATCACCCCTCATGCTATGCACCGTCCGGCTCTCCTCGCGGTAGTTCCACTGCACTTGACGTTTCGCCGCAAAAGTCCTACAAGTGAACTTAGAGTAAAAATCGCGGCGATCCGCGTTGAAAAGGGGTTTATGAATACCGTTACACTGAAAAGAGATGGCTCGATCCTTAGTGACGGGAAAACCGTGGAAAACGACCCTTTGGTGTGTCTCAGCTACCAAGTGGACCTTAGTGAGGACTATATACTGCGAAGCTTTTTTCGAATGCTCGAGAAGCATTCTTTACTTGCAAAGTTGAATGTATTTTTCCCTTCATATATGAAACAGTACCTGGCATGTCCAGATGACAACTGCATAACTGAGAGTATAGAGCATCTTGAACTTAGAAAAACCATCGAGATGATCGGCTTTCCGGGTCAGCCTCGCCTGGAAATATACAACTCCTTCCAAGGTATCCGTGGCGACGAGACCTGTGAAATTAGATCCCTCCAAATAGAGAGTTTGTTAGACATGCCGATCAAACTCGGAAGGTTAAAACACATAGTGTTCGGTGACAAGGTGGACATATTCGAGTTTGATACTGTGTTCACCTTATTCGAATTCATTGAAGGGATTGCCTGGGAACTTAGTTTTCACGTCGCGCCAACGGAGTGTGCCCTCAGGAGGTGACATATGTTTGACAAGATTTTGTTCGCCACAACAGCTTCGCCCATTTGCAAAGATGCGGCCGATGTGGCTTTCGATTTGGCTAAGAAATACAACTCGCAACTCACTGTATTTCATGTCTTTGGCCTTCCTACCCATGGTTTCAGCCAATTCGCAGTAGACCTTAAGACGGGTGAGACTGAGGTGCATGATGAAGATTGGGTTGAACGGGTGAAGGAAGAGATGCAGAGAACCTTTGCCGACAAGTTGGCAGATGCTGAAAGTTGTGAGATGGAAGCCGTTGTGGGGGCACCCCACCGGGAGATCTTGAGGGCAGCACGTACAAAAGACATCGACTTGATTATAATGGGCTCCCACACCAGGCAAGAGGACACGGGTGCTACTCGCTTCAGGAGTGTGGTTGGCAATACCATGCAGAAGGTGGCTAAGGCAGCCCGCTGTCCCGTCCTCATAGTAAGCAGGCCATGTCAAACCTGCTGGTGGTATTTTTCTAATATCGTCTTCGGCACCGATTTTTCCAAAGCGGCACAGTCAGCCTTCAAGTTTGCCCTCAAGACTGCAAAACAGATCGGTTGCAAACTTTATCTCTTTCATGCCTGCGACATTGGCGCGGCTGATCCCGGTAAAGTTCGGACTCAAGCAGATATTGAAGAGAAGATCAAAGAAGCACGGAAAAAGATGGAGGAGCTTTATCTTCCCGAAATGGAGGAGTTCGATAATTACGAGATCGAAGTTTGGGAGGGAACACCATATGTCGAAATCCTAAAATATGCACGGGACAAGCAGGCAGATCTTGTTGTAATGGCGCACCACACCAGAGAAATAGATCCGGAAGAGGCAGTGCTTGGCAGCACGGTGGAGCAGGTGGTGCTCCGTTCAGCCTGCCCCGTGGCAAGCGTAAATCGTCCCGATAAAGTGGCCGCCAGCTAATACTATATAGTTCGCAACTGATTGCATTTGCAGCTTCCCTGGAGCCCCGACTTGAAAGAAAAAAACATCCTGGTGGTTGAGGATGATCTGCATATGAGGGTTTTCATAACTACCGTGCTCGAGACCAGCGGCTACAATGCTACAGCTTGCAAAGATGGCCAAGACGGTATTCGAAAGGTAAAGGAAGACCTGCCTGACCTCATCATTTTGGATGTGATGATGCCCGAGGAAGGCGGAGTCTCAATGTACCGCCAACTCAAAACAGACAACCAGTTTAAAGATATTCCAGTGGTGATGCTTTCGGGGGTTGAGAGCAAAACTTTTCTTCACTCTTTAAAAATGATGAGTATAGGGCTCCGGGATCCCCTGCCCGATCCGGAGGCCTACGTGGAAAAGCCTCCCAAGGCTGAAGAATTGCTCAATATAATCCAAAAACTCCTTGCGGACAAACCTGTGCCAGAGTAATCTATCCTGATTGATTGAGCCCAAGCCGTCTATTAACTTGAAAGTTGAAGTGGAGGTGCCTTATGGCGAAAAAGATCCTGGTCGTGGACGATGATCCTAATGTTGTCTATTACCTCGTGGGTTTGTTCCATGACAACGGCTATGAGACGTGTGCCGCCCATAACGCCCCTGAAGCATTTGAGGTATTGCAGAAGGAAAAGCCGGACTTAATAACGCTCGATATTGACATGCCAGAGGTAACGGGGCCGCAGTTTTACCGAAAATATACCAAGATGGACGATCTCAAGGATATTCCGGTGATTGTTATCAGCGGCTTGGCAAAACCCCACCTGGCAGTAAAAAAAGCCGTAGCTGTTGTTGAAAAACCTTTTGATCGTGACCAGCTCTTGAAGATAGTTAAGGATACCATCGGCGAATGATCCTTTGGCTAAATGGTAAACTTGCTTAAGCCCACTCGCCACTGCCAAATAACCACTGGGAGTATGCTGGGTAGATAGGGCAATCATGGCCGACAGAATATTAATAGTAGATGACGAAGAAGATATTCGCGTAGT
>JBFFBS010000008.1:0-38288 GCA_041560295.1 Syntrophobacteria bacterium | reverse complement strand
CTTGTCCAGGTCGCGACCAGCTCCCACAAAGATGACTTGGAAACCTTGAGCGGACAGCCAGTCTGCAACCTCGGCGAAACCTTCTGTGGTCCACTGTTTGTGAATGTTGCCGGCACCGGCATGGATGGAAATAATTGGTTTCTCAGAGCTTATTCCATATTTCCTCAGAACAGGGACAAGTGAGCTTCTCCTTCTCTCGGAGGCGTACAATCGGTAGTATGGATCGTCTATGTTAGCTCCGAGAGCGATGGCAATCTCCGTGTAACTGTGAACCTTATGCTTCCCGACTGGGAGGTCGATTTTTGTATTATAAACATACGATCTTCTGGCAGAGGAGTTACTAAGGCGGTATGCTGCACCTGACAAAAAACTCACTGAAGCAGAAGCACTGCCACCCTGTAAGTCGATGACAGCATCTGGAGATATACTTCTGATTTTTTTTATGAATTTTAGATAAAGTACTGCCTTTCTCATCACAGTACTTCCGTAGATCTCTCTTCTTGGGAAGTAGAAAATTCTATTGAAGCCATCAATACTTTCCACAGCCTCTCGGTAGGCACTGTCCACCGCAACATATACATTTTTTTCCCTGAAATACTTTTGTAATGCGACGATTGAAGAGAGAGAGACCACAAGGTTTCCCAAGTGTCTGTCCATCATTACAATAAGCACTGTGCGTATTTTGTCGTAGCTAACAGGCATTTTGTTGATAGTACCGAATGGACACAAGCTACCTTTTTGAACGGGTCTTGATCCAAGAAGTAACCAGTTCCGCGCTTCGCTTTACAAGGAGTATAGGCTTGAACGGAGATTCTCTTGCGGTTTTGATCCAAAGAACAACTGCAAGTACCCCGAAGATAACATTCGGCAACCACAGACCGATGGCGGGTGGGTAGGGCCCGTCTTTTCCCAAGGCTTTGGCTGCTGACACAAAAAGATAATAGAGCAAGAACAGGACGAGCCCCAGAACAACCCCGGAGAGTCGGGAACCGGTCCTCGATTGGACACTCAAGGGCGCAGCAATAAAGCCCAAGACAATACAGGCGAAAGGGAGGGACAGGCGACGATGCCATTCAAATGATAATTTGTTACGCTTTTTTGGGTCGAGCGTAGTCGAAGTCAGCGCCTGCCTCAGCTCAGTGAAACTGAGGTGCCGTTCTCTTTTGCGGAAATCCGCCTTATTGAAAGCAAATGAGTCCAGGTCCAGGTTGAAATCATAGTTCTGAAAACGAATGGTTTGCAGGCTTTCCATCTCATCTCCCACCCGAAGGATCTGACCTCGAAGAAGCCTCAGGGTAATTCTTTTGCCGCTGGGATCGTGGACAAGCAAGCCTTCCTCGGCAACGATAGTGCTCTTGGTCTCAGGAGATCTCTCATCAGCAATAAAAACCTCGCGGAGGTGTCTGCCATCCGGGGAGATGGTGTTAATGAAAAAAACGAGTCCATCAAACTGATCATTGAAAATTCGCTCTTTGAGACCCAACTGACCTCTGGAGCGAGCCATCTCCAAGAGGAGGCGCTGAAAACCACTGTTGCTATGTGGCAGAACAAAACTGGAGAGACCGATGGTGATCAGCCAGGCAAAGCCTGTCACCAGAGCCACTGGAGGAAGCGTCTGGTAAAAGCTGATGCCAGCAGTCTTCATGGCGGTGATCTCGTTGTCATGAGCAAGTCTGGCAAATGCGAGAAGTACGGCGAGTAAGGTGGCCATAGGAATGGTGAAGACGAGAAAGTAGGGGAGCGAATAGAGCAAGAGCATGCCGAGATCAGCCAAGCCGGACTCGCTGGCAAAGAGCAGTTGAGTGTAGCGCATGATTTTGCCCAGAAAGAGAACGAGAGTCAGAACCAAAAGGCTGACAAAGAAAGGCACCGCCTGCTCAACGAGAAGATATCTTAACAATATCCGTTTCATAGAGGTGAAGTGTAATGAATGAGCGTATGTTTGTAAATGGCTAACTAGTGCTCATCCGAAAACGTACGTTTTCAGATGAACGCGATCAGCTATCAGCACTCAGCCATCAGCAAAATACATGTAAATACAATCTATTTAACTGATCCCGCCTGGGCGGGACTGAACGCTGGCAGCTCCATTCGGGAATCTAGGATTTCCGGATGGACAAGACTCTGTTTTATTCGCAGATTTATTCCCAGACCGCTGAGGGAAAACACTGAGCCTTCCAGAGCAGAGCTGTTTTGCAATGCTCTTTGGAATTTACCAGGTAAAAAAGTGCTGGCTTCCTTTAACTGCTGTGCTATATTCATCGGCAGCGCACTCAAAGCCACCATGGTTGAGAGGTAGATTCGATAGATGTCAACCCCCTATAATTCTAATGTTCTCTCTGAAAGTATAGACACGTTTTCATCCTGCCGGATCCTGGTTGTGGGTGATGTGATTATGGACGAGTTCCTCTGGGGTCGCGTTGAGAGGATTTCGCCTGAGGCCCCAGTGCCGGTGGTACAGGTCGAAGAAGAATCCCTTGTGTTGGGCGGCGCTGGCAATGTGGTTAACAACATTATTTCTCTGGGCGGGCAAGCACTCCTATGCGGGGTCATTGGCAATGATGCCATGGGTAGGGAATTGGTTCGCATGCTGCAAAAGATGAACAGTCCCACTCATGGCCTGGTGGTTGAAGATCGGCGACCCACCACCATAAAAACCAGAATAGTCGCCCACTCCCAGCAAGTGGTTCGAGTGGATCGCGAGGAGAGTGAGCCTGTAACTGAGGCTAGCATCAAGAAAATGATTACCGTCATCAAAGAAGAGCTCGGTTCCATTGATGCGATTGTGGTTTCCGACTACGGTAAGGGCGTTGTGGCTCGCAGCCTCATGGACGGCATCCGCTCTCTCGGCCAAGGCAGTCAGACCATTTTGGCAGTGGATCCCACAGTACGGAATGTGGCGTTATACAAAAATGTTACTCTCATAACTCCCAACAATTATGAAGCTCAGCAAATGTCCGGGATTCACATTGAAGACGATCAGAGCGTCAGGCAAGCCGGAGCCCACCTGCTCGAAGAACTCAACTGTCAGATGGTCCTCATAACCCAGGGAGATAAGGGGATGACGCTATTTGAGGGCAACGGGGAAACTACTCAAATCCCAACGGTGGCCAGAAAAGTCTTCGATGTATCTGGAGCAGGTGACACTGTTATCGCAGCCTTCACTTTGGCTGTGGCATCCGGCTTGAAACCCAGTGAGGCCGCCTTACTATCAAACCTGGCTGCTGGAATCGTGGTTGGCGAGGTTGGTACGGCTCCGGTTGCAGCATCAAGGCTAAAAGAGATTCTGATTGACACTGCATCGGGACGGAAATAGAGCTGGGGGAACCTACCTGACAATCCTTGCGTCTAACCCCACGCGCTCCAGTGGAATGATTATTGCTTCTTCGGCTGGTTCTATTAATGCAATGTTTTGAGGAGCAATACTAATGCATATTTGTGTAGTCGGCGTTGGGTATGTGGGATTAGTAACCGGTGCCTGTTTTGCTGAGTTTGGTGTCAGCGTCACCTGCGTAGACAAGGATGAGGCCAGGATCGAACTCCTGCAACAGGGAGAAGTGCCGTTTTATGAGCCAGGGCTCACTGAGCTCGTCTCTAAGAATGTCAAGGAAGGCCGCTTGAGTTTCACAACCGACGCGGGAAGTGCAATCAGGCAAGCCCTTGTAGTTTTCATTGCAGTAGGCACTCCTTCTGCCCCTGACGGTGGCGCTGATCTCAAATACATACGTGAGGTGGCTGTCACCATAGGTCGTAATCTCGACGGCTATAAGGTGATTGTCACAAAAAGCACGGTTCCCGTTGGCACAGGTCAGATGATCAGTCAGATCATCGAAGAGCAACGAGAGTCCGACGTGGCCTTCGATGTGGTGTCGAATCCTGAATTCCTTAGAGAGGGGGCGGCAATAGAGGATTTCATGCGGCCCAATCGGGTGGTGATAGGAGCTGAGAGCGACCAGGCCATTGCCATTTTAAAAGATCTCTTCAGTCCGCTTTATCTTATTGAGACCCCTTTTGTGGTCACCGATGTACAGACTTCGGAGATGATCAAATACGCCTCCAATGCTTTTCTGGCCACCAAGATTTCGTTTATCAATGAAATGGCCAATATCTGTGAACAAGTGGGCGCCGATGTTCACCAAGTGGCCAAAGGAATGGGATTAGACCGGCGCATCGGGCCTAAATTCCTCCACGCCGGCCCCGGCTTTGGTGGCTCCTGTTTTCCCAAGGACATTAAGGCTATCGACAAGATCGGCCACGATCACGGCTACAGCTTTGAGATTGTTAAAGCGGTAATGAGGGTTAACAAGCGGCAAAGAAAGTTAATGGTCGAAAAGATCAACAAAGCTTTGGGTGGAGTGAAGGGTAAGAACCTGGCAATTCTTGGCCTCACGTTCAAGCCCAATACAGATGATATGCGAGAGGCTCCATCCATTGCTATCATAAGGGCTTTGCAAAGGCAGGGTGCCAAAATTCGTGCTTTCGACCCGGCAGGGATGAAGGAAGCCCGAAAAATGCTGAAAAATGTATATTATGCCAAAGATGTCTACGATGCTGCCAATGGTGCTCACGGCCTGGTAATTATTACGGAATGGAACCAGTTCCGCAATCTGAACTGGAAACGGATGACCGAACTCCTAAAAGAACCGGTGGTGGTTGATCTCAGAAATATTTACGAGCCGAAGAAAATGCAGGCCCTCGGATTTCGCTATACCTGCGTTGGCCGACAGAGCCCTTCCTGACAAATTTTCGGCCACTGTAGAAGCGTATATGAGTATTCCCCAAGACCCGAAACCAGCCAAGCTCTTTGTGAGTGTAATTGCCGATTCTGCGGGGAATATTGCTAAAGTATTGTCTAAACTGACCGAACCTTATGGGATACTGGATTTTGTTAGTGCGCTGCTAGCATTTGACTATACCGACTACTACTATGCCGAGATGGGACAGCCTTTGGTAAGGCGATTTGCCAGCTTCGAAGGTCTCATCCCACAGGAGGATTTGGCACAGATCAAAGTGCAGACCAATCTTCTGGAGACTGAACAGAGTGCAGGGGGAAATAGACGGGTAAACATTGATCCGGGCTATCTGTTGGCCGAACGGTTGGTGCTGGCGAGCGCTAAAAACTACGCCCATCGCATCTATCTGAGGAGTGGTATCTACGCAGATTTGACCCTGATTTATCGTGACCGGGACTATCAACCCCTGGCTTGGACCTACCCAGATTATGCAGAACCCAAAGTACGGAACTGGCTTCGAGGGTTAAGACAGAAATATTTGCTGCAACTGCGAAGCGAAGAATCATCCGGACTAGCATAACCAACACGGAGTCGACGAGTGCTTCATAGCATGACCGCTTTTGGACGTGGCGAGGCCGGGTCTGACGGCTACCGGTTCACGATTGAGCTCCGGACACTCAATCACCGCTTCTGTGATGTCCGAGTTAAATTACCCCGCAAATACAGCGATTTTGAAGAAGATATTAAGAAAAGGGTCAGTTCAAAGTTTTCCAGAGGACGCATAGAGGTCAGTGTTCTTGCCGATGATACCTTGGATAAAGTGCAGCATCTCACTGTGGATACTGAGCTGGCCAAAACGTATAAAAGGCTGCTGCTCATTCTCCAAGAGGAGCTGGGACTCGAAGGGGATCTCAGGTTGGAATCTCTTTTAAATTTTAGGGACCTATTTGCTTTCCAAGAAGACGAGGAAAGCAGGGGAAAAGCTTGGAGCGTCGTGGAGACTGCTCTGGATCAGGCGATCAGCGGTTGTCTCCTCATGCGGCAGGAGGAAGGGGAGGCAATTGCACGTGATCTCAGCGGGCGGCTGCACCAACTTGAGGTTCTAACCGGGGAAGTTGAGACCCGGGCACCGCTTGTGGTTGAGGACGCCCGGGATCGATTACAGAAAAGGATTCAGGATTTGCTTGGTGAGACAGATTTGGATGAGGCGCGTCTGGCTCAAGAGGTTGCATTTTTCGCCGAAAAAAGCGATATCACCGAGGAGGTGGTACGCCTTCAAAGTCACATCCAACAGTTTCGGGATCTTCTCGAGGCAAGTGGGCCCCGTGGACGTCAGCTGGAATTTCTTCTGCAGGAAATGCACCGGGAGGTCAACACCATAGGCTCCAAGTCGAACGATCTGGAAATCGCTCAAAAAGTAATCCAGATGAAGACGGAGCTCGAGAGATTCAGGGAACAGTTGCAAAACGTTGAATAGGGGCTTTTAATAGAACAACTGAGGCAAAAAAGGCAAGGTGACAGTCTGAACTGACGAACATCAGGATAGTTCTGGACTTGAATTAACTCTCAACGCAGCTCGGGCGAAATTGCCTCAGGGCACCATTTGTCGGAAGGTGGAGTTGAAATGGAAGGAAGACTTTTAAACATCGGCTTTGGTAACACGGTGGTGGTGGATAGAGTAGTAGCTATTGTTTCCCCCGGATCTGCACCAATGAAGCGGTTGAAAGAGGACGCCAAGATGGCGAAGAAACTCATTGATGCCACCATGGGGCGACGCACTCGGGCGATAATCATCACCGACAGTAATCATGTCATTCTTTCCGGAGTGCAGGCTGAGACAATTGCCCAACGGTTTACGGCAGATTCTCTTGGCAAAGATGGCGATAGCAAGATAAAGTGATGGAGTCTACTGGGCAACTCTTCGTACTTTCTGGCCCATCAGGGGTGGGAAAATCAAGCTTGCGGGATGGGGTGCGGAAGAGATTTCCCGAGCTTGCCTACTCGATTTCTTATACCACCAGACCACCGCGCCAAGGAGAGTCAGAGGGTCGAGACTACCATTTCGTCTCAATGGAAGCTTTTCTCGCGATGAAAGAGGCGGGTGATTTTGTTGAGTATGCCCAAGTCCACGGGAATTATTACGGAACGTCTCGGGCGCAGCTAGAAAAACACCTGAATGACCGGCGGAACCTGCTTCTGGAAATTGACGTCCAGGGTGCTCGCCAGGTGAAAGAACATTTTCCCATTGCCTGTTTCATTTTCGTTCTGCCACCTGATCGTGAAACCCTGGAAAAAAGGCTTTTACAGAGAGGTACCGAGCAGGAAAATGATCTTGAGCGGCGGCTAGAGGACAGTTCCAGAGAACTTCTGGAAGCGTTTTGGTATGATTACTCGATTGTCAACGACGTTCTCCAGGAAGCTGTTGAGGCGTTGGCAGCTATTATTCTGGCCCACGCTGCCGGCAGCAGGAAGGTCTCCCGCGAGACCTAGATCCAGACAACGAGGCTGAAGGAAAACTAAATAACCTTTGTGCTAAAATCAGGGCGATCAAAATCCGAAGCACGAAGCACGAAACAAATCCGAATTACCAAAATCTAAATGACCAAAACTAGCAAGTCTAGATGTCGGTCCCTCATTTTTTGTTTTGAACATTGAGACATTCGAATTTTGAATTTGTTTCGGATTTCGATATTCGATATTCGGTTTTATGAGATTGTACACTTACTTCCCTCCAACCCCTGCTGTCTGATTGTCCCAAGAGCTGCATTTCACATGACAGACATTATCTACGGTATACATCCAGTCCGGGAAGCGCTTATAGCTCGTGGCCACAGGGTCAGGGAAATCTGGGTAAGCCGGAGTGGACAGAGCCGCACTGTTGCAGAAATCCTCGCCCAGGCGAGGGAACTCGGGATAAAAATCCGTTCCCACGAGCGCCAACGGTTGGACGCCAAGGCCGGGACAACTGCCCACCAAGGAATTGTAGCTCTCCTCTCTCCTTCTTCATTCGTCGATCTGGATGACATTCTCGAAGCGGCCCAGCGTGACGACCCTGCACTTATCTTGGTATTGGACGGTATTCAGGATCCCCAGAATCTAGGTGGTCTCATACGGAGCGCATATGTTTGTGGAGCTCATGGAGTGGTGGTGCCAAAGGATCGGGCTGCCTCTCTCACTGCCGCGGTAGCCAAGGCCTCAGCCGGCGCTCTTGAGCACATGGACGTTGCTCGGGTCACCAATTTGAAGCGAACCCTGGAGCTTTTTAAGAAACACGGAATTTGGGTGGTGGGATTGACCATGGAAGCGGATCGGTTTCTTTATGAACTCGATCTCTGTCAGCCGACCGCTCTGGTGATCGGCGGAGAGGCCAAGGGCATCCGACCGCTGGTGAGGCGAACGTGCGATCTACTCGCTGCAATTCCCCAGCAAGGCCGGCTCGATTCGTTCAATGCTGCAGCGGCTGGTGCTATGGCTTTGTATGAGGCAATGCGTCAACGACTTACGGTCGCTCTCCAAAAATAGCAGTACCCACTCGGATCAGTGTTGCGCCTTCCTCGATGGCCACCTCAAAATCGCCAGACATACCCATGGACAGTTCATGCATTTGAACATTGGGCAACTGAGCCGCGGCTATCTCCTGGCTCAGCTCTCTCAGCTGGCGAAAGTGTGGTCTGGCACGTTCCGGCTCGTTGAAGAAAGGCGGCATGGTCATAAGCCCCCGGATTTGTAAATGAGTGAATTCGGAGATCTGTCGAATTAGCTGGAGGCACTTGGCCGGATGAACACCACCCTTACTCGCTTCGCCGGCGAGGTTCACCTGGATGATGATGGGAAACACTCGCCCCAAAGGTTGAGCGCGGCGGTTCAATTCAGTAGCCAGTTTCAGCGTGTCGACAGTTTGAATAAGGTCGAAGAGCTTGACCGCGTATTTTGCCTTGTTACTTTGCAAACGCCCAATGAAATGCCAACTTGCCTGGCCTCCCACCTGTTCGATTTTGGTTCGGGCTTCTTGGACGTAATTCTCTCCCAATATTTGTAGACCCGCTGATACCGCTTCCTTGATACGCTCAACTTCTACGGTTTTTGTGACCCCGACCAGTTTTACCGACTCGGGTGAGCGGTTCGAGCGGATGGCAGCATCCGCTATCTGCTCTTTGACCCGGGCCAGATTGTCAGCAATTGATCCCATACACCCCTCGGGCTGAATGATGGAAAAATTATAGCCACAGAGTACACCACAGCCTATAAATTCGACATCCTAAATCCGAAGCACGAAACAAATCCAAAATTCAAATTCTCCAATGCTCAAAACAATATCCGATAAATGTATGGTTTGTTGGTTTTGGTCATTCGGATTTCGATATTCGGATTTCGGATTTACTCTCTCCTGTGACCACTGTGGTAATAAATCTTTTAACAACGGGACTTGCTATTTGAAGGGATCGGCAACTCGATGACGACGCAATAACTCCACGGTCTCGCAGAGGGGCAAACCCACCACGTTCGAGTAAGAACCCTCGATCCGTTGAACCAAACAACCGCCAATGCCCTGGATACCATAGGCGCCAGCCTTGTCCATGGGCTCACCAGTTGCTATGTAGCCTTCAATATCTGCAGCGCTGAGCCTTCTCATGAAAACCTCGGTTTCAACTACTTGGCTTTCTTCCATTCCATATTGTGCGTGGAACAGGCTGATTCCAGTAATGACATGATGGCTGCGCCCACTTAAGCGGGAAAGCATGGCCGTGGCCTCAGCGAAATCGACTGGTTTTCCCAAAATTTCCTCATCAACAACAACGATGGTGTCTGCCGCCAATACCCATTGTTGGGGGTGGTGTTGTGCCACCTCCTTGGCTTTCTCTTTAGCGTAATAGGTGGCGTAACGTCTCGGTTCCATGCCGCTCTGGTTGGTTTCCTCCAAGCTACTGGGAATGACCGTGAAAGAAAACCCTAATTGGTGCAAGAGTTCTCGACGCCGCGGAGACCCTGAGGCGAGGATAAAGGCTTCATTCTTGTTGTTCTTATTCATTTCGCTCAGCTGTCATCTCCCCGTCTACCTTTGGCAGCTTGAAAAGTCTGCGGGCGTTTGAGGTCGTCTGTCTGGCCACCTCTTGTAAAGGGAGATTTCTTAGTGATGCAATTTTTTCTGCGGTGTGGATGAGAAAAGCTGGCTCGTTTCGTTTTCCTCTTTTGGGCACTGGAGCCAGAAAAGGGGCATCGGTTTCCAGGAGCAACCGGTCCAGAGGACATTGTCGAGCCACATCCTGCAGGATTTGTGCTTTAGCAAAAGTCACGGGACCTGCGATTGAGAGATAAAAGCCCAGATCCAAACATTTTTTTGCAATGGACCAATCGCCTGAGAAACAATGCATGGCACCACCTATTTCCCAGGCTTTCTGTTCTCGCAAAATCTGCAAAACTTCTTCGTGAGCCTCCCGGTCATGGATTACAACGGGCAACCCCAGCTGTCGGGCCACATTGAGCTGTGCATGCAGACAGGAGATCTGTACTGGCCGCGGTTTATAGTTGCGGTAGAAGTCGAGACCGATCTCGCCGTAAGCTACCACCTGCGATTTATGCCCCAGGCTGAGCAATTCCTGGTAATCTTTAGACGAGAGGGCGCAGGCATTGTGGGGATGGATGCCGATGGTGGCGTAGATCTCTCCGTTGGCCTCAGCCAATTCAATGGCCCGGCGGGAGGTGGGGAGGTCAATGCCGATGGTAATGATTTGTCGAACACCCACCTGCTTTGCCCTCGCCAAAATACCGTCTTGCTCTGCGGCCAGGTCCTCAAAGTCTAAGTGGCAATGGGTGTCAACGAACAGGTCCATCTGTTTTTGTCCGACTACTATTACGTATCTTAAGCTCTCAGCAGAAACAAACCTTCCATAATTACCTTTACGGAGAGTACTAGAGCAATGGGGTCTCTTCGGAGTGAGATATCTCAGAGAGCTATTGCAGACTAAGGTTCAACAATTACAGGTCATTCTTTCCCTGAGGGCTGAGCGCTGATAGCTGAGTGCTAATTCCGGCTGCACTATAGGAAGAAAAGTTAGGGGTGTCAACGATTGGGGTGATATTTGTGGTTTCATCTCGCCCACTGTTGGGATAAAACAAGAAAAGGAGCAGTGCAGATGGAATCATTTTGGATTCTCGGAGCCGGGCGCTTCGGATCCCTGGCAGTACAAAGAATTTTAACACGAAAAAAGGTCTCCCGCTTGGTTGTGGTGGACCGAGACGTCCACGCTTTAAAGAAATTAACAGACAAGCCCATCGAGACAATTGAGCAGGATGCTATCGATTTCCTCGTTCACTATCCGGGTCTTGGTTCAGAATGGATCGTTCCGGCCATTCCAGTGCACGTTGCCTATGCCTGGCTGTGCCGACAATTGGCCAGAGAGGGGGTCGTTACTCAACGTGCAGCTCCAGCCATACTCGAACAAAAGGTACCCAATCCTCTGCGAGCAAAGACAGGAACTCTTTATGCCAGCTTTGCCACCTTTCACTGTCCTGACGACTGCGATGAACCGGATGAAAGTTGCACGGTGACAGGGGAGGTGCGTGAAGCTAATTTGTTTGATGTTGTTCGGAAGATAGAGGTGGAGGGTTATGTAACCCAGGTGGTACGCAGTCATCAGCTGGCACCGGGGGTGGGCGGTTACCAGTTGTCAGTTCTTTGGCAGCTCCTTGAAGAGTCGCGATCAACAGAGAAGGACATCTTGGTTGCCACTGCCTGTCGCTGTCACGGAGTTATAGATGCCCTAAAGTACAATCGCAACACCTAAAGCGCTGAGCGCACAGCACATAAAATAACGCTCTGCGCTCTGCGCTCTGCGCTGTGCGATTCCCATTGACGCTCTTGATTGATGTCGCTATACTTTCAAAAAAGTCAAACAGTAAAAGGGGTTATGGGAGTGACCAACTGCAGCGACTATGATGGGGAGGATCTATGAGCGAAACTGGACATGCAGTGCTGGATGCGATTCGCTCTCGAAGAAGCATTAGACAATATAGCGACGACCCGGTAAGCGACGATGATGTGAGGGCTATTTTGGAGGCGGGTCGCTGGGCTCCCTCCGGACTGAACAACCAGCCGTGGCGCTTCGGTGTGGTTCGAGATCCGGAATGTAAGAACACAATTTCTGAACTGACCCGCTACCGGGAGATCATCCGTAACGCCCCAGTCATTGTTGCGGTCTTTCTAGATAATGATGCTGGTTATGACCGGGTTAAGGACTGCCAAGGGATAGGCGCTTGCCTGCAAAATATGTGGCTGGCAACGCATGCGTTGGATCTGGGAGGCGTCTGGCTTGGTGAGATTTTGAAGAACAAAGAGAGGGTAGCTGAGATTCTTGAAACACCCGAGTCGTATGAACTCATGGCGGTTTTGGCTATTGGGCATCCCAAACATAGGCAGCAGAAGTCTGACCGTAAGTCTCTTTCAGAGCTGGTTTTCAAGGAAGTATGAAGAGAGAAACGGGCAGTAAAGGGGTAATAGGGACACCGTATCACAGGGAAACTCGATCCAGCGGGACAAGGAGGGGAGGATATGAAAATGAATGGTGGTGTTGCCAGGAGAAGTCGTTTGCTCGTCTTGCTACTTTCGATCCTTCTCATTGTTGGTGCCGGGTGTGCGGCCTGGAAAAAGTCTCAGGACACCTCTGAGGAAACTGGTGAGCAGAAAAACGAGGTTCAGGCTCCGGCTCCGGTTTACTATGACTTTGTTGATATTCTGATTCCTGCGGAACTTTCCCTGGTTAAGGCGAGCTCCTTTGTTTACAGCACTCCCTCTTTTTCTGCGGGTGTTCTGGTATTCGAGGGCTATGTGCAGGGCGAATCTTTGGTAAATTTTTTCACCACTAACATGCCCAAAGATGGCTGGACCCTCAAATCCAGTTTTCGCTACCGACGGGTGATCCTTAACTTCGAAAAAGATAAACGCAGCTGCTTGGTGAGTGTGGCCGAGTTCCCTCTGAAGACCAGGGTCGAGATCTGGGTAGCTCCCCAAATGAGTGCAACCATGCCATGAAGGCAGCCATCAGCAGTAAGCTGTTAGCTTTCAGAGCCGGCTGAAGTGTGACGAAACCGACCCTTGACCGCTACTGAGTCGCCAAACTGCTGTAGTTGTCGTTTGCTGATAGCCGATAGCTGACGGCTGATCACTTGAGAGACGAGGCATTATGGCTGAATTAAAAGACCGAAAGATTTTATTGGGAGTAACTGGAGGGATCGCAGCGTATAAAGCTTTGGAACTAACCAGGCTTTTGGCCCTGGAGGGGGCTAGGGTTCGGGTAATTATGACCCGGAGTGCTATGGAATTCGTGCAACCTCTTTCCTTTCAGGTCCTTTCCGGCCAGCCGGTTTGCACTCATCTCTTTGATCTGGAGGCTGAATCGCGAATTGGCCACATTGAAGTGGCCACCGAGGCTGAAGTTGCTGTGATTGCACCCGCAACCGCCAATATAATTGGCAAACTAGCCCATGGTATTGGTGATGATTATCTGACTACGGCCTTGTTGGCCTGCCCCGCTCCCAAAATCATTTGCCCAGCTATGAATGTGAATATGTTTGATAACCAGGCGGTCCAAGAGAACCTGGCCAAGCTGAGCAGTTGGGGATTCCATCAGGTTGGGCCGGATGCCGGTGACCTGGCCTGTGGAGTTCAGGGCCTCGGTAGACTGGCACCCGTGGATGAGATCATGGAGAAAACTCTTCAAGTGTTGACCCCTCAATCCCTTCAGGGAAAACAGGTGCTGGTAACTGCGGGTCCCACCAGGGAAATGGTGGATCCAGTGCGACATCTGACCAACCCTTCTTCAGGGAAAATGGGATATGCTCTAGCGCGCGTGGCGAAGCGCAGGGGAGCGGAGGTTACCCTGGTGAGCGGACCTACTTCCCTGAACTCTCCCTATGGGGTTAAGGAGATTAGAGTAACCACTGCCAAGGAGATGCACCAGGCTGTTGTTGAGCAAATGGCGCAGGTGGATGCGGTGGTAATGGCTGCGGCAGTTTCCGATTATCGTCCAAAGGTGACGGCATCCGAAAAAATAAAGAAAAGTGACGTCAATGAGTCTCTAGAGTTGGAGCGAACTGATGATATCCTCTTTCAGCTGGGGGAACTGAAAAGCAACCAGATTTTGGTTGGCTTTGCTGCAGAGACTGAAAACGTGCTGGAAAATGCCAAGGAGAAACTTCAGCAGAAAAATCTGGATTTCATTGTGGCTAATGATCTGACCGCAGCCAGTGCTGGGTTTGGTAGCGACACCAATGAGGTAACCATTTTGTGGCCGGGAGGCGAGGTAGAGAACCTACCTTTGGAAAGCAAAGAAGTGATTGCGGCTCATATTTGGAATCGGGTGGAACGTCTGTGGCAGGCATGAGATGGTCAGTATTTGGGGTGCTTCAGAATAAATGTGCCTTATACTTATGGGGGCCTAAGAAACCTGTTATAATGGAACTCAGGAATAACCTTTACCGGGCAAGAGAAGCATGCGCTATGCCGATCAGGATAAGAAAGCACGTACAGGCGGGGAGTTGGGAGGATCACCACGTCCAGATCTGGTTGAATTGGCATCTTCTCTCCGCCAGCATCTCAACTATCAGGCCATAATGGGCCTGGAATGGTTGCCGTGCCAGCCGATCGCATCTCTCCAGGACCTCCCGGAAACCCTGGAACAGATTTGTGCTGACCTAGCCGAATGCATACGCTGTGGTCTTCACTCCCATCGGACCCATATTGTTTTTGGAGAAGGAAACCCTTCAGCCAGAGTAGTTCTGGTTGGGGAAGGGCCCGGTCAGGAAGAGGATCGGTTGGGTCGGCCCTTTGTGGGTCCTGCAGGTAGGCTGCTCGACCGTATCATCGCCGCCATGGGATGGCGGCGGGCTGAGGTTTATATTTGTAATGTGATCAAGTGCAGACCACCGAGGAACCGCGATCCCCAGCTTAACGAAATAGAGCAGTGCGGTCCCTTCCTTTGGCGCCAACTTCGAGCCATTCGACCTCAGGCCATTTTGGCTTTGGGAAGCTTTGCCGCTCAATTCTTGCTCTCCACTCAGCAACCAATCTCCAAACTTCGCAACCGAGTTCATTATTTTGAAGGGATTCCAGTGATTCCAACGTATCACCCTGCCTATCTTCTTCGCAATCCTCTCCAAAAGCGGAGGGCGTGGGAGGACGTCCAGTTACTTCTATCATTAGTGCAGGGGACGACTGAAAGATCCGAATAATGTGAGTCGTAGCACGACGGTGTATGACTCCAGAGTGTCCAATTTTACTCTTGTTGGGAACAGCAAGCGGTTAACGAGAGTGTCCAGAAAGGGAAAAAATGAAGTTTGCAGCCACGTTAGAGATGTCAACTAAAAAATCGAACCTTCTGACTGTTCTGGCAGGATCGGTGCTTATTGTGCTGCTGTTATGTTCACTTCCCCTTTCGCTGGCTGGAGACAAGCACATCAAGATCCTGCGCATAGAGGAGAGCATAAATCCTGGTACCGCAGCGTTTCTGGCGAGAGGAGCAGAGCAGGCAGTGGAAGAAGATGCGGTTTTACTGGTGGTGGAGTTGGATACTCCAGGCGGTCTGGTTACTTCGATGAGAACCATGATAAAGACCATTATGAACGCCCCGATTCCGGTGGTGGTTTTCGTATCACCCAGCGGCGCTCAGGCCGCTTCCGCCGGTGTGTTCGTTGTCATGGCCGCTGACATTGCTGCTATGGCGCCAGGCACCAATATAGGCGCGGCTCATCCGGTTGTGGCCGGGGGCAAGGATATGGATGAAACCATGGACACCAAGGTGGTCAATGATCTGGTGGCTTTTATCAAAAGCATCGCCACCAGGCGCGGCCGCAATGCCGAGTGGGCTGAGGAAGCAGTGCGCAAGAGTGTATCGGTCACCGCCGAGGAGGCTTTGAAGCTCAAAGTGATCGACCTGGTCGCCAAAGACGTGGATGATCTTCTGGCAAAGCTTGAAGGCTGGTCGGTGCAAACCAAAGAAGGTGAGAAGAAGCTGGCACTCAAAGGACTTCCTGCAGAAACAGTAGAGGAGAATCTGCGAGATAAGATCCTCAAGACCATTAGCAATCCAAATATAGCCTATCTATTGATGCTCATCGGTATGGCCGGCCTTTATTTCGAACTCTCTCATCCTGGGGTCATTTTCCCCGGGGTCATCGGCGGAATTTCTTTGATTTTGGCCTTCTATGCTTTTCAGACCCTCTCGGTTAATTATGCTGGCGTGCTCCTGATTATTCTGGGGGCTATACTCTTTCTCTTGGAGATTAAGGTCACCAGCTATGGTATGCTCAGCGTCGGAGGGGTTATCTGTCTGACGCTGGGCTCAGTTATGCTTTTTAACACTGGCACTCCCGGGTTGCGGATCTCCTGGAGTGTTTTGATTCCGGCGGTCCTCGTTATTTCAGGCTTTTTCATTACCGTGGCCTTGCTCGCTGTACGAGCACACATGGCTCAGCCTCGTACCGGCTACCAGGGATTGATCGGTGAAATTGCGGTGGCCAAAGAGTCCCTGGCACCGGATGGGAAGGTGTTCGTCCGTGGAGAACTTTGGAATGCCACCTCTGAAGAGATTGTGCCTGTGGGCGCTAGAGTGGAGGTGATCGGAGTGGAAAATTTGTTGTTGAAAGTACGAAAAATAGGTGATACAAAGCAATGATTTAATCGCCTGAGACGGGGGTTTACAGCATGTTTGCTGCCTCGACAGGAGGATAACATGTCTTACACCATCATTTTTCTGGTTATACTTGCAGTGCTTTTCCTGGCTACTGCGATTAAGATTTTGAACGAGTACGAGCGGGGGGTCATATTTCGCCTTGGTCGGGTCATGAGCAGGGCCAAAGGGCCGGGACTCATTATTCTCATTCCTGTAGTTGACAGGATGGTAAAAATCAGTCTGCGGTTGGTGGCCATGGATGTGCCGCCCCAGGATGTAATCACCCGTGACAATGTATCTGTGAAGGTCAATGCAGTTATTTACTTTCGGGTGATGGATTCCATTAAAGCGGTGGTAGAGGTGGAAAATTATCTTTATGCAACCTCGCAACTGGCACAAACGACGTTGCGTAGTGTGTGCGGAGGGGCCGAGCTGGACGAACTGCTGTCTGACCGGGAGAAGATCAATAGCCAACTTCAGGAAATTTTGGACAAACACACCGACCCCTGGGGCGTGAAGGTGACAACTGTGGAAGTCAAGCACATAGATCTTCCCCAGGATATGCAGCGGGCCATGGCTCGTCAGGCTGAAGCCGAACGTGAGAGACGCGCCAAAGTCATCAATGCTGAAGGTGAACATCAGGCCGCCACCCGACTGGCCCAAGCAGCCGCGATCATTTCTGAACATCCTATGGCTCTGCAGTTGCGCTATCTGCAGACTTTGAGAGAGGTTTCTGCCGAAAACAATTCAACCACCCTTTTTCCCATTCCTATTGATCTGTTCAGGCCTTTTTTGAAGCTACAGGAAATGGTTGAAAAGAGTGAGAAAGAGGGCTCTAGCGCGTGATTCCAAGCGAGCTGGCAAGAGGCGCGCTGGATTCTCGATACTCAAGCCCAGAAGAGCAAAGGAGTTGGGGTATATGACGGAAAAGGAGCTCAAAGAGGAAAAAGAGCCGAAAGAGGCGAAAGAGAAAAAGGAAGCAAAAGGGAAAAAAGAGCCGAAAGAGGCGAAAGAGAAAAAGGAAGCAAAAGGGAAAAAAGAGCCGAAAGAGGCGAAAGAGAAAAAGGAAGTAAAAGGGGAAAAAGAGCCGAAAGAGCCTGAAGAGCTGAAAGAGCCCGAAGAGCTGAAAGAGCCCGAAGAGCCGAAAGAGCCCGAAAAACCGAAAGAGGCGAAAAAGAAAAAAGAGGCTAAAGAGAAAGAGGAGCCAAAAGCAAAACCCTTGGATCGGATGACAGCCAAAGAGCTGCGTGAGGTGGCCCTGGGCCTTGAAGGGATCGTCGGCGTACATGCAATGAACAAGAGCGAGCTTCTTGCCGCCGTCAAGAAAGCCAAAGGAATTGTGGATGAGAAAAAGCGGCAGACGAGCGTCGACGTACGCAGCATCAAGCTCAAAATAAGGGAACTGCGCAGCCAGAAGGAAGTTTTGAAGGAGACGGGGGACAAAAAGAAAATGAAGATTCTCAGGCGGCGGATTAATCGGCTGAAGAAAAAGACCCGTCGGGTGGCCATGGCTGGGTAGATTGAGCATAGCGCAAAGCGGTGAGCGCAGTGCGTTCAAGAACTAAAAAATCTTATCTGTAAAGGTTTGCTACTAGACAACTATTTCCCAGGAAAGTGCAGCATTTTTTTTACAGCGGGACTGGAATTGTTCGATGGATCGGCAACAGGCCCTTGACTTACTACACAATCATTTGAAGAGTGGAAACCTGCGGAAGCATTGTCTGGCGACGGAAGCAATAATGCGGGCCCTGGCCGAACGGCTGAAAGAGCCCGCGGATTTATGGGGTATTGCAGGTCTGTTGCACGATCTAGACTACGAACAGACTGCCGATCAGCCCTTGGAGCATGGGTTGCGGACGGCTGACATCCTGGCCGCTCGTGACTTGCCGCCTGAAGCGATCACCGCAATCAAGGCTCATAACGCAGAAGCTTTAGGCGTGGAGAGAAAGTCCACCTTCGATTTTGCCCTGACCTGTGCCGAGTCTATCACCGGTTTGGTTATAGCAACAGCCCTAGTCTATCCGGACAAGCGACTGGCAAGTGTAAAGCCCAAGTCCATCCTGAAGCGCATGAAAAAGAAAGATTTTGCCAGGCGGGTGAATCGAGATCAAATCAGGCTTTGTGAGGAAATAGGGGTACCGCTTGCCGACTTTGCAGAGCTGAGCCTGCGGGCCATGCAGGGTATCAGTGAAGAGCTTGGTCTTTAGCCCACTTGGGAGCCACGACCAAAAGCCCCGCTTGTAGGAGAATGATACAGTTTTGTTAGAAATCGGTCCTTCTTGACGGACAGTCAACTGAAAGTCCGGATGAGCAGCATGATTCTTCGCCTCAACAAGTAAATTGGAACAGCGGGTGATAACCCCGTAGCAAAGCAAGGGTGAATAGGAAAATGGACGAGCGTAAGAAGAAGCGACTGACTGCTGCGGTTGCCGCAGTCTACAGATACCTTAGGAGTCAAGAAGAGCAGCAACTGGCCATGGCAGCGGTGAGTCAACCAGTTTCTGCTCCCGCCATGGGGGCGGCAGGTTTGTGGTCCGCCTCTGGCAGACAGGCAATGATGGAAATGCGCAGGTTACTTCAGCTACGGGTGATGCGCTAGCGGACGGTATTGCATCTTTGATGCTGAGGGCTATTACCTCTGGCACCACACCACAGCCTGCTGATTGTGATTCTTTCAGGTTTACCTTCACTGAATTGAGTGCTTGAGGATAGAGCGAGCAGCGCTTAAGGAGAAACGAAGAGGAGAGGATTATGGCAGACAAACACACGAAACTTACGGCTGGACTGGTGGAGGAAAAGGTAAAGGTGACCAATCCGGTCAACATTCAAGATTTGACTTTTCGGGATGCGCACCAATCTATTTTCGCTACCCGCGGGCGCACCGAAGACATGATACCCATTGCGGAGGAGATGGATGAGGTTGGTTTCTGGGCCCTGGGTGTCTGGGGTGGGGCAACCTTCGACACCATGCACCGCTTCCTCGGGGAAGATCCGTGGGAGAGGCCGCGGACACTCAAGAAATACCTCAAGAATACGCCACTACAGATGTTGCTTCGGGGTCAGAATCTGGTGGGCTATCGGAATTATGCCGACGATGTGGCCGAGATATTCGTGGAGCGGGCAGCGGAAAACGGTATTGACGTGTTCCGGGTTTTTGATGCAGTGAATGACTTGCGTAATTTTGAGACGGTTGTCCCTGTTATTAAAAAGATGGGCATGCACTTCCAGGGCGCTATCTGTTACTCGCTCACCGAGCCGCGAATGGGAGGGGAGGTCTATAATACCGACTATTACGTTAAGAAGGCGAAAGAGTTGGAGGATATGGGAGCGGACACGGTGTGTATCAAGGATATGGCGGGTCTGATCTCGCCCTATGATGCCTACATGCTGATTAAAGCTCTCAAAAAGGAGATAAAGGCACCGATACATCTCCACAGTCACTTCACTTCCGGCCAATCCTGCATGGCCCTTTTGAAGGCCATAGAGGCTGGAGTGGATATTGTTGACACCGTGTTGTCACCCTGGGGCTATCGCACATCGCACCCGGCTATCGAGCCTCTCGTGATGACCCTGAAGGGAACGAGTCGGGATACGGGTTTTGACATCAAGAAGTTGGCCGCGCTTTCTGAATACGTGGAAAAAATTTCTCCCAAGTACAGGCATCTCTTGGACGACACCAAGCTTTCGGTAATAGACATCAACGTGCTCTTGCATCAGACTCCGGGCGGCATGCTCTCCAATCTGGTCAACCAGCTCAGAGATATGGATGCCCTGGATCGTATTGATGAGGTCTTTGCTGAACTGCCGCGGGTACGCAAAGAATTGGGCCAGGTGCCGCTGGTAACGCCCACCAGTCAGATTGTCGGCATTCAAACCGTCAACAATGTACTCTTCGACACTGAGGATGAGCGCTACAAAATGATCACCGCTCAAGTGAAGGATCTCTGTTACGGTCTGTACGGCGAGACCGCTGTACCCATTGATCCTAAGGTTAGAAAAAAGGCTTTGAAAGGCTACGAGCGTGGGGAACAGCCCATCAAAACGAGACCGGCCGACGTGCTGGAACCAGAATTGGATAATGCCAAAGCTGTGGCCGGGGACCTGGCCAAAGACATTGATGACTTGCTGATCGTGGCTCTCTATCCCACCACCGGTGTTCGTTTCTTGAAATGGAAATATGGTCTGGAAGAAGTCCCCGATGAGGTAAAGCCTAAAACTCTGGAGCAGGCAAAGGAAGAGGATCGTCTCCTTGCTCTGGCCAAAGCAGGCAAGCTGGTGGAAAAGGTGGAAAAGCCCACCCCGGAGAAAGGTCCCGGGGTCAGGACTTTCAATGTATTTGTGGACGGCGACTACTTTGAAGTGGAAGTGGATGAGGTGGGGGGCGCGCCGGTGATAACCTCGGTATCGCCCATGATGCCCCAACCAGTGGTAGCGCCGGCTCCAGCAGCGGCTGCCCCGCCTACTCCGGCTACGGCACCAGCGCCTGCACCGGCCGCGCCCACTCCAAAACCGGCGGTGGCAGAAGGAACATCCATTGAGGCGCCCATGCCGGGAATGGTCATTCGCTATGAGGTCAAAGAGGGTGATTCAGTAAATGAAGGAGACGTGGTCCTCATTCTCGAGGCCATGAAGATGGAAAATTCCATTGCTGCACCCACTTCCGGGACGGTGCTTTCTGTACCTTTCAAGAACGGCGATTCCGTGCAGAAGGGAGATACGCTGGCTGTCATCGGCTAAGAGCTCTTATGGCCATTATACAGGGGCGAACTCCCGATTGGGTTCGCCCCTTTTTAACTTATGAATACCAGAATATTACGTCATAGAGGTACAAAGATAGTTTAAATCCGACACAAATTGAGACTGGATGTGCGATCTGAGAAGTGGGATACTAAATGCCAAGAAGAATTTTGAATCTCACATCCCATATCTCACATCCCACATCTTTTCTCTGGATTTGTTTCATCTTTCGTATTTGGCTGGGACTTTTGCGCCCTGATTTCTCTATCTTTGAGGTTCTACATTTCTATACATCCCGCAGAAGAGCAAATGGAGGGAGGATTGTATGACGGCAGCTCCAGTATTTGAGACCAACTTGCCGGGACTTACATTGCTTGCCAGGGGGAAGGTAAGAGACATCTATGATTTGGGGGACCACCTGCTTATTGTGGCCACAGATAGGATCTCTGCCTACGACGTGGTAATGCCCAACGGGATTCCGGACAAAGGAAGGATACTAACCGCAATCTCCTCTTTCTGGTTCAAGGCCTTGGCCGAGGTGGTGGACAATCACCTGATAGCCACAGAGGTAGAGAAGTTTCCACAAGAGTGTCATGATTATGCCGAGGAATTGGCGAACCGGAGCATGCTGGTGGCCAAAGCAGAACCCTTGCCGGCAGAGTGCATTGTTCGTGGCTATCTCAGCGGGTCCGGGTGGAAAGACTACCAGAGCCAGGGATCAGTATGCGGCATAAAGTTAGCGGAAGAGCTGGTGGAATCGGCTCGTCTCGAGTCACCCATATTCACCCCCTCCACCAAAGCTGAAAAAGGTAGGCACGACGAAAATATTGACTTCGATACCCTCTGCCAACAGGTGGGAACAGATTTGGCGGAACAGCTCCGTGAGCTGAGCCTGGCGCTCTATGAGAAGGGGGCGGCTATGGCCAGCCAGAGAGGCATTATCATTGCCGACACGAAGTTCGAGTTCGGTCTGGTAGGAGGCAAGCTCACCCTCATCGATGAGGTCCTTACTCCGGATTCGTCCAGATTCTGGCCAGCCGACCGCTACCAACCCGGCAGGAGCCAGCAGAGCTTCGATAAGCAGTATTTGCGTGATTACCTTGATCAGTGCGGTTGGGATCGGACGCCGCCTGCACCAGTATTACCTGAAGAAGTGGTGCGCAACACCCGGACCCGCTACCTGGAGGCCCTGGAACGTCTCACCAAGAGTTAGGAGCGGGATCATGCTTGAAAAGGAGCCTTGTTCGATCCAGCTTGAAGAAGTGGATTGGGATGACACCTCTTGCCTGATCACTTACGGTCCTCTTCCAGATAAGTTAATTCTCTCCATCCAAACCGTCGGCCTGATTCAGAAACCCTTGCTTCAGCGCAAGAGCGATGGACTTTTTCGAATCATCTGCGGCAGCCGTCGTTTAGCGGTTTGCCAGCAGCTTGGTCTGGATCCCCTGTCTTGTGAAATCTTGCCCACTTCTACATCACCTGTTACAAGCTTGCGGATGTCCATCTATGACAACATTGCGCAAAGGGGTTTGAATCCTGTGGAGAAATCTTTGGTTCTCACCAAGATGGCTCAACATGTGGACCAACCACAGCTCGTTCAAGAGTTCATGCCCCTTCTGGATCTGGAGCCCAGTGACACGCTTTGTGGCCGTTATATGCAGTTGCCACCCTTGGAGGAACCAATCCTTGATGCCATAGCCAGGGGTACACTTCACGAGCGGATAGGCTTTATTATCTCACCCCTAGAGTGGGAAGACCGGCTCGCTTTCTTCAACTTTTTTCAAGAGCTTCCCTTCAGTGTGAGTGTGCAGGAGGAATTGGTGGAGACGGTTGTGGAAATAGGACAAAGAGATCATCTTACCCCGAGACAGGTTCTGGATAGTGCAGAGGTGAATGATCTGCGGCGGACTCACAAAAGGCCGGCACGGCAGCGCGCCCAACAAATTCGGCAGCAGTTGCAGGCCCGGCGTGCCCCTCGCCTCACCGCCCGGAAGGAGAGGTTTGCCAGGGAAGCCAAGGATCTTGGGTTGCCTTCTGGGGTACGTTTGATACCTCCACCTTATTTCGAGGGACCAAAGTGGAGCTTGGAATGTACCTTCGAGCGCGGTGATGAGCTGTCAACGCGGCTGAGACAAGTGGCTGAACTGGCCGATCAGCCTGCGTTCAAGAAAGTAATGGAAAGGGATGGATGACCAGTCATTGGGAAAAATGGAGAACCACGGAGACACAGAGGACACAGAGGAGGTAGAAATTTCCCTGGCCGGGAGATTGCGGCCAGGGAAAAATGCCTCCCGCCTGCGGCGGAAGTCATTGAACCTATTAGGCGACTTTTTATTCTATTCGACCTTGAACCATGAAAAGATCGCTTGAACAGCTGAGCTTTTTTTTGCCCGATCGCCGTCTCCCGATCGGGCAAAACTCAAAATCACTCTGTGATCTCAGTGCCTCGAGTGAGTGGAACGAACGGGTGGTGAACCAAATTCAGAGAGTGCTTCCCGCAACCAGTGGTCTACACTGAGGCTTACTGTCCTATGAAGTATCGTCCAGAAAGGTTGGTGATTGAAAAGGAGGTTGGTGACAGCCCGCTGGTAAGAAGAATTCTGGCAACCTCGCCGGACATACCCATAGATTGGGTTGACCGCGTCCAAGAAGATGCAGATGGGGAAAATGGCAGCTTTCTTGAAATCGTGAAATTTCGAGGAAGGTTTATCAAACCCTGCCCCGGTACCCGCTTTTACAATTGCTGTGGCTACCAGATCCTTAACCTGGGCATTCAATGTTCTCTTGGTTGTACCTACTGCATACTACAAGCATATTTTACCAGCCCCAACGTACGACTTTTTGCCAATCTTGATGACGCCATAAAGCAGTTGACGGAACATCTTAACAATTCTCCTAACCAAATACATCGTATCGGCACAGGTGAGTTTACCGACAGCCTGCTCTTGGATCCTCTGATTCACCTTAGTGAAAATTTAGTACCATTTTTTGCCACCCAACCACGTGCGATTCTCGAACTGAAAACGAAGACTGCCCAGGTGGATCTTCTCGAAAAAATGGATCATAGAGGCCACACTATAGTAGCTTGGTCACTCAACCCGTCAGAGGTAATTGCCAAAGAGGAAGCAGGTGCCGCCACTTTGGAAGAGAGATTGGGAGCAGCAAAGCGTTGCCAAGGGTGGGGCTATCGAGTTGCTTTTCATTTTGATCCACTTCTGGCGTATCCTGGATGGCAACAGGGTTACCAAGAGGTTGTGGATCGTCTTTTTTCTGCTGTGGATCCGGGAGGCATCGCCTGGATCAGTCTGGGTACCCTTCGGTTCATGCCGTCTCTCAAGACTGTAATTCAACAACGGTACCCAAACAGCTCGATTCTGGATGAAGAGTTTGTCCCAGGTTTGGACGGAAAGCTACGCTATTTTCGAGATCTCAGGGTGGAAATGTATGCTTACCTGAATGAGTTGTTATTTGGAGTCCATAAGGATTTCTGTGTCTATCTCTGTATGGAGAGTGACGATGTGTGGCGGGAGGCTTTCGGATTCACGCCGGCGGAACGCGGTGGCCTAAGCGCCATGCTGGACAGGCGGGCGTTCTCCTCATTTGTACATGCTGCAATTTGACAGTATTATCGGGCTTTGCTAGCTTGCTTTGACAGCAAGAGCACTATCCCGGATATTTTTTCAGAAGATCGATTGCTGCGCAAGAGAATATAAAGGCAGTGGTGAAGAAGCGCAAACGAACTCTGAGATTTCGTAATTATGCTCATGAAACGCTGGTCAAGCGTCTCATCCGCAAGGTGCTGGTACCAATAGCGCGACTGTGGTTCGGTACCTGCCGGGTGACTATGATCAATGAAGGGGTCTACCAGGATTACATCCTTTCCAATCAACCCATTGTTGGGGGTACGTGGCACCGTGGCGCCGTCTATTTCCTTTACTTCTTCGGTAATTTCCAGCCAAGGATTATGATCAGCCAAAGCAAGGACGGGGAGATTCTGGCGCAGTATGCCTCAGGTTTTGGTGTTGTTCCGGTACGTGGATCCTCCAGCAAGGGGGGCCGTGATGCTTTAGAGCAGATGCAGCTTTATTTGCAAGGAGGAGGCAAGGCGTGTGCCACCGTTCTCGATGGGCCCCGAGGACCGGCCTATGTGGCCAAGAAGGGTATGATCTATCTGGCTAAACTCACTGGCGCGCCTCTGATTCCAATCATCTGGTCTGCCAACCGGACCATTACTCTGCGGACCAGCTGGGACAAAACCGTTTTGCCGCTCCCCTGGAGTCGAGTCTATGTAGCCTTTGGCGAGCCAATCTTAATTCCCACAGACAGCAGCAGTGAAGATCTAGAGAGATATCGGCGGTTGGTAGAGGATCGGTTGAACACTATGATGGCAGAGGTGGATCGCCGGTGCGGCTATCGTTAAAAACCGCTCGCGGCCTGGGTATGACCAAACGCTTCACACTCACCTTGATTCTCGCTCTGATTGCCTGGGGGTGGATTTCCCCAGCGGCAGATGCTGATTCACTGCGTGTTAAAGTACACTGGGTGGATGACGGTGACACCATTGTAGTGGCAGGAGGCGAACGGATACGATACCTTGGTATTAATACCCCTGAGGTTGCAAACCAGGACAAGCCAGCTGAACCTTTTGCTAATGAGGCTAAAGCTTTCAACAAGAAGCTAGTTCAGGGCCGCTGGATAAACCTCGAGTTAACTAAGCAGCAACGCGACCACTATGGTAGGCTGCTGGCCTTTGTTTTCCTAGCGGACGGAACCTTTGTGAATGGTGAACTCGTCCGCCGGGGCTATGCCCACCTGTTAGGCAAACAGCAAGAGTTACCTTACTGGAAACAGCTACTGGAGTTTCAGCGCCAGGCCCTGAAGGAGAAAAAGGGTATGTGGTCGCTCCCTGTGGTCAAGCCGGAGAAGTTCTATATTGCAAACAAACGTAGCTGGATATTCCATCGACCTCACTGCCAGTTTGGCCGAAAGACCGCCGCTGGTAATCGAGTTAGATTCAGAGATCGTTACGAAGCTTTGTACCATGGATTCAGCCCTGGCCGTCGCTGTAAACCCTAAGAGTAGTGCTTCGCACTCAAATTCGAAATACGAAACCCGAAGCACGAAACAAATACAAAATCCGAATTTTCAAATGTTCAAAACGTGACTAGTCGAAAAGTGTTGTTTGGTGTTTTGGTCATTTGAATTTCGGTAATTCGAATTTGTTTCGGATTTCGATATTCGGATTTCGGATTTACTATCTTTCGTGCTGCTTGTGATTTTGGCTAACCCCCTTGAACTTTGACCATGAAAGGCAGAACGAAACTATGACACGAGATTACCCAGATCGTCCTATAGTTGGGGTGGCGGCGGTTGTCATTGAAGATGACCGGGTTGCCTTAGTGCGACGCGGTCGTCCGCCGGCATACGGTGAGTGGTCGTTGCCAGGAGGCGCTGTGGAGCCGGGCGAGACTTTGGAGGAGGCTATAGTGCGTGAGGTTGCAGAGGAGATTGGTCTCAGCGTGGAAGTGGTGGAAGTCGTTGCCGTTCTAGATCGGATTTTTTGGGACCAGGAAGGGGTGGTCCAATATCACTATGTGCTCATAGACTTCCTTTGCCGCAAAATTGGGGGCAAACTACAGGCCAGCAGTGACGCAATCTCCTGTTCTCAAGTTCCTTTTTCGGCTCTCGCTCAATACAATCTTACCAAAGAAACGAGAGGGGTTATCAGTAGGGCTTACCAACGTGTCAGCGGAGGTTCACCCTCCGTTTATAGGGTCAAAGCCGCCACCTCAATCCAGTCGTAAAATATCCCTGGTTAGACTCTGTTACTGGCTCTCTTGTAAAAAAGGACTTGACACCGAGAGTTAAATCAAGATAATGACGGACTGGTCCGTCACAATATTTTTTAAGCTACAACCAGGGCAAGGTGTATGGAAAAGTACTCTCAATTAAATCAGGAAAAGCGGACGCTGCTGTTGAGCTTGCTCTCACAGGATGCGGCTGCGGATCCTTCCGCCTGGAAGCTATTCTGGCAAGACGTGCTGGGTGATGATGCTGGCGCGGGCGGAGAAGATCTGGAAACCCTGGTTTCGGTTTTTGATGAGGGGATTTCCCAAATTACCGCCGCCAATCTCGAAGCTGAAGCTGTTATTTCCCAATGGGTTAAGGAGGTTGTTCGGATAGCGAAGCGTCGAGGTTCAGACCAAACAGATTTCAGTGAGCGCTTACTCACTCGCCAGCTTTCTAAGCAGGTTGGACCTCGCGATCAAGGTAGGCCCCAGACTTCCGATACCCGTAAGAAGATCCTGACCGCGGCACTGGAAGTCTTTTCTGCCAAGGGTTTTCATGGTACTACCGTGGATGAAATCGCGGAGCGTGCCGAGTTGGGGAAGGGAACGGTATACCGCCATTTCCACAGCAAGAAAGGGTTATTTTCTGAGCTAATCCGCTCAAAGGTCGCCGAGTTGGAACAGGCGGTCGCTGGCGCTATCGATCCGCGGGCAGACGTACTTGAATTTATTGAGGCCTATTTGAGAATTTATTTTGCTTTTTTTGATCGCAACCGAAATCTGTATAAGGTTCTTATTCAGGAGCAGAGCGATTTTGGTGCTGAGGTCAAGGCTCTCTATATTGGCAACATTTTAAAGAAAGTACCGTTGCTCAAGCGTAAGATCCTGCAAGCCACGAAAAGTGGTCTTCTCAAACAAATGGACTTCCACACCGTTTTCTACGGTGTGATGGGCTTTATCGATGGCATAATGCAGAAATGGTTGGCGAGTGATGGAGAATACTCTTTGGTGGATGATTTACCCACTGTCATCGAGACCGTCTTTTATGGATTTGTGAATCCTGAGTTGCCAAGGGAGTCGGCTGGGGTCCAGTCTAGTTGACATCTTTCTGGCTGAGGGGTCGCTTGAAACCAAGCACCTCTCAGTACCGCAAGTCAGGCGCGAATAAAAAGTTTGGCCGGGATGATTTTAAGAAACAAAAAGAGAAAGGAGGGATGTTCTCGTCGAATGTAGACCGCAGTACCTATGATGGAACTTTACCCAGTCGAAAGCGACAGAAGACGTATAAGGTCGATATTAGTTTTACAGTTATTCCACTTATAATTAACAACCTGATTTTGACAAGATTCTTGGAGGGGAAAGTATGGACGCAGCTGCAATGAAAGATAAGATCGTAGAGATCATCGCCAATCAATTGGGAATTGATCACGGAGATGTGACTCCTGAGGCCAGCGTGGTAGACGACTTAGGGGCTGATTCCTTGGACGTGGTTGAACTGGTGATGGCCCTGGAAGAAGAATTCAACCTCGAAATCCCTGATGAGGAAGCAGAAAAGATCAAGAGCGTTAAAGATATCTTCAGTCACCTAGAAAATGCTCTTCAGGCAGCATAAAGGCGAAAACAATCTTAGTCTATGGCAGTAGCGAACTAGACCGAGACAAACGGCCGCGGTTTTGGATTGAGCCGCGGCCGCTCTTTTTGAAAACCAGTCTTGGGACGAGCCCAAGCGCATGTTCTACGCGAGTAGACTCCTAGTTGTAAAAAGTGCTACCACCACTTATACTAAGAAAGTAGCTAAAAATTGTGTGCTGACGGCCTAGCGGGAGGCAACGCCAGTACACAGCACTACTGCTCTGACTCATCAGAACTTACGCTCGATTTGATGGTGCGAAAAACACTCTGGAATACACCTTCAAATTGAGTGGGGGAAACCCGACCGATTTCAATGAACTTCACTACTACTTCCTTGGCAATCTTCAGTACTTTTTCTTCATCTCGTGTCATTCTTCATGCACCTCCTCACACAAGAAAGCCCCTGCTGGTTGGAAGAAGGCCTGTTTTTTCTTTACGCAGCAGAGGCTTCTGAGGCGAAGGAAAACCGTGTACAGCACTCCAACCCTCGGGTTCTATATACCAGAGAGAATGTCCAGAAGCAAGCAAGACTCGGGGTCTCGGATTACGGGAGTGAGGAAGGTAGCCCGGATATTTCACGAATTGGTGTCGCGAGACCGTGGAGAAGGGTGTGCCACCGGGCAACCGCAGGGGATTGGATTCCGTACTTGAACAGTACGTCGCAGGGTACGATACCCGAGGACGCCCGGAAGGACGGCCATAGCCGCGATCGCAGTCACGCCTGGGCGTGATGAAATATCCGGGCTAAGAAACATTTTGGTGCTCGTATCATAGAGAATAGGTTCAATTATTGGATGCAGTAACATGCCGCTTTTGTGCAGAGAAAAGGAGATACTATGAGTTTGGCTGACTGGCCGTTCGTACTACTGGGGCTCATGTTTCTGATTGCCTCCTCTGCCTTTTTTTCTGGTTCAGAGACCGCCCTGATGGCCGCTGATCGCTGGCGCATTCGTCACCTTGGTCGGAAGCGGAGACGGGCGCGACTAGTAGAAAAAACGCTTAAGGAACCGGAGAAGCTTATCGGAACGATCCTTTTGGGAAATAATTTGGTGAATGTGGCGGCTTCAGCTCTCGCCACTTCAGTCGCCATCAAGTTAGTCGGTGAAGAGGGTGTCATCTGGTCTACTCTGATTATGACATTGCTCATCCTTTTGTTCGCAGAAATCACTCCCAAAACTGTTGCAGCCTACTATCCAGAGCAGATGTCCATTCTCATAGTCCAGCCCATCTATGTTCTTATTAAGCTGCTCTATCCGATAGTACGTGTACTTTCAGCGGTGAGTAACAAACTCATCGCTTTGCTGCGCTTGGAAAAATCTGGTTTTGGATCCGTGTTGGGCATTGAGGAAATTGCTGCCATGATTCAGGTAGGTGCTGAAGAGGGGGTTCTAAAGAAAAGGGACGAGGCGATGCTCCAGGCGGTTCTGGACCTGGATAGGATTCCGGTTGAGTCCGTGATGTTACCGACGCGAGACGTTGTTGCCTTCGAGATCAACACGCCTTACGAAGAAGTTATGGCTGGCGTGAAAGAAAGTGAGTTTTCACGCTATCCAGTATATCAGGAAAGCAAGAGTGAACTATCGGGATTTGTGCATATCAAGGATCTTTTCAAGTGGACGGGTACGCCCGGGCAGTTTTCACTGAAGAAGATCATGAGGCGGGCAAGCTATGTCCCGGAGGGTAAATCGCTTCGTCAGCAAATGGTTGACTTTCAGAAAAATCGAATCCACTTGGCCTTCGTGGTGGACGAATATGGTGAGGTTGTCGGGATTGTATGTCTCGAAGATATTCTTGAAGAGATTGTAGGGGAAATAGAGGATGAACATGACAGATTTCTTCGCCGGATACAGCCCCAGAGTGACGGATCGTTTCTTGTGGATGGTAGTGTCTCCATACGCGACTTGAATAAGTGGCTGACTTTGGATCTCCCGGAAGACGGGTACCAGACCATCGCTGGGTTTGTGCTAACTCTTTTTGGCCGTTTGCCCGAGATGAGAGAAGAGGTGCGATGGCGAACGTTTCGTTTTCAAGTGGAGGGGATGTTCGAAAAAGCGATTACTCAGATCCGAGTCATCCGGGAACAGGAGCCGGAAAAACCAGAAAGTTAGATATTGGATCATGAAGGTTAGAACTTTACGGTCTTGCAGATTTCCTCATATTCCTTAATCTCCTCAGGTGTCAGTTCTCGGCGGAGCAGCTTCTTATTAACGAGAATGGGTATTTTTCTGTTCAGGGCTAGGGCCACTGCATCACTGGGTCTAGAGTCAACGAAGTGCTCTGCGCCATCGGCACGAAAGAACACCTTGGCGTAGTAAGTGTTTTCAACCATGTCATATATCTCTATCCGCAAAAACTCCACCGGGAACTTTTCACTAATTGTCAAATAGAGGTCGTGAGTTAGGGGCCGCTTTGGCTCCACCATACCTTTTTCCTTGGCAATAGCGGCAAATTCCGAGTCCCCTACAAACATGATGAAATGATGTTGGTCCTCTTCGTTTTCCTTGAGTACCACCATGTTCCCAGAACTGCGGTCACTTTTGAGATAGACTTCGTTGACGGTAACCAATGCTTTTTTTGCCATACCTTACTCCCCTCGATCTCTCCAAGACTCACGGAAGCGTCCAACAATTCTACGGTCCAAGCCCATTGTCTTCGGATAACTTCTGACTATCCATTATAATGACCCAGTGCGATTTTTTAAAGGCTTTTAGAGCTTTCTACTGGTTGGGCACCAGGATTTTTGCTCCGCAACAGCCCGCCACTTGTTAGCCAAGACGCTCACTTGGACTTGAAAAAAGCTGTAACTGGCTATGGTGTGCTAGGTGAACCATTGCTTCTGCAGAGCATATATTCACTATAGGCTAAACTCATTTGGCACATTTAAAAAGAGCCAATAATGGGGAAACTCTGTTCAAAGTTTTATTATTGCCAGCCCCTTCCTTCCATGTTAGTTTTGCCAAAAGTTCCGCTATTTGACTTAGATCAAGGTACAGCTGCGAACGGTGTATTATCATCGCAGGCAATAGTCAAAACATAAGCGGAGGTGCATTATGGCAATGAGAAATATTGTTGAAATTGATGAGGAAAAATGTGACGGTTGTGGGCTGTGCGTTATAGAATGTGCAGAAGGAGCCCTGGAAATCCGCGACGGCAAGGCCAAAATTATTAAAGAGATGTATTGTGACGGTCTAGGTGCCTGTATCGGCGAATGTCCCCAGGAAGCCCTCACAATAGTAAAGAAAGAGGCAGACCCCTTTGACGAAGAGGCTATGGAAGAACACCTCAAGACGCTCAGGGGCAAGCAAGCACAAGAAGCACCGGTTGAACTGGAAGCTGGCTGTCCCGGGGCCAAACTGGTGCATCTCCAGTCTCAACCCGCTGCCGCACCATTACAGGAAGGTGGGGCTCCAGTTTCGGCATTGCGAAACTGGCCTGTGCAGATCCACCTGTTGCCTGTATCCGCTCCTTTTTTTCATGGGGCCGAGCTGCTCATTGCAGCGGATTGTGTTCCTTTCGCCATGGGAGGATTCCACTCACAACTCCTTCAGGGGAAGATATTGGCGATCGGATGTCCCAAGTTGGACGATACAGGATTTTATATAGATAAACTTTCGCAAATATTTGCCAATAATGAAATAAAATCAATTACTATCGGCTACATGGAAGTCCCCTGTTGTGCCGGGCTGTTGCACGTGGTACACAAAGCCCTGGAAGCCGGTGGTAAAGCAATTCCGGTGGACACCGTCAAGGTGAGTGTCCGAGGTGAACTGCTTCAAGAGGAAGAACAAGATGACTCCCGTGTGGGGAGCTCGTCTTAGCTTTTTCAGCAGGTTAGTAGAGGTTACAGGGTCCGTGCCTGAAGATTTTCAAGCTCGCCCTGTCGGACATGCTACAGCGAGCGCCTTTCACGCAGTCAACCAGAGGCGGAAGGGGTTAGCGAGATAACTTCAACGCGAACTGTAGATCTCTGCAATCATGGTACAATATGGTGCACTGCAATTGAGATGGTAGTAAGGAATTTCGTTGCCACCGGTAGGGAGGGGGAAAGCAATGGCGAAGGTTACTCTGAGGCCTGTTTACATTGAGGCAACCACGCTTCCCGATTCATGGTTTCAGATTATCTGGAATCTGCTTGATCACGGTCGGGAATTTGTAATTGATCATGGCTCCTATGCTGGACAAAAGCGAATGGAGCTGGACTACGTAACGGTTCACATTAAACATCCCGGGGTGAAGCCACTTCTACCGGATATCCCGGCCCATCTGGGTATTCCCAACCCGGTGGCAGAAGACTACCTTGACGACTACCTGCCATATCTCATGACACCTCATAAAGAGCCCGATGAGGATTACACCTATGGTGAACGGTTGGCTGGAGGGGTAGGAATTGATCAGATCCAGACGGTGATCGATACTTATAAAAGCCATGGATTTCGCAATAATCAGATGGTTATGACCGTGGGAATGCCCACTGACTTGAATTTGGAAGATCCTCCCTGCCTGCGTCATATAGATACCCGCATTCAGGATGACCTTCTTCACTTCTTTGTTTATTTTCGCTCCTGGGATGCTTGGAATGGTTACCCGGCCAACCTTGGCGGGGTTCAACTGCTTAAAGAATACATGGCGAGCGAGATCGGTGTGGGGGATGGGGAGATGATCGTCGCCTCTAAAGGTCTCCATATTTATGATTATGCCTTCGATGTAGCGCGGATGAGAACCTACCGAACTTCTGAATGCGAAAACACTTAAAGTAACCAGCCTGAAAAAGGGATCACCCGAACCAGCATTTGTTACCGCCACTTATGGGAAGCTTCAGGGAGCTTTGGGTTAAACCCCCGACCCAAGCGTGAGCTATTTGTTGGCGAGAAGAATAAATTCATAAAATATTGAAAATAAATATAATTTTATTGATAATATAATATTTTGAATTAACTAATTAATTAAGCCAAAATCGACTGTTGATGTAACGTAATGCCTACAGGAATTATGGTTAGATTCAAACAAGCGATTGATGCCTTTAGGGGATGAAGGGCTAGCGCTTTTGTCGCCGCCACTCCGAAAATATCCTCAGCCCTAATTATTGACCAGAAGATTACCTCACTCCACAAGAAGCACTAATTGGCATAGGAGTTGCTACATGATTGCGGTATAATAACTCGGAGAATTGCTTTATTATCCCGACGTGGTTCTCGACCATTTGGAAGAAAAGAGCAAGGGAGTGCGACACTCATGTTCTACGAGATCATAGCAGCAATAAAGGATCTGGATTTTTTGAAGCTTAATGAGATCCTCACAAATATCGACATGCTGGAGGTAATGAAAGATCCTTATTACATCGGTTTTACGGTGGTCTGCTGCCTTATCTTCATCATTCGTGGAATGGAAAAAGCACTGGTTATGTTTCTCTCAGCGCCAGCTTTTCTCGTACTTTTTCAACACACGATCGAAGGTACCGATGCCTTGGACTTCGATGCTGAAAAACTGCTGATTTTCTGCGGTGGCTTCATCGCCATAGCTGCAGTGAATATTTACGTATTCTTCGTGCGCCACAAATAAAAACCGCGCCTCCGATCTACCTATCCCATCAATCTCTCCAGCCCCTCATACTGTATCTCAGGCGAGCCCGGATGTTTCATGAATCGCCTGCTGCGACCGAGGATAAGACTGTCCTTCCGGGCGTCCTCGGGTGTCGGACCCTGCGACGTACTGTTCAAGTACGCCTCGAATCCAACCCCCTGCGGTTGCCTGGTGGCACACCCTTCTCCACGGTCTCGCGACAACGATTCATGAAACATCCGGGCTGGCATTAGAGTGGAGAAAATCTGGTCTTTTTCCGCATAGCGGGATCTTCAATGGGGCTAGCTTCTCCAGACAATGTATATGGTTATTGCCATAACAGTGGCCAGAGCCAGCAGGAGAAAGCCATAGGTGAAGTTAAGGAATATGAGGTGACCTATACCAAAACAAACGCAGTAAATAGTGGCAGCGCCGAGAGCCCAATTGATGCATGATCTGGTGAAATGTGGGTTCCAATCTAACTCGGGGTATTTTTTAAAAATAGGTCCCCAAAGGGTAGGAAAAGGTTTCACTTTAGCGCAAAATCTTTTCAGGTGTTCCTCAGATGTCGGTTTGGTGAGGAGGCAGACTGTAATCCAGGTAATGGTGCAGAAAGCTACCACGATTATGAATCTGTATTGCCAGTCTAACTGCGGAATACGGTCCCAGTATCCCGCAGCTTTTCCGAATTTCGGAGACAGCAGAGTGCTGCCAATCCCAGAACTTGCCAGGGCTGCAATCTCCGCCCAGGCGTTTACCCGCCACCAAAACCAGCGAACAACAATCACAATGCCGTAACCTGCTGTGAGCATGGATATGTAGTACCAGGCTTCGCTTACGGAATCGAGATTATAAGCGATGGCAACAGCAAGGAGTAGCATGAGCACAGTGCTTATCTGAGAAGCGCGGACATAATGCTTTTCTGATGCCTGCTTCATGATGAAACGGCGATACAGGTCGTTGACCATGTAGGAGGCCCCGAAGTTTATATGGGTGTCCACGGTGGACATAAAGGCTGCAATCAGTGAGGCGAGCATAAGTCCGAGGAATCCTGTCGGGATAAGCTTCAAGATCAACATGGCATAGCCTGCCTCTGGGACCTTGAGGTCGGGATAGACAATGAGGGAAACCATTGCCACTAAGATCATGGGCCAGTAATTGAGGCCGAAAGCGACCACTGAAAAAAGCATGGTGGCGAAGGAGGCGTGTTTTTCGTTTTTGGCAGATATAATTCTCTGGGTGATGGCAGGGGGAGGATTTCCCCACCATTTGAGCGTGATGAATACCAGGAATGTTACAAAAAACGGTGTGCCTATGGTTGGGAAAAAACTGAGCCTTCCCGCGGCCGGATCAGCTCCATACCTGCTAACAAAACCCGCAATGATGTTCTCAATCCCGCCAATATGATTCCAGGCGAGGACCCCGAGGGTAATAGATCCTATGGAGCCGATCAAGAACTGGATAAGATCTGTAGCAGCAATGCCCCAGAGACCTGATGCGGCAGTGTAGGCCAGAGTGATCAATAAAATTGCTCCAATGAGCAGGTGACGATTTATTTCAGGGGCCACAACAGCGCTAATGATCCATACTGCCTTAATTATCCAGCCCAAGGTGACCGCATTGGCAAATATACCGAAGTAGACTCCCTTGAAACCTCGCAAAAAAGCTGCAGAGGGTCCGTCATAACGCAGCTCTATCAATTCGGCCGTAGTTATGATTTCCGAACGCCTGAGCAAAGAAGCAAAGATAAAAGCTCCCAGTGCACCAGCGCCACCAAGAGCAAAGGACCAAGCGTACCATACCCCTGGGATACCATCTTTCGCTACAAGTCCGGTGATGCCCAAAGGGGTGTCGATGGCAAATGCCGAGGCAATCATGGACATGCCGGCCAGCCACCAGGGTAGCACCCGGCCTGAAACAAAATAATCGTCTACACTGCGGAGGGCCCTCTTGGAGAAATAAAAGCCAACAAGCAGACTGACGGCCAAGTAAACCAGGATGATAATCCAATCCAGCGCTGGCAGTTTCACGAGAACTCCAATTGGCTATAACTTGGTTGCTGCAACAATCTTGCAGACTATACCATAAAAAGCACTAAGCACTAGGCACGTATGTCATCTGTCATTACGCATTTCTCATCTAGTGATTTAGAAGCAAACAAGAAATCCCTGTATTTCCAAATGCTAAAACGTGCAATGTCAAAGGTGAAATGACAAATGTTGAGATCCGTTCTCAGGAAGAGCTAGTAGTGATGGGTTGTATACTCCTGCGCGGATGGTACAGGCGGGGGTGATCAGGCGGCTTGGCTGGAACTCTTCATGTACTGCTCCAATCTGAAGACTCCGCCAGGGTGACGGTGAATAAGATTCAAAATCGCTGTGGGATCCACACTTTTCTTTTGGCATAGAAGATAGATTTTATAGAAGGTGAGGGTGGTCATAGCAACTATACTCTTTGAGGAGAGGAGGCTTTGAATATTAGCTGAGAAGTCGCTGAACTGCGGCTTGTCGTCTCCTTCATCATGGATGCTGTTACTACCGATGAGAAGTAGACGCTTTTCTCCCCCCTTGCCGGCATCAAACTGCGAGAGTTCACCCCAACTGTCCCAGTTCTCACTAAGCTCTCCAACATCGCTCAGAACCTTCAGGCCAAAGGTTACCTCACTATTATCAGAAGCTCTAATCAGACGGTCAATGATACTCTGATCTGGAGAGCGGGAGACTTTCAGGCCCAGATCGTTCAGGAGGTAATGAATTGCATCGGTGAGGAGCAGCACGTTTTTGCTTTTTAACAAGCAGTCAACAGGCTTGAACGTTCTTTTTTCTTCAGCTTTTTTGCCCGCTCTTGCCCTTTGTTTCTCTTCAATCTTGTCTTTTTCGGTAACCGCAGTTTCAACTTTCCCAACCAAAAACATGGTAAAAAGACAGGTAAGCGGTACATACAGGCGCTGATTTCCACTGTACTTGAGCACCGCGTAAACGGCAAAAACCGCCAAGAAGAGCTGAAAGAGAAGCAAAGTTTTTTGTTTCATGGCTGATTCCTTGGATGAAGGGTCGATCTTTTCACACTGCAATTACAGTGCCAAATTCTTGGAAAAAGCCTAATAGTTAAAGCGTTTGCTCACAATAGTACCCCTCCCATTGAGCCTAGCTTCTGGCCATAGCCTCGGGAGGCGGCATGAGAGTACTCACTCGGGTAAAAAACACGGGGATGGAAAGAAAAACAGGGCTGGGAGTAGCCCAAAAGGGTAGCGCAGACACTACTGTCGCATCCTCGGACGCACGTGGTCTATCGTAGAGAAGTGGAGAAGTGGACTAGGTCTAGGCTCAATCCTTGGCTGAAGCTTTCTTTTGAGATTCCTCGGCAGGAGGGAGCAAGCCTTTAGCTCGCAGCTTTATCCTCTTCTTTCGCCTTCGTCGTTTTCTATCTAACTCTCTTTTACGCTCAATCTTCTTGTGTTTTGCCATTGATCACCCCATGAGATGTAATTGTCTTTCCAGAACGATCTTTTGTTTATAGAAAAAATGTAGAGTAGTCAAGTGATTCCTCCACCCTGTAAAATTCAGCAGTTGGAAAAAGTGTCTAAACAGTGACAAATGGTAAACAGGTATGCAATTGGTCACCCAATCTGTAAAAAAATTTAACCTTTAGTTGGGGGATTGACGCGAGGGAATGAGAAATTTCCTCTTGACAAGTCTTACTACTCTTCTTTAAAGTTGGGCAGTAAGAAAAGGTGGGCATAAGACTATGATCAGACAAGGATACACTAGTAACTGGTGCTGGTGGTGCTACATCCCGGGAGGGGTTTGTCCACTGCCAGGAGGCTGAGGGTTAGAAAACTCTAGAATCTCAAAGCCGTGGGTAGACTCCTTGCCCACGGCTTTTTCAGTGCGTTAAAGGTCGTGGGACAGGGTAGCGCTCACGGCCTTTTTTTTTAACATCGAAAACCTTTTTGGAGGTTTCAGGTGTTCCGCCGGAGGCGGATCAGGTGTCAGGAAAAAAACACAGAACCTGAACACTGAACATTTAAACCTGAACACTGAAACCCCGAGATAAGGGAGGATGGCAGTGTACCACCCGAGTAAAGAAGAATTCCTCAGTCTTGCTCAACAGGGAAATATAATTCCAGTATTTCGGGAAGTCACGGCCGATACCGAGACACCCATTAGTCT
>JBFFBS010000007.1:0-39439 GCA_041560295.1 Syntrophobacteria bacterium | reverse complement strand
GTGCAGGAAGAAGTACAGGAAGCAGTGCAGGAAGAGGTAAAGGAAGAGGTAAAGGAAGAAGTACAGGAAGTAGTGAAGGAAGAGGTAAAGGAAGAGGTAAAGGAAGAGGTAAAGGAAGAAGTACAGGAAGTAGTGAAGGAAGAGGTAAAGGAAGAGGTAAAGGAAGAGGTAAAGGAAGTTGTACAGGAAGAAGTGAAGGAAGAGGTAAAGAAAGAAGCTAAGAAGAAGGCTAAGAAAGACGTAAAAAAAGAGGCCAAGAAAGAAGCTAAGAAAAAAACAAAGAAAGACGTAAAAAAAGAGGCCAAGAAAGAGGAGACTGCGGAGTAATCTCCTCGGGCGGTGAACCGACATGTTCGACAAGTTGGAGAGCATAGAATCACGCTATCTTGAATTGGAAAAGGAGCTGAGTGATCCGGCGATAATTGCCAATCAACCGGAATACCAGCGTCTTGCCAAAGAGCATGCTGATCTTATGCCCTCCGTTCAGACATTCAGGAAGCATAAGGAACTCGCCGCCAGGCTCGAGGAAAACCGCGAACTTCTCAGTGATGCAGACCCAGATATCAGGGAACTTGCCCAAGAAGACAGCAGCCAGATCAAGATTGAATTAAATAAACTCGAGGACGAACTCAAGCGACTCCTTATTCCCAAAGATCCCAATGACGAGAAGGATGTGATTCTGGAAATCCGTGCCGGAACCGGCGGCGATGAGGCAGCCCTTTTTGCTGCTGATCTGTTCAGGATGTACACCAAGTATGCCGAACTGATGGGTTGGAAAGTCGATGTGCTCAGTAGCCACCTCACTGGGATTGGCGGGTTCAAGGAAGTGATATTCTCCCTTTCAGGCAACCGTGCCTACAGTCATCTCAAATTTGAAAGCGGCGTCCACCGGGTGCAACGTGTTCCCACCACCGAGTCGCAAGGAAGAATCCATACCTCTGCCGTAACTGTTGCTGTACTCCCCGAAGCTGAAGAGGTGGAGGTGGACATTGAACCCAACGACCTTCGCGTTGACGTCTTCCGCTCTTCGGGCCCAGGAGGTCAGAGTGTCAACACCACTGATTCTGCGGTCCGCATAACCCATGTACCCACCGGTCTAGTGGTCAGCTGCCAGGACGAAAAATCTCAGCACAAGAACAAGGCCAAAGCCTTGAAGGTGCTGCGCGCCAGACTCCTGGATAGAAAACAGCAAGAGCAGCGGGACAAAACCGCTGAAGACCGCAAGAGCCAAGTGGGAACCGGTGATCGCAGTGAACGCGTTCGCACCTATAATTTCCCCCAGAACCGGGTAACTGAACACCGGATCAATCTAACGCTGTATAAGCTAGAAGAAATCCTCGAGGGAGAGATCAACTCCATCATCGAGCCACTCACGACCCATTTCGAAGCCGAGTCTATGATGCAATAAAGAAGTGCCGGAGGGGCTTTAAACTACCACCTCAGGGGGCTTTAGCATTCTTTCCTTCGCAAGGGGTCAGCTGGAGTAGTGGAATGGTGGAGTAATGGAGTAATGAAAGGACCTAGTTAAGTTGAAATTAGAGCTTTCCCTTTTGCCAACGCTCCAATTCTCCAATACTCCGGTACCCCAAGTGACTCACTTTCTTTACCGGCAAAGCCATTCAAGGCTGACCTGGCCCTAAAGATCAGATTTTCTATGGCTAAATATAACCATGCCTGAAGAATCTTGGACCGTTCTGAAACTCCTCCAGTGGACCACTGATTATTTCCTGAGAAACAATGTGCCTGAGCCTCGCACTTCTGCGGAAGTACTGCTCGCTCATGTGCTCGCAGAAGACCGTCTCTTCCTCTACTTGAATTACGACCGGCCTATGGAAACCAGCGAACTGGCAGCCTACCGAGCCTGTATCAAACGCCGCCTTGGGGGGGAGCCCAACCAATATATTACGGGACTCCAGGAGTTCTGGTCGCTGCCTTTGCGCGTAAGCCCAGATGTGCTTATTCCCAGACCAGAAACAGAAGTGCTGGTGGAGGCTGTGCTGGAATTCCTTGACAAGGCCGATCCGAACGTTGATATTCTGGATCTGGGCACTGGATCAGGTGCAATAGCTATTGCCCTGGCTCGAGAATTACCGGCAGCCAGAATCGTGGCCGCGGACCTCTCCATGGCTGCCCTGCGCTTAGCTCAGGAGAATGCTAATTCAAATCAAGTAGATGAGAGGATCTTTTTCGTCCGAGCTGACATGTTTGCCGCCATACCTGGTGGTTCGCAGAAATTCAAGGTGGTAGTTACGAATCCCCCCTACATCAGCCATGCTGAAATGTCCGAACTTCCCCAGGAGATTCGTGACTTCGAGCCTCATCACGCCTTGGAGGGCGGCCCTGACGGCCTGACAGCCATCAGGCACATCATTGCAGAAGCCCCCACGGTCTTGTCCCTGGCCGGTGCTCTCTTTATGGAAATGGGTGCTGATCAGGCTGAGAATGTCACAGCGCTGGTAAAAGATAGCCAGCACTACAAAAACTTTCATATAATTAAAGATTACAGTGGCTTAGATCGAGTCCTGGTGGCAGTCAAGAAATAATGGGCATGGAGCATAGGGAAAATTCAAGATCAGTTACTCTACGCTCTTTTCCTACTGGATTCTGGCTACTGGCTACTGACTACTTATGATATGCTTTGCACTTGAGGTTTAACTCATGGACAAAATTCTCATAGAAGGCGGTGTCCCGCTAGAAGGTACAGTGCAGACGAGTGGCGCCAAAAATGCGGCGCTTCCACTGCTTGCCGCAACTCTTCTTACCGGCGGTGTTCATCGGCTGCGAAATATGCCCCACCTGCGGGACATTCGTACCACCAAGACCCTTCTTTATCACCTCGGCGCCACCTTTGAAGAAGGTGACCCCCTGAGTATTCACACCGAAACAGTAGACGATCATGAGGCACCCTACGATCTGGTCAAAACCATGCGAGCCTCGGTCCTGGTGCTCGGTCCACTGGTGGCCCGCTTCAAGAGAGCCCGAGTCTCCCTGCCCGGAGGCTGCGCCATTGGTGCCCGGCCCATTAATCTCCATTTGAGTGGGCTGGAACGGTTGGGAGTCAACATCGAATTGGAGCATGGCTATGTGGAGGCCTCTGCCCAGAAGTTGGTTGGCAATCACATTTATTTTGATATCCCTACGGTTACGGGCACGGCGAATATCATGATGGCTGCCGTGCTTGCTGAAGGTCAGACGGTCCTGGAGAATGCCGCCCGGGAACCGGAGGTAGTAGAACTGGCCGGCTGCCTCACCAACATGGGGGCGTCCATTCAGGGTGCGGGCACCTCAGTAATAACCATTGAAGGAGTGGCAGCATTACAGCCCATGGACCATACCATCATGCCCGATCGTATTGAGGTTGCAACATATCTCACTGCCGCAGGCATCACCGGGGGAAGCATCACTGTCCGGCCATGTGTTCCAGAACATGTGGAAGCGGTTATTCATAAGCTGGAACAGGCCGGCATGAGCTTCGAAATCGGCGATGACTACATTACCTGTTCTGCCGGTGAAACAATCCATAATATAGATATTAAGACCAATCCCCATCCTGGTTTCCCCACTGATATGCAAGCCCAGATTATGGCAATGATGTGCCTGGCAGATGGCCAGAGCATAATCACCGAAAAAATATTCGAAAACCGCTTCATGCATGTGAGCGAGTTGAAGCGTATGGGTGCCGATATCAGCGTTGAAGGCAATACAGCCATTGTTCGTGGCCGTTCAAAACTGCAGGGCGCCCCGGTGATGGCCACGGATCTAAGGGCCAGTGCCTCGCTTGTTCTGGCCGGGTTGGCCGCCGAAGGCGTTACCGAGGTATCCAGGGTTTATCACCTCGACCGGGGTTACGAACGGATCGAGGAAAAACTCAGTGGGGTTGGAGCCAAGATTGAACGGGTGAAGGGGTAAGGAGAATATAACTAGGAACTAGGAACTAAGCACTAGGAACGAATCAGTCATTACACTCCACGCTTGCGCGCTTCGTTGTCACGTGGGCTAGCGCCGGTCATGAGGCCTAACGGCCGTCATTAAGTTGTTTCAACGCCACCATGACAGCTAACTATGAATGACAGCGTAGTGTACTGGCCCAATGACCATAGATGACGCCGAAGGCATAGTGACAGCGTAGCGTAGTGACGGCCACTTTCAGTGGCCAACAGGGGCATTAACACCTTCTCTTGAAATGGCGCACATTTCATGTCTGCTGTACACCGTCCTCTTTTCTATCTGCTCATTAGCTTGTGTTGCGGCATATTTGCGGGGCGTCACCTCCCTGTAGAACCCTTTATACTAGCTATTCTGGCCATAATCCTCTGTGCTCTGTTTGGCTTCCTAACTATGCGGAGGCGGAGATTGCTTTTACTGCCTCTGGCCGTATTTGTAGTAATGGGAGCTCTCGCTTCTACAACAATTCCCGATCCTGCGCAGCCTCCTGCTGGCATTCAGCACCTTTTACAGAAAAAAAGTGTGTTTCTGATGGGCATTATCACTCATCCTCTTGAACATCGCCTCAGCAGCACCAGAATCCTCCTACGGCTTGAAGCTTTTAAAGAGGGTGAGAACTGGCACACGATCTCGGGCAACCTGCTTCTTACCGTCCGCAATTATGAGAAACAGTGGTCAGTCGGTCAACGTCTTATTGGCCGAGTGCGGATTAAGTCGATACGAAACTTGAATAATCCTGGTGGATTCAACTACAGACAATACCTTGCAGACCAACGCATTTGGGTCAGAGGTTACGTGCGCCGAGATGCTGATTTGGTTCCCCTGGGCAAACCAGAGAGAGGGCTGAGCTATTTTCTCGATATCATCCGCACCAGAAGCCGCGTTTTTCTGGAAGCCTGGCTCCCCCCGGATCTTGCTGCTCTCTATCGAGCTCTTTTGCTCGGTGAACGTTATGGACTGAGTGGTGGCCTCCGAGAACAACTCTACAACGCTGGCATCGGACATCTGCTGGCTATTTCGGGGCTTCATCTTGGTCTGGTGGCGGGTTTTGCCTTCCTGATATCTCATTTTTTCCTGGTGCGTATTGTCGCTGTGGCTGGCAGGTGGGGGGCACGTCCGGTAGCCGCTCTCGCTGCATTTCCCATTGCGCTTACTTACGGTTTGCTCACTGGTATGGGTTTGCCTGCGCTACGTGCCACTCTGATGCTTGCATTCTTCACCTTGGCCCTGGTAGTCGAGCGCGAAAAGGATCTGCTCAATTCCCTTCTGCTAGCAGCCTTTCTCATCTTGAGCTTTCACCCCGAGGCTCTTTTTGCTGCCTCTTTTCAACTCTCCTTTATTGGCGTCGTCGCTCTGGTCTGGATCCTGCCTATGCTGCCAGTGGTGAGTATACTCCAGCCCCAGGATGGTCAAGAGCAAAGATTGCGCCGACTGGGATATCGTCTCTATCAGTTCATTTGTGCTTCCTTGATCTTATCTCTCTTTACCGCCCCGGTGGTCCTTTATCATTTTCACCGTTTGACTCCCGTAGGTATGATCACCAACCTGTTCGCGGTTCCACTTGTGGGGTTTCTTGTTTTGCCGGCTGGATTGCTGGCCCTTTGTTTCCTGCCAGTTTCCACCTTGCTGGCTGGCTTCTTCTTGACGTTTGGCACCCTAGGTCTCAAACTGGTTGTCCTCCTCGCAGCAAAATTCGGCGGTCTGTCTTGGGCCACATTCTGGCCAGGGACTCCCAAAGTCTGGCAAGTAGGACTTGCCTACCTTCTGCTCCTCGTTCCATTTACAAGAACCTCTCGCTGGCTACGAATAAGCCTTATTACGGTTGGCTGTCTAACACTCGTCGGTTCATGGCTTATGCCCTATCACATTCTTTCTGCACAATCTTATCTCCGGGTAACCTATTTGGACGTCGGACAGGGCAACTCAGCTGTGGTGGAATTACCTGAACGGGGGGCATTTCTTATCGATGGCGGTGGTTTTTATGGCGGGTCGTTTGATGTGGGCCAGCATGTGGTGGCGCCCTATCTATGGCATCGTGGTATTCGTCGATTGGATGCTGTGATCTTGAGCCATGCCCACCCCGATCATTTCAAAGGGATATCATTTGTGACAACGCATTTCCCCATCAAACAATTTTGGACCCCACAGGTGTCCACCTACCATCCGGACTTTGTCGATCTTATGAATCGGCTGACTCAAAAAAAGGTAGTATGCCTCGGCCCCCAGGAACTTCCTCCCAGCCAAAACATCAAGGGAGTGGTCGTGCAGGTTCTCCATCCCCCACCTGATTTCCATTCAGGTCACAAAATTCCAACGAACAGAGAGCTCAACAACCTCTCCCTTGTGGTGCGGCTGAGCTACAAGGAAGTTTCTTTTCTCTTCCCCGGAGACATAGAAAAAGAGGTCGAGTACCGGCTAGCCAATCAACCCCTTTATGAACCTGTTGATGTCCTGTTGGTGCCTCATCATGGTAGCCGCACTTCCAGTTCACTTCGGTTCTTACATTGGCTACAGCCTCGAATTGCGGTATTCTCCGTCGGCTTTGACAACCCTTTCCATTTGCCCGCCAGGCGAATCTTGGAACGCTATCACGCCCTGGGAACAAAAACCTACCGTACCGATCATCACGGGGCTGTCACTATTCGCACCGATGGACACACTATCGAGGTGGAAACCTTTGTCGAGTAGAGAATATAGACCGCAGAACAAGGAACCGCCTTCGGGCTATTCCCTAAGGGGTGGAGCATTGCAAAATATCAAATTTAAATCTCAAGGTTTCAGGTGTCGGGTGTCAGGTGTCAGGAAAGAAAACAAAAAAACTGAAACCTGAAACCTCCGTCTTTGAGATTTGGTGCTTGGCGTTTGGGATTACTTCGTGTTCGCCCTGGCGGGTTCCACTCAGTCAATTTCGCAGACCAGTGGTGCATGGTCGGACAATTTGACCTGTGGTATCTGAAAATTGGTGGTCTTTATTTCCGGGCTGTGAAAGATATAGTCCAGCTGTCTTCTCGGTGCCCGGCTGGGGTGAGACGGTTTTCCCTTGCCGTTGGCACTCTGTAAACCTGTGGCGGCAAGAAACAACTGTAACTCCCGATCACCCCACAATACATTAAAATCGCCGGCAACAATGACCGGCTTTTCCACAGTGGTGACCATGTCATGAAGTTCTTGCAGTTGATACTGGCGATGGCGGAACTTGAGCGACAGGTGTACCAGAAAGAAGTTGAATTCCTCCAACTCCAATTCTATCACCAGACGCTTTACCCCTTCACTGAAGTAATGAAATGTATGAGATTTGATCGTCTGGTTCGTCAAAAAGGCATTTCCCTGTTTGTTGACTAACGGCACCCTCTGCACCACGGAATCGCTGGGATATTTTGACTGATAGACGTGATAATGGCTCAGTTCCCTGGCGATGGCTTCAGCCTGGTTGACCTTCTCCGAACGGTAGGAGCCACTGTCCACCTCCAGCAAACCTATAATGTCCGCATCGACCAATCGTATGAAGTCAACGATTTGCTGCAGATTTCCATTGGTGCGCTTCAGATAGCCACTGAAAGGAATTGGCAGGTGAAAACGTCGCCCAATCCCTGCACCGTAACGGATATTGTACAAAAGAAATCGCATATTATCTCGTTGGCTTGCATCATTCAGCACTCTGAACAAGCCAGGTTCTCATTCGCTTCTCTGAACTTCATTTCGCCAGAAAAACATATCGCTGAACAGTCCTAAGAAGATAGACCTGCATCGACCGTCTGTCAATACTGAGAAAACATTATTACAAAAAGCATGCCTATAATTGCCATTTATTATCCTCTGACCAAAGTTTCTTTCAGAAACAGGCAGGCAAGGAAGGAAATAAACCCGCACACAAAAAGAATCAGGAACGCCTCTTTGTATCCAGAAAGAGCAAAAGCCGTGCCAACCCTACCGGAACGCTCCAGCACATACCCGAGCAACGGTTGGAAAAGCGCCCCCCCGGCAAAAGGGAATAGATTAACCAGCCCGGTAGATGTCCCGGCTATCTGCACAGGAAAAAGTTCTTTGGTGGTGGTAAAACCTATCACCACAACGGCGCTGGAAAAGATGCCGAGACCCAGGCAGATCAAATAGAGGGCGACAAGAGGAAGGCCATCGGTGTAAAAGGCCAGGAGAGCTGTAAGGCACACCACAATAAAGCTGGAGAGCACCATCACCGGTTTTCGCCCCTGAAAGATTCGGTTGGACAAGAAGCTGAGCAGAGGACTTCCCACGATCATACCTATTGCCAACATGGAGAGGATGTGACCTGCCTTGGCCTTTGTGAGTCCATAGACCTGCATGAGGTAGGGGCCGCCCCAGAGCCCCCCGAAAGAAAAGAAGACAGCACAATCGAAAAAGAACCAGATCGCCACCGGCCAGAATCGAGGGTAGGTGAGCACCCGTCGCATTCCCTCCATGAGTCCAATTGAAGGCGGACTCGACCCTACAGATTCTGCTGGTGAGGGCCAGCCAAGATCAGCAGGTCGATCACGCACAAAGAGCCAAACCAGGATGGCCATTACCATGGTAAAAACGCCCACGGCTACAAAAGAGAGACGCCAACCAATCCAGTTGCTGAGAAGGGCCAGGGGAGTGGCAGCGGTGAGAGAGCCGAGCCCCCCCATGACCATGAGAATCGCGGTCATAGTGGCAAACTCCCTGACGCGGAACCACTCAGCCAGTACTTTCATGGTAGGCACAAAGAGCATGGCAACACCCAGCCCCACCAGGGTACGTCCGACGATGGCCCAGAAAGCCGAGGGTGCTAAGCCCAACAGGATGGAACCGATGGTGGCCACACTGAAGAACAGGGTAATCGATCGCCGAGGGCCCCACGAATCTGAAAGCAGACCAGCAGGCAGTTGCATGAGAGCATACGGATAGAAATAGGCCGAACTCAGCAATCCCAGCAAGGTGCCTCCAGCCCGAAGATCACGCATCATATCAACGGCTACCACGGCCGGACATAGACGATGAAAATAGACCAAGATGTAGCTGAAGGCGAGAACCCAGAAGACAAGCCAACGGTAGCGTAGGGCTTTTTTAAGAAGATCAGACATGATCGACCACCATCCCCTGGCACAACTCGCCCTGTACCTGCATGCAAAAAGGGCAGCCTCTCTCATCCAGAGAGACTGCCCGTAACGAGCACTAAAATAAGATCACCCTTTTTTCACAAACCTCTCTATCTTCGCTTTTCCTTCTAAGGTCTTGACATATTCAGCTATCGCTTCCTGGACTTTCTGCTGCTTCAAGAACTGTTCCAGCCTGTCTTTGACCTCTTCATAAGAGAATGTGCCCTCAGGTGTCCTGTCGGTAACCATGATGAGATGATATCCGAATCTGGTCTCGACCATGTTGCTCACCTGTCCAGGTTTCATAGTAAAAGCTGCATCTTCAAAAGGTTTCACCATCTGACCTCGCCCAAAGAAACCTAGATCACCACCCTTGGGACCGCTCGGACCCTCGGAATTCTCCTTGGCAAGAGCGCCGAAATCCTCACCTTTCTTGAGTTTTGTCTGGAGCGACTCGATTTTTGTCCGTGCTTCAGCTTTCTTGGCTTCGTCTGCCCCTGGATCAACTTTAATCAAAATGTGACTGGCTCGCACCTGCTCAGGTTTCTTAAAAGTTTCCAGGTTGGCATCATAGTAAGCCTTGGTTTCTTTTTCAGAAACAGCAACTTTGTCTCCAATTTGACCGTCAAGGAGTTTTTTGATGGCCAAATCCCGCTCAAACTGAAATCTCAAATCTGCCTCAGTTAGATTCATCCTGCTCAAGGCAGTCTTGAACTCGGCTTCACTGGGAAATCGCCCTTTGAGTGCGGTTAATTGCCCATCAACCTCCTTTTGATCGACCTTGATGCCCTTTTTCTGGCTCTCTTGATAGAGTAACTCTCGGGCGATAAGGTTCTCGAGCACTTGCTTTTTAATTTCACTGCGCTCTACATCATTGGGAAACCTGCCCGTACTCTGCAAACGGGCAAGATATCGACTCATCTCGGTATCTAACTCGGCCTGTTTTATAACCGTGCCGTTGACCACCGCTACCTTCTGTTCCGCAGACTGACTTTCAGCTTCGCCTGCCGGCGACGCCAGGGTGATCAGAGCCAAAACAATCAGTAGTCTCCAAAATGGAATGAACTTCTCTGCGTGCATTGGTATTTCTCCTTCTGGGCGCCATGAAAAAATGAGCGCCAATCACAAGCATCAAGTCATCTGGCTTCGCCGTCATTGGATCGCCACCACAGATGACCATGCATGACAGCAAAGCGAGATGACCCAATAGCTATGGTACGCCCTTCGTCCTATTTGACCCTGGTCAGCTTGTTCCGGGCAATCTTGGCCTGGTTGCTCTGCGGATAACCCTTAACCACCTTTTTCAAGAGTATCTTTCCCGCAGTCTTATCTCCAAGCTCCAGAAAGGCCATGCCCTGTTTGAGCAGAGCGCTACTCACCTTGTCACTCTTGGGGTAGTCCTTGATGGTCTTTTCATAGGCGGCTATAGCTTGCCGATATTTCTTCTCCGAATAGTAGCATTCACCCAGCCAGAATTGCGCATTGTCTGCCAGGTCAGTTTTTGGATAACGTTCAAGATAGCTGCTGAATTCGGCCCGTGCTGCCTCGAATTTCCCACCCCGAAACAGTTGGAAAGCCTTATCATAAAGCCCCTCTGCATCTGAGGAGGATGGCTTGCTGGCGGTTTTCACCTCTGCCGCTCCGGATTTAGCTTTGCCTGCTTTCTTCTCTTGCGGTGATCCCGTTGTCGAGGTGACTACCAGTTCTTGAAGTCCAAGGTAGCTTGCCATCAGGTTCTGTCCACGCTGCAAATCCTCCACGGTTTTACGAATCTCCAACATCGATTCCATCTGCCTTTGCTGGATCTCACTGATTCGCACCCCGTTTCGCTCGTTCATGGCCGCAGCTTCCTCTATTTGGCCGTTCAGCCGTCCCAGCTCGAGTTCTATGCGGTCCATTTGCGCTCCCACTGCTGCCTGATTGCGACGAAGTGGCTGACGGTCGGCCTCCAGTTTCTCGTCCATGGCCTTTTCTAACTCAGCAAACTGGGCTTTGGTTTTATCCAGCTCTCGACGTGCATCCCAGATTTGCCTCTGCAGTACGGATACATCTTGCTGGGTAGCGCAACCACCGAGCCCAACACAAAAGAACAGAAATCCCAGCACAACCGCTCTAAAAAAACCCATTCTTATGCCGGTGGAGTCAATTTTATTCATCTCAACTACTCCCCATCACTGCTCACCCCTGTACTCCCAACCAGTTATAAAAAAAACACTTTCCTGAAAAGCTGCCTCCACTGCGGCGGAAAAAATCACAGCGAGACTTGGGTTATCCAGGGGAGCGCCAGGATGATGCGTATGAAAAAGAGACGGCAGATAGTTTGGAGTGAATATCTGGAAAGCCTTCTTTCTAATGTGAGTTAAAACCATAGCAAGACGGGCGAAGAGATCCGTCCCAGGGTGCATTACTGCACACACCAGCGTATGAAATAGTGCTCCAAAACGAGACAGCGGGAACCAAGGCAAACATGGTTGCTATCTGCCCAGCCACTATGCTGCCCAGGTGAATCAGCTCTGCAGATTAATCAACCTGCACAGAATCTGAGCTGTAACACAGGAGTCGGTCCTGGCCCATTAGCAGATAGCCAGGACCGATACCTGCTGTGTCAGTACTGATTCAACCTGGTACGGTCAGACAGCCTGCCCAGACGCAGATATCTATCTAACGCTGAACTGACCCCTTCTGTTCCTGGACCAGCAAGACTCGTTTTGCTGCCTGCAGAGAGGCTGCTCTTCACCGTAGGAAATGGTGGTAATCCGACTCGCAGCCACCCCTGATTTGACCAAGTAATTCTTCGCACTATTTGCGCGGCGGTCACCTAAAGCCAAGTTATACTCGTTGCTACCGCGTTCGTCGGCGTGACCCTCAACGAGGACGCGTACTCCAGAATGTTCGCGCAAGTATGCCGCCTTGTCGTCCAGAATCATCATGGCCTGGGGAGTGAGAACATATTTGTCGAAGTCAAAGTGAATGTTTTCATCCTCAAAGGCTGCTCGTCTGGCTTCTTCAGACATACTGGCCGCCTGTTCCCTCTGGCGTGCTTCTCGCGCCCGTCGCATCTCTTCAGCTTCCCGACGAGCTGCCTCATCTTCAGCGCTCTGTTGGGCCGCTCCCTCCTCTGCGGCCATTTCCTGAGTTTCCATTGTCACCTGTTTTTTGGCGCATGAAACTCCCAGCGCCAGCAGCATAGCCAACATAATTGCACCGAAAATCCACGCTCTGCTCTTACGCATGCCTCATTAACCTCCTCTCCTTGTCAACGATTCCTTCATGCCCTATGCAAAAACCCAACCAAATGCAACCTATCCAGCGGCTGGCGCAAAACACCACACAATTTGTGGGCCAGCCGTTTTTGCTTGGTCCCTTTATACTACTAAGGGGTTACTCTCGTCAATCGTGGAGACCAATCAGGCTCTGTTTGGGAGCCACCGAGGTCAAGACGGAGTCTCCTTTGGTCCGTGCCATTTGCCTGCATCACCCAGAGAGTTGGGCTACCGCGGCGGTCTGACTGAAAAAGAATCAACCTTCCATCCGGGGACCAACACGGATTTTCATTGTTCCCCTCACCCCCTGTAAGCTGGCGTAATTCAGTGCCATCTGGGTTTATCATAAAAATATCAAACCTGCCATCATGCAAGCCAGCATAGAGTATGCGATCACCACGGGGAGACCAGGCAGGTGAAGTATTATAGTCGCCCTCAAAAGTCAAGCGCGTGCTGCGCCTAGTGGCGAGATCTAAGAGGTAAATCTGCGGTTTACCAGCTCGGTTCGAGACATAGGCCAGCTTCTGGCCATCAGGAGCCCAAGAAGGTGAAACATCTATAGACCAGTTAATAGTCAGTTGTTTCAGTATTTCACCCCTGGCATCCAATAGGTAGAGCTCGGGGTTGCCAGTAAAGCTCAAGGTGGCGGCCAATTTGCCACCTTTGGGGTAGTAGGTGGGCGCTATATTCAGCCCTGGGCGCATACTGATGGGCTCCCCAACTTTCGTGATGAGATCCATAGTGTAAAGATCCGGATTCCCTCGCTTATAACCAACATAGGAAATTTTTTTCCCGTCCGGTGCCCAGGCTGGTGCGAGGTTCATATCTTGGTCGCGAGTGATTTGGCGAATATTGGAGCCATCAAAATCAGCAAGATATATTTCTTTCTTGCCGCTAGCATTTCCCACAAAAGCGATCTGGGTATGAAAAATTCCGAGTTCTCCAGTTAAGTGCAACATCATCTCGTCTGCGAAGGTGAGAATGGTTTGCCTTGCAGCACTCAGATCATTGGCATAAATTTTCTTCAACAATAGCTTCTGGTGAATCACATCAAAAAGACGAATCACCAACCCCAACTTCTCGCCCTGAATCTGGTAACTGCCTCGCACCAATAGATCGGCACCAAGAAATCTCCATTCGGAAAAATTTATCTCCTCCTTCTTGACCCCCATTTCTTCAGGATCCTGAAGGAATACCGCCGGATTCAACCCTTGGAATAAACCGCTGAAAGACAAGGCATCGTTCAGAATATCTGCCAGATTTTTCCCCATTGACTGGTTGGCGCCATCGTCACCCTCGTAGCGGAAACTTGGGATGGCAATGGGGATCTTCTTTTGCAGGGGCGAGTTAATATCAATGTAAATCCTGCTTACAGCAGGTGTCGCCTGGAAAATAACCAAGAGAAAGACCGACAGACAGAGGAAAGATGTACGGAGGTTCCGGGAGTAGCAATAGCGCATTGTACTAAGATCTCACGTTTTCAGGTGCGAAGCGAATGACGATCTCTTCCTCTTGAGGGCTGTAGATATCAGGAAATGGAGGAAAAGGTTTTGATTTAAGGATAGCCTTGAGCACCGAGTCGTCGAAGTAAGAGTTCCCGGACTTCTTTTCAAAATTAATGTCAAATACGGTGCCGTCCCTACGAGCTCGAACCACCACTACGGCCTCGAGGTCTTCTTTTTCTTGACTGAGCTGCTCAGGAAGCACCCAATTGCTTTGTATTTTCTCATTGACCAGCGCCCGGTAGAGCATCAAAGCCTGGCTGAGTTCACCACCCTTCATACCACCTATGTTTACCAGCGATACCTTCTGCTTGCTTGGAGCAGACTGACGTGGCACATCTGCTGGCTTTTTTGATACCGTTGGTTGTGGGGATGGACGTCGCTCAATTTTAGTCAAGACTTCTTTGGCAAACTTAACCTCCTCTGCCTCGTCGTTCGGTGCTGAGGATCGACTTTTTTTCTTCAGGGTTAACGCTTGCTCTTTCGTTCCAAAACGTGGGATTGCGATTGCTTGCTGTGGCGCCACCGTTCTTGTCCTCCGGCCAGTATTGACCGCAGGATACTTCTTTGTTTGGGGAGCAGGCAAGGTTACCAACTCCACGGAGTATACAGGAGCCAAGCGCGGTTTGCCGAAGGGTAGTCCCCACTTGGCTGTAGCGGCTATCAGCACGACACCATGGAAAACAAGAGAACATGCCAGCATCAGAGACATTAATTTCCTATCTGCATGTGTCCTTAGTCTGGTGCGATAAACAGCATCCGCTAACATGATGGACTCACAAAAAATCAAGACTCAGAGACGGCGCAGTACATCCGCCTGCGGTGGACAGATGGATTTTTTACTGTGCCGTCAATCATGGTATCTCTTGTAATGGTTCAGTAACCATTCCCATTCTCTTGACCCCACTCTGACGAATAGCAGACATCACTTCCATAACGAATCCGTAGGGCAATTTCTGGTCCGCACGGAGAAACACAGCTTTATCCGGCCGGTTCTGGAAAATGGTTTGCAGTTTCCTCTGTAGTGAATCCAGAGAAATCTTGTACTCGTTCATATATATGTCACGTTTTGCCGTTAAGGAGATCACCAGTCGCTCTTCTTCGGAGGCAATCGGTTGCGTGGTCGTCCGTGGCAAATTGACATCCACACCTTGCATCATCATTGGCGCCGTTACCATGAAAATAATGAGAAGCACCAGCATAACATCAACAAAGGGTGTTACGTTTATCTCAGACATTAGCCTGCGGCTTCCACGATTTAGTTCCATAAAGAAACCTCCTCAGCCTCTGGCTCCTGATTTCTTGCTTGTGGTGCCTAGTTGTCGTAATCGTAGGTCGGATCGTTCTTGCCCACGCAAGGTTGATCCGACATAAGTTTGTTTGTCGGGTGAACTCCGCCGAGGCGGAAACCACCCGACCTACCTACTTGGTGCACAACAAACCCGAAATCCGAATATCGAAATCCTAACAATTTTCAAAATCTTAAAATTGGTCCTCCGGACTCCCCACCCTGCGGGCGGGTCCCCAGTTTCAAATGATCTAAACCTCTTCTTTAGCACTATCTCCTGTTTAACAAACTGTTTGGGACATTGGAACATTTGTATTTCGGATTTGTTTCGTGCTTCGGATTTAGGATTTCGAATTTAGTCGAGGCTATGTGGCGGCTCTATGCCCCATGCCCTATGCCTGCTGCCACCTGCCCGCTGGACGAAGTCTAACTGGAGCGTCTCGCCAAATCTCTTTTCACAATGTTCAAGAAATCATTGGCGAAGTTGACCATTTCTGTCTCTAGATTTCGCACTTTATTGGTGAAATGGTTATAAGCAATTACAGCGGGAATGGCCGCAGCCAGGCCTGCAGCAGTCGCTATGAGCGCTTCGGAGATACCAGGTGCCACAACAGCCAAGGTTGCAGATCCCTTGAGGCCAATGCCCTGAAAAGCAACCATAATACCCCACACTGTGCCGAAAAGCCCAATAAATGGCGCGGAATTACCCGTGGTGGCCAGCAGAGTGAGGGCTTTCTCCAGCCGCTGGACCTCGCCGTTGACAGCGCTGCGTAAAGCCCTCTCCATATTGTCGATCCACATCATTTGCACTTCCAAATCATCGGGATTTTCCGCTTTCTCACGATCGCTGGATTTGGTCAGCCTCCCGAGTTCCATGTAACCTACTCGGAAAACCTCCGCCAAATGACTATCCTCCATTTTTTTGGATTCTCGATAAACAGTCGCTAGATTCTTGCTATTCCAAAATAGATTGAGAAAGCGAGAGCTTTCTTTGCTTGCTCTTTTTAAAACTCTATGTTTCAGAAAAATAATCGCCCAGCAGGCGATTGAAAGAAAAACCAGTATAATGAGCACGAGCTTCACTACCGCACCGGCACCAAGTACCATGTCGATGATACCACTGCGGGGAGTGCCGCCGGCAGGAGCGGCCCAGGCTGCTGATACGAGCGTCAACATCATGGATTTCATAGGATAGTGTCCTCCCCCTCTTACATTAAGACACGGATCCTCCATAAGAGTTCCGAGCATGCAACCGCTATGCGCACTGCTTTTGTCCTCACCAGTTCCTTGCTTGAACCAGAGGTTACATCCTGCTAAAATCCCCTTTGATTTCAAAGGGTTCAAATTGTCTTGCGCAAGCTAACATCGACGTGACATAGTGTCAAGGAAATTTCACTGACCGGTTGTTACGATTCGGAGACGAGATGAGAGGGTGGTCGAAGGCGGTGGGTGCAGGCTTGGGGTATTTCGTTGGAGGCCCTATTGGTGCAGTGCTCGGCTATATGGCAGGCCATAAGCTAGCGCCAAAACTCCAGGCCCAAGAAGGCCACCTACTCATAGCTAACCTCCTTGGCTTCACAACTCTTTTTTTGAAGGCCAACACTGCTCCCTCTTCTGAAGATACTGGGGAGACAGTACGTTTCATCTCCAGACTCTTTCAATTCGACGGTGAAGACGAGCACATGGCAGGAGAGCTTCTCCAGCGGCTCCTGGAAGTGGACCTGGACATTGATGCCATGGCAAGGACCTTCAAAAACCACTCAGATGTAAATATGCGCAACCGTCTGCTAGAAATCCTCGCCACACTCTGCTTGCTCATCGAAGGGCCTCTGCAAGAACCTCAGCTCAACCTTTTGCACCGAATTGCTGAGGCCTTGAACCTTACTCCAGCTCAATGGCAGGCTATTAAGTCCCGATATCGAACAACCTCACCCCAACTGGACCCGGCCTGTTGTTATGCTCTGTTGGGACTGTACCCCGAAGTCTCTGACGAGGAAATCAGGATCGCCTATCGACGACTGGCAAAAAAATATCATCCAGACCATCTTGCCCATCTGGACCAGCTTAGTCAACAGCGACATGCCGAGAAGATGACCCTGATCAATGCAGCACATGAAGTCATTCGCCATCAGCGAGACTTTTAGCTGCTCCCACTGCTATCTCCAAGTGCGACGGGATAGGGGATACGGAGATAGTCAAATCGCACAGCGCAAAGAGCAGAGCGCAGAGCGTACGAGAGGAAAATTTCTTTCGCTATGCGCTTGGCGCTATGCGCTATGCGTCATCACAAACCACTGGTCCTTTTGTAAAGGCCGGGTTATAATAGCTTGTTATTTTTATCTCAAGCTAGTAATTCCCCGTTGAAAACACAGCTCGAGATTTAATACTACCTCTTGGTCGAAAAGCACACCTCAGGAGAAGACGCGATGAGTGAAATCTCAAAGGACGCAGGAGCTGAAGAGCTTGGCGCCTACTACGCTTACCTCGAAGATGGCGAACTGGTCATGGAACCCCAGTGTTCATGCGGCACCCTACTCGATGAGAGTTATTTTTGCGATAAGTGCAATAAACGCTGCCGATGTAGAGATATTCTCTGCGAGGATCAGGCCACTTTGAATCTGGTGGAGAAATACATCCGCACCAGTCCCAGACTCCGTAACTTTAAGGCGATACTGGGCAAGAGAAAGAGCCCCCCAAAATGAAACGTAGATGATTTACTCCGATTTGCACTCTACCCAAACGAAATGAGAATGGCAGATGAACGAAACCATCAAGGTTCTTGGCCTGGAGGATACTTTTCATTTTAGTTGTCACCCCGGAATTGATTGTTTTACCCGGTGCTGCCAGGATGTGAACATTCTGCTCACACCTTACGACATTGTCCAGATGAAGAATGGTCTTGGAATTTCCAGCACTGAGTTCCTTGAGAAATACACCAAAACACTTTTAGCACCGCAAACCTCACTCCCGGCCGTCCAATTCAAAATGGACGAAGAAAACGAAAAAAGGTGTTACTTTGTGGGAGAGAAGGGTTGTGGGATACGTGAGCAGCGTCCCTGGTCTTGCCGGATGTACCCCATGGACGCCAATGAGTCAGGTACGGAATTCATACCCCTTGTGGATTCCACTCGTTGTCTGGGCCTCAAGGATGACACGGTCTGGCACTTACGAGACTGGTTTGAGGATCAGGGTCTTCAACCATATAACGAGTGGAATCAGATGTTTGCAGAACTCACTGAGGACGAAAAACTGACCAGTTGGAGAAAAGAATATCCTGGGGCTGCCGACATCTTCTATCTTGTTTGCTACGATCTCGATCGCTTCAGAGAGCAGGTTTTCAAGGAAAAACTGTACGAAATGGTAGACCAGCCCTCAGTTGATCAGAATGTATTGAAAACCGACGATCTTGCCCTCATGCAATTTGCCTTCACCTGGCTGAAAACTGTAGCTGAGCGGGAAGTAGGAAATAAATGAGCTAAAATTCCTAAAGTGCCTAAAAAATCTAGAGATTAGGTCGGGTGGTTTCCGCCTCCCGGCGGAGTTCACCCGACAACGATTGCCATGGAAAGTCAATGACAGACAACATCCTAGACAAGAAAGACCTGGCAAAAGGCAGCATGGAGCCCATGGTGGACGGTAAATTTTCCTTCGCGTGCCACCCCGGTGTTCCCTGCTTCACGAAGTGCTGCTCTGATCTCGATCTTGCCCTTACCCCTTATGATGTGTTGCGTCTCAAAAACAGGTTGGGGGTCTCCTCGAGTGATTTCTTGGATCAACACACTACTGACGAGGTCAGACATAATTGCGGATTGCCGATGCTGATGCTCAAGATGAAAAAAGATTCTAGGAGGACTTGTCCTTTTCTACAGTCCGAGGGGTGTACTGTTTACGAGGATCGACCCAACGCCTGCCGTCTCTACCCTGTGGCGCGAGCCGCCAAATACGTTGGCGGCATAGTGCAAGAACAACATTTTTTGGTAAAAGAGCCACATTGTCTTGGATTCCACGAGCAAAAAGAGTGGACGGATAAGGAGTGGCTGACGAACCAGGGGCTCGAGCTCTACAACCAGATGAATAGCCTGTGGATGAAGATCAATCAGTCCAGTAAAAAAAACAACACCCCTCCGCCCATAACTGATGAAAAGCTCAAGATGTACTTTATGGCCTGCTACAACCTGGATATGTTCAAAAAGTTTGTCTTCGAAAGCAGGCTGTTGAATCTATTCCAAATCGACAAGAAAACCGTTTCTCGCATTCGAAACGACGAGACCGAGTTGCTCAAATTTGCCTTCAAGTGGTTGCAGTTTGCCATTTTCGGTAAGCAAACAATGAAGCCGAAGAAGAGTGTACTGAAGACAAAAAAAAGAGCAATGGGAAGAAGGTAAATCCCATTGCCATTTCCATGAGCTTTCAGCTGTCAGCGATCAGCACTCAGCTTTACTTTAGGAGTCAGAAGTTAGCAATAAAACTAGGCGCTAGGCATCATAAGAGCAGGGCCTACGACAAATCTGTTTTTTCTACTCCATGCCCTATGCTCCATGCCCTATGCTTTCTATTTCATTCAATAATCCCGTCCTTCAAATCATGTTTGGTCCACACAGGAATAGGATCGCAGAAATTATTCCTCGGATTCAATCGACACCTATAGGAGGTCTTTGACTCCCTGGTCTTTTGCATGTGGTCCCAGCCCTCCACATAATAGCTGCAGTCGTCGTTGAAACAGACATATTGAAATGGCTCACTCCAGGTATTTTCTGCTGGCGGCTGCCATTTGAGCATCTGTTCTCCACAGTGTGGGCAATTGGGACGTTCCTCTTTTCCCATTTCTTGAACTCCTTGTGTTTATTTACTGTCGAACCGCCTTCCCTCTTTCATCGATTCTCCAGATAAATGTCAGAAAACTCCTCAAGCGTTTCTTTCATGATCTCCGCGGGGTCAGATATGCCATCTCCAAAGATCTCCTCAATTTTTTTTAAATCCAACTGCCCCAAGTCTCGAAGGATTTCCAGATACTTAGCTTTCTTCTTTTCTGGTAAGGTCTCAACCATCCTGCGGCCCAGCATGCTTTCGTAAAGACTATACATCCTGTCCAGTTCTATCTCTTTCTTGTCATCATCCAACTCAAGTCCTTTTTTCCTCATCAGGGCTTCGCAGAAATGGACGATAACTGGATTTCTCGGCTTTTCCATACTCATAAACATTTCCTTTCTCAGCAGTCCTCACCACACATCACATCATATTTCTCATAGTATAAGCATGGTCTCGCCCATTTGCCACCCTTAATTGTGCATTATTTCCCTAACTCGTTGACTTTTGCTGGTGCCTGCGATACTTTTACGCCTCCATGAGAAGAGACTAGTCGATTAGAGAATGAGAAATTAGGGGACTCTCCATTAGAAGATCGAAGTATTTTGCAGTCAGTCTACGAGTATTCCGTTCCATGATTTCCTAATTTTCTAATTTTCTAATTCACCAATTTTCTATTTTTCCATCGCTGTATTATTTTGGAGTTTTTGCATGACCGACACAGAAAACCAAGAAAAGCCCAGCAAAGAGATAATGGATGCCATCCTTAAAGTTATGGAGGGTGGAAACCCTGAGGCGATTGCCCAAAAAGTGGGCATGCCCCCTGAACAGTTGGTCGCCCTTAGTGATTCTTTTGTCCAGCAACATCAGCAAACAAGCTTGCTGGGTGAAGCAGCCGAACGTAAGATTGGTCGTAATGAGCCCTGCCCGTGCGGCTCTGGAAAGAAATACAAGAAATGCTGCTTGCGCAAGCATGAAAAGATCAAAGATCTCTTGCGCGGCAGTGTGGAGTTTCAGGAGCCGGAGGCTGAAGAGGAGGGGCCGCCTGAATACGTGGTAAAAGGATTTGATCTTCTGGCCGCACACAATTACCAAGAGGCAATCAGTTATGCCAGCAATCTTATTTCAACCTATCCCGAGGATGACCGAATCCAAGATACTCTGGCCACTGCCTACCTGACTACCAGTCAACACGACGAGGCCATTGCTATCTGCCACAGGCGCTGGGAGGTGGCAAAGGAGGAGAAAACCTTTTTTATCGAACATGGTCGTCACCAGCGATTACCAGAGGGTGACGATGGTGAAGCACCTCACTTTTATGCCCCTGAGACCTGGCTGGAGAAATACTGGATAGCCTTGAAGGCCAAGGAATACCACGGCCTACTGCCAGAGCCTCAAGACCCTGAGATTAGCCCCCTGATTGCTGAACTATATACCGCCAACGATCTCGAGCGCTTCCCCGCCCAACAAGAGCAGGGGCTCGAGCAGAGAAAAGAGGCTCTGGCGCCCACCATAGACCAGCTCAAGCAGGTCGGCCCGGATGCCATTCCCTATTTAATCCAGGTTATGAGCCAGTTTTCCTGGGCTGCGCTATTCGTTCCAGATATACTGGCGCATTACTCCACAGAGATGGCCATTCGCAGCCTCTTGGATATCACCATGTTCAATTATCACTACGTCTCTGAGGCCTGTCTCAAGCACCTTGAAGCTCTAGGACCTGACGTACTCCCATACATCCGTGATGCGTTTGGGCGTGACCAGGACTTTGATGAACTTAAGGTGGGTTTCATTAATATGCTGAGTAACCTTGATGCAGCTGGCGTGGATGACTTCTTGCTGGGACTCCTCGACCATGATGAGCCTGCGGTGGTGGATTATGCTGGCCTGGTTCTCGGCAAGAGAGATCGAGTTGATCTTCTGCCCACCCTCGAGGAGGTTAACACCCGGATCGGGAATAAACCTCGCATTTCCTGGGCGATCAGTCATCTCAAGAAACTAAAAGAGGACAAGGAGTAGAACTTACTAGGAACCATGTGGCTTCCTTAGGATATTTGTTCTAGTGCCTAGTGCTTAGTCCCTAGTTCCTAGTGTATTAGACCTTGTGCCCGAGGATTTTACTTTTGACATCCACCCATCTCGCCGCGAAAACACCCTCCCAGGCCACAGCGCACATCCGAGCGAATCGTGCATTAGAAAAACGTTACAATTCGCAACATCACACCTTCTTAATGCAATAGCTTTTAACTTATTAATATCACTTGATTATATCTCTTTGATGTCTCAGAGCGTTACAATATGTAACAGTTGAGTAATGGGGCGAAAAAAAGATTATTTATTAAAATCTAGTGATTACAATAATATACATACCAACCCTCTCTTTGGCATAGATGTTGTAACTACACAATCGGAAACGATAGGCGAACACCAGGCGAAAATCAAAGAGAAAACTGGAGAAGTAATCATGGGCGTGAAAAAGAAAAGCGAAAGAATAATGTTGGCAATCACCTTCGCTGAAGCCGGAGAGCATGAGACCGCCAGGGAGTTCTTGCGGGAGGGCAAAGTTCTTCGCAAGAGAGTTCGCCCGAGTCCGCGGCCCAGACTCAGGAAGCAACTTCACACACCCTCCGGCCAACGCCGGTAGTGAACTCAGAGTTCGGAAGCAGATGATCAGGAGAGCATTACCATCATGCTAAAGAGACTTAGGGAACAGATTTTGAGGAAGACAAAGGGAGAGCACAAAGAGGTGGCGGTGAAAAATCGCCAGGCTCAGGCCCTTAGAAAAAGAATCGAGAGGCAGACCAAGGCCATCGCCTTCGCCGAGGCCGGTCTGCATGAGGACGCCCAGAACCTAATTCGAGCTGAACTGACTGAAAAGAGTAAGGTACTGGTGGTGGGTCACGAGGACACCTTTTCCCAGCCAGTGATACAATACGCAGTGGGGCTTGCCGAGCGCATGGGCTACGAAATCTTAGCCCTGAGTGTGAGCCCGGTGCGAACTGAATCATCCACCCTGGAGCCCTATTGTGACATGGTTTGTGAGCAGTTTCGGGCGAGAAGCGAAGAGAGTACGGCCGGGTTCCGCTGTGCTTGCAAAGAAAAAGGAATCTCTTTTAGCCATGTGATCAAATTCGGCGAGGTCGACCAGTGCATTAAGGAAATTCACCAGGAGCGGTTTCGGGTGGAATTCGTGGTCACCGAGCCGGAGAGTTGTCCTGACGAGGGGAGTGTAACGATTCCCGTGTTCTGTATGGCTCGCTAGCTTTACAGCCACTGACAGATGGACACAGATGTCGCCCTGCCAGCCCCTCACGGCTTCAAATCACCATTTCCATATCCTTTCAGGAAAAAGAGGAGTTGCATGGACGCAGATTTCATTTTCGGTCTGGTTTTGATCCTGTTCACCATTGGGCTTTGCTTCTATTATAGGAAAGAAAGCAAAAAAAAATAGGGAGAGGTATCAACGCCCACTTGCCCTCCTCTCGTTGCCCGGCGAGATCTCACCCCTTATTTGACTCCATAAAACAAGTAGATTGCGGTGAGCATGACCGCAAGGAAGATTACGGTCATGACTGCGCCGGCTTTGGTGTAGTCCACGGTCCGGTAGCCACCTGGCCTCATAATGAGTGCGTTAACCTGGTGGGTGGGTAAGATAAAGGTATTGGAAGCTGAAAGACCCACCACCAGGGCCGCCATTCTTGGATCTCCGCCTGCCATGATCGCCACGTTCATGCAGAGCGGTACCAAGAGAACCGTGGCTCCCACATTGGAAATCACCAGGGTAAAAAATGAGGTCAAGATTCCGAACACTGCCAGCAGAACTATGGGGGGTACCGCGCCGATCAGTTCCAGTATGCCACTGGCCATGTAGGCTGCCGTGCCCGTCTGCTCAAAGGTAACTCCCAGGGGGATGAGCCCGGCCAACAGAAAAACCGTCATCCAGTCCACTGAATGGTAGGCCTCATCCACCGAAAGCACACCGGTAATGATCATCCCCAGGGCTCCGGACATCAAGGCCACCGAGAGTTGTACGTTGAAGAAGATGATCTGACTCAAAGCGACTGCCAGCCAGAGCACGGCGAGTTTGGCCTTTGCCGGCCGCAAGATCTCACCTTCCAGGGGGGTGGTAAAGGTGAAGGGTCGGGGCAGAGGCTGTCTCCTGATCCGGTGAAATCGGTCCCAAGGGCCCTGAAGTAAAATGGCATCTCCCATCTTCAATCCTACATGATTGATCCCCGCGAGATAGAATCTCTCCCCAGCGTGAATTGCTATGGGGTTCACTCGGTAGTATTTCTGGAAGCGGACCTCGCCTAGAGTCTTATTAATCAGTTCGGAGCGGGGAGAGACCACGACTTCCACCAGGCCGGCATTTGTGCGGGCGAATTCATCAACAAAAAAATCGAGCCCATCCTTGAGTTGCCATCCCTTATGTTTGGCGAGAGCCCTGACATTCGCTTCTTTGCCGATGATGACTAGGTCGTCGCCGGGAGCTATCCGGTTACGTTTCCTCGGCACAAATCTTTTCTTACCCCTGGCAGCATTGCCTGTGGCGACTACCGTCACCAAAAAATCCTTGCGAATAGCCAGTTCCTCCAAGGTTTTGGGGCCTTCGAAATGCTCGGGAACGTGAAGTTCAAAAAGATGTATTAGGTCAGGGTAATCGCTTAGGAGCGTTGCTGCCCCACCCCGATCTGTCTCACCATCACTGACTGGCAGGATGAATTTTCCCAGAACCAGAAAATAGATGATGACGCTGAGGAGCAGGCAGATGCCGATGGGTGTCTGGGTAAAAAGACCGAAAGGTGCTAGCTTTTCGCCTTCCAGCACCATGAGGTCGTTGAGAAGAATGGTGGGACTGGCCCCCACCAGAGTAAGGGTGCCGCCGACGATGGCACAGAAGCCCATGGGCATGAGGATACGGGAAACCGAAATTTCAAGCCGTTTACAAATCCGTTGCGTTGCCGGCAGGAAAAGGGCAGCCGCGCCTATATTCTGCATCAAGCCGGAGATAGAACCAACAGTAGCGGAGATCAGGGCCATGAGCCGGCTTTCGCTGCGGCCCGCCAATTTGACAATGGGGTTGGCCACTTTGTTCATCACCCCGGTCTTGTCCAAGCCGGCGCCAATGATAATGACAGCTATGATGGAGACTACCGCATTACTGCTGAGTCCCATAAAGGCTTGCTTTGGAGAAATGAGTCCAAGGACGGGAAGCAGAACCATCATAAGTATGCCCACCACATCCACTCGGACCCACTCGAATACGAAGAGAATGATTACGAAGGCAAGAACAATTAAGGTCATTACCATGTCGGCGGTCATTGTGGATGATCCTCCGCGCTCTAGCTAGCGTGGTAACTTGTGTCCTAGTGCGTCAGGCCAGGGGTAAGAGATGCCAACAAACGATGGAGACGCCATGGCGCCATCTATCAAAATAGATTCGGTTCAATGTAGCAAGACTTCGGAATAAGAACAAGTTTTAACAAGATCGAAATGTGCTATACTGCACCGGTGCCAGTCTGCCGCGCAGTTCTGGACGGGTCTAGTCTGATTAGGGGAACGGTTTTTGCTAAGGTTGCAGAAGAGGACGGATTTTCCACTCCTTGAGGGTGAGCTATCTGATTTCAGTAAGTCCTTAAAAGCGAAGGAAAATTTGGGCAGGTAAGAATAAGGGGGGAGCATGGCATTTTTTGGCAAGGACGAGGAAAGGCAACAGCTCGAGGAACTTGAGCAGTTGAGGCAGGAGGTACTCAAGGCGCACATGCCGGGATCGGTGGAGGCCGTCGCTCTCAGGGAATTGGAAAAACTAGAGAAAACTCCTGTTGAGGCAGCTGAATACACCATTGGCATCAATCACCTTGAGTATCTAGTGAGTCTGCCCTGGAGTGTCCACACCAAAGACAATCTCGATCTTACGCGGGCCGAACGAATTCTCAATGAGCAGCACGCGGGCCTCCACCAGGTGAAAGCTAGGATTCTGGAATACCTGGCGGTCCGGACCCTCAAACTCCAGCGCAAACCCAGGCTTATGGTGGTGGACGATGAGGAAATTGCCCGGACCAATCTGCAGCATATTCTTGAAAAAGAAGGCTACCAGGTAGCCACAGCCACAAATGGCGTCGAAGCGTTGGAGCAGATGAATTCCGCCGGATTTGAGCTGGTGTTCACCGACCTCCGCATGCTTGAGCTCGGGGGGATGGAACTCCTGGAGCGCATTAAGAGTCGACATGTCCACACCGAGGTGGTCATCATCACAGGCTATGCTTCGGTAGACACGGCGCTCGAGGCTGTGCAAAAGGGCGCCTACCATTATCTCTCAAAACCCCTGAAAATTGATGAAGTGCGCACAATCGTAAAGCAGGCCCTGGCCGAAGTGCAATGGGAGCACAGGCCCAAGGGTCCAGTGTTTTGCTTTAGTGGTCCGCCGGGCACGGGCAAAACTTCATTGGGAAGGGCAATCGCTACTGCTCTCGGGAGAAAATTTATTCGGCTGTCTGTCGGTGGTATGAGGGACGATGCGGAGATCAGGGGGCATCGCCGGAGCTACGTTGGCGCCATGCCCGGGCGGATCATCGAGGCCATCCGTCAGGTCGGATCCAGGAACCCCGTATTCATGCTGGATGAAATCGACAAGATAGGCCAGGACTTTCACGGCGACCCGGCCTCGGCCTTGCTGGAGGTTCTGGACCCGGAGCAGAATGACCGTTTTCTAGATTACTACCTGGATGTGCCCTTTGATCTGTCGAGCGTCATGTTCATTGCCACCGCGAATTATGTGGATCCAATCCCTCGACCATTGTTGGACCGGCTGGAGGTGCTTACCCTGCCCGGATATACGGATCAGGAAAAAGAACGAATCGCCCAGGATTTCCTGATTCCCAGGCAGATTGAAGCCACCGGCCTCACCAGTCCTCCCCCTGATTTCTCCCGTGAGGCGGTGGGCAGGATCATTAGAGCATACACCCGGGAGGCTGGGCTCAGGAACCTTGAGCGAGAGATCGGTTCCATCTGTCGGAAAATCGCTCGGGAGATTCTGCAACAAGGAGGGGAGTCCAAGCCCGTTGCCATTACCCCCCAAGAGGTGGAACGATATCTGGGTCCGAGGAAGTTCCACTATGAGGTTGCCGAGGCCAAAGACCGGATCGGCGTTACCACAGGGCTGGTTTGGACCGAGACGGGCGGTGATATCATTTTTGTTGAGGCCGCAAGGATGAAAGGGGAAAAAGGGTTGATTTTGACAGGCTCCTTGGGGGAGATGATGCGGGAGTCGGCCCGGGCCGCGCTGAGCTATGTCCGCAGTAATGCAGATCAATTCCAGATTGCAGAAGACTTTTACGACAACCATGATATCCACATTCACGTGCCAGCAGGGGCCATTCCCAAAGATGGGCCCTCGGCGGGTCTCACCATTGCTTTCGCGCTGATATCTCTGCTTACGGAAAGGCCGGCAAGAAGAGAAGTGGCCATAACCGGTGAGTTGACCCTGGGTGGCAGGATCTTACCAGTAGCGGGGGTAAGGGAAAAAATACTGGCTGCTGGCAGCGTCGGGACGAAGACAGTGGTCTTTCCGGCTAAGAATCGGGTGGATTTGGAAAACCTGAGGGATGAGATTCGCGGGGATTTAAAAGTTGTTCTCGCCGAGAGCGTTGAAGAGGTGGTGGATTTGATTTTGCGCTGATTTGTAAATGTTCAGCATACAGCTATCAGCCCTCAGCATTCTCCGCCAGTCCCCAACGTTTCAACTTTCGCCACAGGGAAACCCGATCGATTCCCAGTATTTCGGCGGCCCTCGTCTTGTTGCCGTTCACACGTTTGAGCACCCAGCGGACATATTCAAGTTCGTTTTCCTCCAAGGTGGGCAACCGATTGCTCGAATGATGGTAGACGGTGAAGCATAATCTTTCAAGTTCCTGGGGCAAATGCTTAGGTAGAATCACACCACTGTTGCACAGGGCAACCGCCCGTTCTATGATGTTTTCCAGTTCGCGGATGTTACCCGGATATTCATAGTTCATCAGGATGTCCATGGCCTCGTCCGAGATGCCCTCTATGGTTTTCTCTAGAGCCCCAGCGTAACGTCTCCGAAAGTGATGCGCCAGAAGCGGGATGTCGTCCCTCCGCTCCCCCAGGGGAGGAAGATGTAGACTGACCACGTTGAGACGATAGAAGAGGTCCTTACGGAAATTGCCGGCCTCCACCTCTTTTCCCAAGTCCTTGTTGGTGGCGGCGACGACCCGTATATCAACTGGGATTGACTGGGTGCCGCCGACCCGGAGCAGCGACCTTCCCTCGAGCACCCTGAGAAGCTTGACCTGCATTGACTGTGGCATGTCAGCTATCTCATCCAGAAAGACGGTGCCGCCTCTGGCCGCCTCGAGCAGACCGATTTTGGTTGAGGTGGCCCCGGAATAAGCACCCTTTTCGTGGCCAAAGAGTTCATTGGCAAGAAGTTCCTCGGTAAAACCCCCGCAGTTGACGGCGAGAAAGCGCGCCTCGGCGCGGTTACTCTGGTGATGTATTGCCCGGGCGATGAGTTCCTTGCCGGTGCCAGTCTCGCCGAAGATGAGAATGCTGCAGTCTGCGGGGGCGAACTGGGCCACCATCTCGTTGACTTCCTGCATCTTATGGTCCTTGCCGATGATCAAAGGCGACCCCACCCTCGCCTTGTAATCCCGTTTAAGAGTGCGGAGTTCATCTTTGAGCCTTTTTTTCTCCAGGGCTCTTTTAACTACCAGTCGCACCTGATCCATTTTGTAGGGTTTGGGGATGTAGTTGTAGGCTCCTTTCCGCATTGCCTCGATGGCAGTGGCGACCGTGGCGTAGGCGGTGATAATGATCACTTCGGTGTCAGGATATTGTTCTTTGGTTCTGGTAAGAACCTCCATGCCGTCCACCTGTTTCATTTTCAGATCGGTTAGAACCAGGTCGAATTCAGAGTCTTCCAGCACATTTAGGGCTTTGATGCCCCGGTCCACCGAAACGATTTCATGGCCCTCTTTACTGAGAACGTGTCCGAGGTTCTCCCTGGCGATGTCTTCGTCGTCGACAATAAGAATCCTAGCATCTTTCATAGCTCTTGATCCCCGCTGGCAACGTCTCTTTCGAGCGGTAGATTGATAGTAAAGGCACTGCCCTCTCCCACCCTACTCGTTACTGATAAGGTGCCGCCATGCCGATCAACAATGCCATGAGCCACGGAAAGTCCCAGGCCCGTGCCATAGCCCGGCTCTTTTGTCGAAAAGAACGGATCGAAAATGTGGGGCAGGTCTTCGGGAGGTATGCCGGAGCCGTCATCCTGAACAGCGATTTCAACTTGATTCGTAGCATGGTCTTCTCGGGCGGTGATGGTGATGACCCCCGCACCGTCGGGCATGGCCTGGGCCGCGTTCCACAGGAGATTGAGGATCACTTCCTGGAGCTTTTGAGTATCTGCAAAGATATCCAGATCCTCTGGAATGTCTGTGGTGATCTCCACGCCTGCAGGTAACTGGCTGGAGACCAGCCAAGTGGTCCGGTTGGCCAAGTCTTGCAGATTGACCCGGTCAAGCTCGAATTCGTGGTCACGCGAGAAATCCAGCAGTCCCTTGACGATGTCGCGGGACCTGTCCACCTCCTGGTCAATGTTGGTGAGGAGTTTCTTGATATGCTCCCTGTCCCCCTCGTCGATTTCTTCCATAAGAATCTGGCAGGAGGTAGAGATGTTGTTGAGGGGGTTATTGAGCTGGTGGGCGATTCCGGAGGTGAGAATTCCCAAGGAGGACAGCTTTTGCGCCTGCGCCAGCTGATCCTGGCGGCTCTCGAGCTCGGCGATCATTGTGTTAAAAGCCTCTACCACCGATTGGGTCTCATCATAGGTCTGGATAACGGGTAGTGGTTTGAAATTACCCCTGGCAATTCTCTGGGTGGTTTTCTCTATGACTGTAAGGGGGCGTACAATTTTGCGGGTGATCAGCAGGGCGAGGAAAAGGCTCAGAATAAAGAGCACAATAATCGTGGAAAAGAGCATTGTCTTGAGGGATGAGACGATCTCTTGAATCCTAGAGTACTCCTGGGTGGACAAGTTGAGGGAAAGATCGATGAGGTTATTACCCGTCTTAATAAGCCGGGCCTCTATCACTCTTTTCCGCTGCAAAGCCGAGGCTGAACCTTCCCCTGCAGTAGCTAGGTCATTCAAGTGTTGACCATAATCTACCAATTCCTGCTTGAGTTGGTTTAACTGCTCGGCACCTTTCTGGCCCATTACATCCTGCTGAATGTGCCCCAAGATCTCTTGTGTCTTCTTCAAATAAAAAAGTCCTTCTTGGTAATCCTTCTCTTGCCCGTTGAGTAGGAAGTTTTTCTCATAGCGCCTTGCTTCCATAATGAAATAATGCAGATTATGGGTAATTTCTCCCAACTGCAGTTTCCGATCAAGTCTGATGAGGTCGCGATAGGCCAGCATACCAATGAGCAGAACGGCGGCGACGCACAGAGTGAAACCCACAACGACCTTTTGGCGAATTGATAGCCGAATATTTGAGAAATTTCTTCGCATGATAATTGAACCGAATGGAAATGTAAGGCAGGCGGTTGATTTCAGTAGTGGGCACGGGATTGATTAGTGCTGGGTACCTCGTGTATTAGTCTTCGTGCCCAAGGATCTTCATGCGGAAACTGGCTGCCTCCTGTCTTCTAAGATCCAGTTTTTGCCACTCTTCCCGCAATGTCACCATTAACTGCCTCTGTTCCAGCCATAGTGCTTGCTCATCGCTGACTCTGTCGCTGTCATCCCCGTCTATGGGGGCCTGGAAGCCATTCTTGTCTTCAATTTCTTTTAGTCGTTTCTTAACCGCGCCCACCTCTGCCTTGACCTCTCTCATCCGCGCCAGAATGGCTTCCTCATCTCGGGTCAGGGGTACGTAGTTTCCCCAGCACTCATCCTCTTTATCGAAGTATTGGTGGCAGGTTGAGCAGGATTCATCTGTGTCGGCGCCTGGCACGCCGTTGTTGTTCTCAGATTCACCGGGCATAAAAAATTTCCCTGTCTATTCGAAATAGCCTTCTTATCAACTGATGTGAGATCTGGGATGTGAGATAATGACGTCTTCTTTTACATCTCACATTTCATATCCCACATCAATACTACTATAGGCACTTTGAAATCCTTTTGCAAATGCACAAAAAAACCCGGCCCATTGGGCCGGGTCGTGCATTACGGGATGAATGTGGGAATTACTCTTTCTTCTCCTCTTCCTCTTCGGCCGGCTTCTCTTCTTCAACCTCCGCAGGAGCTTCAGCCTCTGCTTCAGCAGGAGCCTCGGCTTTCTCCTCCTCAGGTTCAGCCTCGGCGGCTGGTTCTTCCGCGGCCGCTTCCTCAGCAGCGGGCTCTTCAGTTGGAGGTTCTTCAGCAGCCGGAGTCGGCTCAGCTTCTGGAGCGGCCACAGGTGCAGCTGCGACTCCTTCTACCCCAAAGGGCCGATCGATGTAAGCAGCGTAGCCCATTGCTACTGTACGGTAGAATATATGGGCCAGTTTGCTGTAGGGCAGGTAGGCGATGATGTAGAAAACTGAAACCAGATGCAGGAAGTAAATACCATAAGCGACAGTGCCCAAATTGCCCACCCGGCCAATCCAGGTCAAGAGCCCTGTTGAAGCCGTGACCAAGACAGCAACAATCAGAGACCAATCAAGATAGCTAATGGTGCTCTCGGCATCTTTGGGCTTAAGCCGGTTGGCGATTACCAGGAGAATACCCCCCAGCAACCCAATGCCCACAAGCAGGGCGAACAACTTTATTGGGTTGGCAAATGAGTATGGTGGAGCCAGAAAATTTGTATTTATGCCGAGAAGGGGCCCACCATAAATGCCGACAAAGCCTATATTGGTAACAATGAACAAACCCACAAAGCCAACCAACACAAGTATGTGGGACCAGTAGCGATCGCGGTTGGTGGTGCACAGCTTGAATTTGTCGTGCAACAAAATGGTGGGAATTACCGAGATCAAGCTCTTGACGTAGTCGCCCATTGCCAGCGGTTTATCTTCGGCGTAGCCTTCCTTGACGGCGTTGGCGTGTATACCTTGTAAAAAGTTCCAAACGCCAAACCCTATGGACCCTATGGCCAAGAATGTAACCGTGACAAAGATAGCATCCACCAGCAGGAGTGGAAACAAGTCACGGTATTCCACCGCTCCCTCAGGAATATGGCCCCCTGCTATTTTAATCCCAAGCAAGAGGATGAGCACCGGAATGGCAAGCATTATCGGTAAGTATTTCTTCTCACCGACGATCTTCCCCATGAAGCTGGGAAAGGCAAAATGCCGGAAGCTCAGAGCGCGGACGGCTCGCAGGGTATCTCCGGGCCTGGCACCTCTGGGACAATGGGTCGAACAGTCATTGCAGTAGTGGCAAAGCCAGACATCGACATTGTTTACCAACTTGTCCTTCAGACCCCACTGGGAGTAAACCATCTCTTTGCGGGGATAGGGTTTCTGATCAGGAGAAAGCGCACAGACCACCGAGCAGGTGGCACACTGAAAGCACTTCTTTAGTGTGTCTCCCCCCGCCGCTTTGAGCTCCCGAACGACATTCAGATCGGGCTCAATCAGGGTCGCAGCTTTACTCTCTACGTGCACTGCGGATTCATCTGCCATGGTAACTACCTCCTCGTGCTTCGATGCGCAAGTTAGGCGATTTATCTTCTCGTGAGCAAAGGCTAATTTCGCTTACCCAGCACTAGTCCTGCGCGCATAAGTTCTGAATAGAACGTAAGAGTCGAAGGACTAGAAACCCTTATAGGGATTGGGACCAACTTCATCCATTTTTTCCGAGAACTCATTGATGATTCTGGGTAGATCGGGATAGTCGCTGATCTGCAATTGAACCAGTTGCACCCGGTCGGACTCCAGGGCCAAGCGGTCCAGGGTTTCCGCAACCTTTGACAACCGAATCTCTGCCAGTTCGCTCCCCTTCATAAAGTGACACTGGTAGTCATCACCGTGGCGGCATCCGAGCAGCAGGATACCATCTATTCCCTTGGAGAGTGAGTCGGCGACCCAGATCAGGTTCAAACCACCTAGGCAACGCATGGGAATAACCCGGGCCCAGGGACTGATCTCCTGTCGGGTAATACCCACCATGTCCAGTGCTGGATAGGCGTCATTCTCGCAGGCCAGGATGATAAATCTCGGCTTCTCGTCCCATTCGTCCGGCACGTTGATGCCTTTTATAATGTTACCGATCATCCGGACCGAGTAATTCTTAAAGGAGATGATCCGTTCCGGGCAGGCACCCATGCAGACCCCACACCTACGGCAGCGGGTGGGATTGGGAAGCGGGTTGCCCTTTTCATCTTCATTGAGGGCACCGAAGGGACATTCCACCGTGCAGCGCTTGCACTGGGTACAGCGGTCCATGAAGAAATCCGGATAGCTCATATCCCCGGCCCTGGGATGCACGGCCATGCCCTGGGAGGTGAGTTCCACACACTGGATTGCCTTGAGGGCGGCTCCGCCAGCGTCATCGATGGTGCTGAGCCCGTCCAGGGGAGCCCGCACGCTACCCGCGTAATAAATGCCCGTACGCCGGGATTCGTAGGGGAAGCAGATGAAGTGTGAGTCCGGAAAGCCGCTGTGCAGAGGCGGCGCTTCTGGCCCCTGCCGATAGTCCAGGTTGAGCATCTCTGACTTAATGATAGTGTCGGCAGGCACGTCCTCTAAATCGGCCGCATCCTCCCCCTCATCTTCCGAGACCAGTTCGACCTCCTCACCAATGGCCGCATTCGTCACCATGCCCGTTGCCAGCACCAGCATATCCACCTTGAGCTGAATCTTTTCGCCCAGCAGGGTATCATCCACCTCCAGCACCACGTTCTTGTTCTCATCCTCTGTGACTGAGCTGACCTCGCCCTTGGTGAGAAACAGACCTTCGTCATCTTGCATGCTCTTGTAAAATAATTCATAGTGCCCAGGCGTCCGCATATCCTTGTAGATTATGTAGGCTTTGGCATCTTTGTCCTGGAGCCTCAAGTATTTGGCCTGCTTCAACGACTCGATGCAGCAGGTGGAAGAGCAATAGGACAGGTGTTCTGGATCTCGGGAGCCGGCGCACAGAACAAAGGCCGCCGATTTTACCGGCTGGCCGTCGGAGGGTCGCGTAATAGTTCCTTTAGAGGCAAGCTCTTCCAGGGTGGCGTTGGTGATGACGTTTTCGCTCTGGCCGAATCCCAGATGGCTTAGCTTGGTGGCATCGTATGGCACAGCTCCGGTGGCCACAACAATGGCCCCCACCTTTTCGGTCACCACATTGCCGTTCTGCTTGATGTGTGCTGTAAAGAGACATGGGGCACCTTCGACCTTCTCTAGGGTGGCCCCGGTGTATACTGTGATATTACCGTCTTCTTCCACCGCCTTGATGCGATCGGCAATATCCACATCCTCCAGGTCGGTGTAGGGATGATTCAAGGGAGCCTGTTTAAAGACTTTGTTCATCCAGCCGCCCAGTTGAGCCTCTTTCTCCACCAGCACCACCTCGGAACCGGCCTTGGCCGCTTCAGCAGAGGCAGTAATGCCTGCCAATCCGCCACCCACTACCAGCAGCTTTTTGGACATTTCCTCTTCTGGCTGGAAGGCCTCCAGGGGCTCCATGTCCCCTACCTTGGTAAGACCCATGCGGAGATAATCCTCAGCCATCATCTGGGTATCTTCTTCCCCTTTAGGCTGGCACCAGACCACCTGCTCTCTGAGGTTTACCCGATCCAGCACCACACTCGGCCCGAAGTCAAACACATCTTGCATGACCCGGGGGGAGCAGGCCGCCACCACCACTGCATTCACAGCGTCATCACCGTTCAAATCTTTTTTGATGCTCTGCACCCCTGCCTCGCTGCAAAGAAAATCGTGGTCTTTGCATACCGCTGGGCTGAATTCGTCATTGACAACCGCGGTCAGGGCTTCCATATCCAGGGAATCCCCGATGCCACAGCCTTTACATATATAAACCCCTACTTTCTTCTCCATTGGATTACCTCCTCACCGTAGATTGAATGGCCTTGAGCGCTGCAGCGGTGGCATCTCGGTTGGAAGTGGCCACATCCAGCGGCCTTCTGGCGCATCCGGCTGCATAGATTCCCGGCTTCTCACTTAAGACAAAGCCACTCTCGTCGTAGCTTACATCAGTGGGCACCCTAGCCGTGGCTGTACTGGGCTCCATTCCGGTAGCCAGCACCACCAGATCAACTTTGGCCTGGCTCTTACTGCCGCTATAAATGTCCTCGGCCTCCACAACGATCTGGCCGCTGGGATCTGCCTCTACCTTGGCAACCTTGCCCTTGATGAGGGTGACATTTTCGTCAGCTGCAACTTTGGTGTAGAACTCCTCATATTTGCCCAAAGCTCGGATATCAATGTAGAAGATGGTGACCTTGGCATCGGGGAGCTGCTCCCTAACGTAGGTCGTCTGCTTGAGTGAGGCCAAGCAGCAGATGTGGGAGCAAAAGGCCATGTAGTTCTCGTCCCGGGAACCGGCACATTGTACAAAAGCAACGCTCTCCACCGGTTTGCCATCTGCGGGTCGGACAATCTTGCCGTCGGTTGGGCCATCAAAGGCTGCCAACCGCTCCATCATCACGTTGGTGATCACATTGGGGACCGTGCCGTATCCCAAATTCTCCATCTTGGTGGCATCGTATGGATTCCAACCGGTGGCCCAAACAACAGATGCTACTTTGAGGGTTACGCTCTCAGGCTGCATCTCCAGATCCACCGCCTCATACTGGCAGGCCTCTTTGGCCTTGGTTGCCTCCTCAGTACCGATAATTTCCGGGGCAATCACATAGCGCATGGGATAGGCCATGTCGTGAGGAAGATAGACAGCCTTGATTTTGTCCATGTCGTAATTGTACTCATTGGGAATTTCAGTTGTGACCCCCTCGGCACAATCCCCGCAGGCCGTACAGTTCTCATTCACAAACCGCGGGTTGAGTTTGATGGTCACATCGAAGTTTCCTTCCTCGCCAGATATATTTTCCACCTCAGCCATGGTGAAAGTTTTTATCCGGGGATTCTGTCGTATGCGACGAAAGTTGATTTCCAGGCCGCAACTGGGCGGGCAGAGCTTGGGAAAGTATTGGTTCAACTGCGCCACCCGACCGCCAAGATACGGCCGCTTTTCAACAATAAAAACATCGCGGCCAGCCTCGGCCGCCTCCACCGCCGTGGTCAGGCCGCTGATGCCGCCGCCCACCACTAAAATACTCTCCGTCAAAGCCTTTTCATCAGCCATCGCATTCCTCCAAGGTATTTGGTTTTACTTGAGGGCAAGATTGTTTGTAGGAAGAGTTACGACTAAACCCTAGGGAGGTTGCCCGGCGCGCATGAACTCGTCGCCGCCGGAACTTCCCAGTTCTGTATCTACAGCCGTTTTGCCGGGCAATCACCATAGGGTTTAGATTCTTGGAACCTACTCAGGGAGAGAAAACGGTTTCCCTGAAATCTCTAGGAAACGTTCTTGAACAGACAGCATCCCTTAGCATGTGTCCCAGAAAAGGAAAGGGAAGCTGTCCGCAACCCATAAAAGCGAATTATTGTTCACCGCACATCAGCCCGGTTTTACGGGCAGAGCATGCAGCAATTGATAGGAATATGCAGAAAATTGCTCCAGGCGCCGCATCGGCGCCTGGAGCAGGATCAAACAGGTTTTACTTGAGGCCCAACCAATTCTGCACGGGCTCCTTGCGAATAGACCACTCTCTGGTGGCAGGATCCCACTTAGAAATGGTAAACACCTTCCAGTTCTCCTCGTCCAGAACCTCTTTGAAGTCAGCGCGGTAGTAGTAACCCGGGTAACGGGTCTCCTCGCGGAAGAGCATGTGCCGCACGTGAGCCTCGGAGGTCCACATGCGATGGTAGTTCTCCCAGGCCCGCATCAACTCGTGCAGACCTTCGGCGCCCAGAAACTTGGAGTCTTCATAGAGCATCCTGAGCTCTTCGAGAGCACGATTCAGCATGGCCTCGTTGGTGGTGTACCACATGGAGGTCCCACCGGCGTACTCGTCCATGATCTTGTTCAAGCGGAACAAGAACATCTTGGGCCGGATGTAGTTGGGGGTAATGTCGGGGGTAACCGTGTAGCCCTTGCCCTCTTCAAAGGTCTTCAAGGGCTTGAGGATCTCGGCCTTGATTTCCTCGAACTTGGAGGTGTCAAGAGTCACATCCCCGGGGTTCTCCACCAGGAACTTCATCGCGGACTTACCGGCGATCCGTCCTTCGGCGTGGGAGCCGGAAGAGAACTTGTGAGCAGAACAGCCCACCCCGTCACCGGCGGTGAACAGACCGTTGATCGTGGTCATCCGGTTGTAGCCCCACTTGTATTCGGGCGGAGCGAGGTCTTCCGGTCCACTCACCCACATACCGGCGTGGGAGGCATGGGAGCCGATAAAATACGGCTCGGCTGCCATGATCTCAGACTTCTTCTCTTCTGGGAAGATATTCTGGCCTGCCCAGAGCAGTGCCTGGGAGATGGTCATATCCAGGAAGTCTTCCCAGGCCTCGGACTCCAGCTCTTTCATCTTCTTCTTGTAGGCCTTGGGGTCATCCTTGTACTTCTCGGCCAGGGCGGCAATGGCCCGCTCAGTTCTCATGAACACGGGGCCCCTGCCCTCCATGGACTCCAGCATCATCTGGTGGTTACGCAGCGGCGTCGGCACTGGCTTGGCTGCGTCATAGGGTGCCCAGGGCTTGAGCACGTCCAGATTGTGGATGTACTCCTCGTCGAAAGCGTTGGTAGCCGAGGATTTGAAGAACAGGAACCAGGCGCCCACCGGGCCGTAGCCATCCTTGAACCGGGTGGGGATGAAACGGCTTTCCATCTGGGCCAACTCAGCTCCCACCTGGGCCATCATGGCGTAGTTGGAGCCGGCGTTCCAGGGTGGATACCAGGTGCGGCCCAGACCCTCGCCCACGGAGCGCGGTCGGAAGATGTGCACGGCGCCACCGCACATGCAGCAGATGGCCTTGGCCTTGATGAAATAGATCTTGTTCTCGCGGACACTGAAGCCTGCGGCCCCGGCAATCCGTTTGGGGTCATTGGCATCGGTGAGCAGCCTTACTATGAACAGCCGCTCGATGATATTGTCCACGCCCAGGGCGTTCTTGGCGGCCTCGGCCACGATTACCTTGTATGACTCGCCGTTGATCATAATCTGCCAGCGGCCGGCGCGCTGATAGTTGCCCTCGGCATCCTTCCAGATGGGGAGTCCCCATTTCTCGAACAAGTGCACCGAGGAATCCACATGGCGGGCGATATCATAGACCAGGTCCTCACGGACGGTTCCCATCTGGTCGTTCTGCACGTACTCGACAAAGTCTTCGCAGGTGTTCTCGCCCCTGCCAACACCGATGTAAGTGTTGATGGCGGAAAGACCCATGGCCACCGCACCGCTGCGGTCCAACGCTGCCTTGTCCACCATAAGCACGCTCAGGTTATTCTTCTTGGCCCAGTAAGACGTTTCAAAGGCCGCACCGCAGGCAGCCATGCCGCCACCGACGATCAGAAGATCGGTACTCAGTTCGACGGTTTCAAAAGCTTCCATTATTTTCACCTCCTCAGATTACTTGGTGGGCAGCACATCGAGCCCGCCCGATTGCGGCTCAGTCCACAGGTTCTGGTCGTTGAGATCACCAGGGCCTTCAGGGAAGCCTCCATCGGGCACTGCAGTACCTTCGTCCGTGGTGCGGATGGGGAACTTGAAGCGCTTGATAGTGCCGTTTCTAAACTTCACTGTCCACATGATGTCTTCGGACCCGCGCAACGGTACCACGCTGGCTCCCATGGGCACGAAGTCGGCGTAGCCGCGAACGTCCATGGCCTGCTGGGGGCAGATTTTCACGCAGCTGTAGCATTCCCAGCAAAACTCTGGCTCTTGATTGTAAGCCTTCATGGCCTCCACGTCCAAAACCATCAAGTCGTTAGGGCAGATGTACATACAGGCTGTCCTGTCCTGCCCCTTGCAACCATCACATTTTTCATCAATGACGTAACTTGGCATTGATTTCCCTCCTAATCTTTATTGACTTAAAAATCATACGTAAGCACTCAATACAGCCCCGGAGTACCCACCCCGAAACCTTTGATAGCCGGCAATCACCTCCCTTCAAATGGATGCTATTTAGCTGTTAAGTGGTCATAGAATGCCAAAACTTCTATGCCGTTAGTAATATCGGCGGGATAAAACCTCCGCCCTCGCCGGTTGTCATTTGGTCGTTTCCGACCAATTTTCTCACTACTTTTTATTGTCGACATCGCCGGTGGCGGCGCCGTGAAGCTTGATTTCCACCTTTTCTTCGAGGCTAGCGTAGTAAGCCTTGAGGATCTTGATGACCTCTGGCTTGGAGAACTCAGGGGGTACCGGCTTGTCCTCGGAGAGCATCTTGCGGAGCATGGTGCCGGACAGCAGCAGCCGCGCGCCGCTTACGTAGTTGCCGTCCTCATCGATGACGGCCTTCTCATCGTGCGGGCAGGTCTTCATGGAGGCCATGGTACCGCACTCGTAACAGTAGAAGGTC